>SVME01000081.1 GCA_015067605.1 Oscillospiraceae bacterium
GGTCTACGGCAAGGCTCAGGTCTACGGCGAGGCTCAGGTCTGGGGCAATGCCAAGGTCTGGGGCAATGCCTGGGTCTGCGGCAAGGCTCTGGTCTGCGGCAAGGCTCAGGTCTACGGCGAGGCTCAGGTCTACGGCGAGGCTCAGGTCTACGGCGAGGCTCTGGTCTGCAAGACTGCCCATTATCTGACTGTTGGCCCCATTGGCAGCCGAAACGGCGTCACCACATTCTTCCGTACGAAGTCGTTACAAATCTTCGTTGCCTGCGGCTGTTTCCGTGGCAGTATCGAGGCATTCGCAGAAAAAGTACACCAGACCCATGGCCACAATGAACACGCCCGGCGGTATATAGCATCCATCGAGTTTGCAAAGGCTTGTATCGACCTGTCGCCGGAGGAATAAAAAAGCCACCGCCAGAGCTGGAACCTCTGACAGTGGCACGGGAATGTAGACCATTCCCAATATATCAAATATTGGAGGAAAAGTCAAATGAGTAAGCATACATTCGTCGATTTGCTCACCGTCAAAACGGGTAACGGCATCGAAATCGCTCAGTTTCATCATGATATCGTACGGGAGGGCGGTATCGTGGAGCTGGACAACGGGTCTTTGGGTGTCGTACTTACCACCGCATTCGTCGAGGTTGGCAGTAGCGATTATGACCGTATCGCCGCTCGCACCCCTATCCGTATCGCAATGAATTATTATCGCCACGACCGGTCAAGGGAGGATTTCGACGATGCGTCTAGCTAATCTTTCTGACCCTGCCACACAGGCAGAGCTTCGTGAGGAAGCTTGGGACGAGAAGTGCGAAGCCTTCCCCCACTGCCATCAGTGCGGCGGCAGTCTGTATCCCTATGATACATACACCGAGCTGGACGATAAGCTCTACTGCGAGAACTGCGTGTCCAATGGTACCCATTGCACCGATAGTCTGGAGGTGTTTTGATGAGCTCCACCGCTGACTACATCAAACGTGAGGCCGATGAAATTGCCAATAGAACCGGACGATATATTCCCACTTGTCGAATGGCGAATCTGATGAAATCGGCTCAAAAGATCACAGACCAGTTGGTCAAGGCAGATTTGGCTATGACCTATGAGGAATGTGTGATTGTACTGAACATCGTGCAGAACACGATTCGTGCGATTACCGGCAAGGAGGAAGCATAAATGGCAGAAAAGACCCATTGGAAGAAGGTAGTCTCCGACCCCAATTATTTGGGCGAGGCGGACTTTGCAGAGGGCGAGGAGAAAGTTTTGACCATCGCCCGTGTCAATATCGACGAAGTTGTTACCACTGCGGAAGGTAAGTCTAAAAAATCCGTTATCCACTGGCAGGAGCCCGGGAATAAGCCCATGATTCTGAACGTGGCACGGTCTAAGAACATTGAGAAGGTGGCCGGTTCTCCGCACATTGAGGACTGGCCCAGCGTAAAACTGCAGTTGTACATTGAGAAGGGCATCAAGGCCTTTGGCGATGTGGTCAATGCAGTTCGCGTCAGACCCTTCAAGCCCCGCATTGCACAGGCCCAGCCAGTTCCTGACTGTACGGACTGTTGCGGAAAAATCCAGCCTGCAATGGGCAAGGATGCCCGGTGGCTGGCTGGATACACCACTAAGAAATACGGCGTACCGCTGTGTGCTGAGTGCGCCCAGAAGCGAGCGACTGCTCCAGTAACGGATGAAGATAACAAGGAGGTACCCGATGAGCCCAAACAGACCGCTCCCGGAAGTGACGAGCCAGAATTATTATGATTCTGATATCCAGATGGCCTATATGGGGTCTACCCAGTTCAAGGCTTTCCAGAAATGCGAGGCGGCGGCTCTCGCTGAGTTAAAGGGCGAATATTCATCTGGAACTTCCACAGCGTTATTGGTGGGCGGATACATTGACGCTCACTTCGCCGGCGAGATGGATGAATATCGCACGAAGCACCCGGAAATTTTTAAGCGCGATGGAACACTGAAAGCCGAGTACATTGGTGCGCAGAGGGTAATTGCGCGCATGGAGCAGGATAAACTGTATTCCATGCTCATGTCCGGCAGAAAGCAGGTTATCCGCACCGGTTACATTGCTGGAGTGCCTTTCAAAATCAGAATTGACAGTTTGCTGGATGCTCAGACTTGCAATGAAATCGTGAAGGAATTTCCCGAGACAGCAGGTGCCATGGGAATGTGTGATGGTGCCATTGTGGACCAAAAGGCTATGCGAGATTTGTGTAACGTATGGTCTGACGAGGAGCACCGCAAGATTCCATTCGTGGAGGCGTGGGGTTACGACCTTCAGGGGGCAATTTATCAAGAAATCGAGGGGAATATGCTGCCCTTCATTCTGGCGGTTGGCACCAAAGAGGATTCGCCGGATTTGGCGGCCCTGTACATCCCTGATGCGGATTTGGCTGCCAAACTGGCAGAGGTGGAGGACAATGCCCCCCGCTACCAAGCAATCAAAGAGGGGGAGATACCTCCAATCCGGTGCGAGCGTTGCGCTTACTGTCGGGCTACCAAACGCTTGACGGGCATCTACGACTACAAGGAGGTGTCCTTCGATGCTTAACCACATCACCATTATGGGGCGCCTGACCCGTGACCCTGAACTTCGCCGCACCGGTTCCGGTATTGCGGTGGCATCCTTCTCCGTGGCTGTTGACCGGGATTTCTCCGGCAAGGACGGCGGCGAAAAAGAGACTGATTTCATCGACTGCGTTGCGTGGCGCAATACTGCGGAATTTGTTTCCAAGTACGCCTCCAAGGGTCGCATGGTAGCAGTCTCCGGCCGGCTGCAGATTCGCGGCTGGACTGATAAGGATGGCAACAAGCGTCGCACCGCCGAAGTCGTGGCCGATAACGTTTACTTCGGCGATTCAAAGAATAGCAACTCTGGCGGCAATTTTGACAACGGTGTTGCCAACCATGCGGCTTCTGTATCTGATTTTGCCACGCTGGATGATGACGATGCCCAGCTGCCGTTTTAAGGATGTGAAGGAATGCTCCAGCAAACAGAAGAACTGAATAAAGTGAATCCTGCTACGGCGGAGCTGAGCCTTGTGCCTGACTATGATTATTCGGCAGAAGATTTTTGTACGCCGGATCCTTACGAAAAGCTGTATGAGCTGCGTGGTTCGCCATTCATTTATGAAATGGC
Source organism: Oscillospiraceae bacterium (assembly GCA_015067605.1). Classification (GTDB taxonomy): domain Bacteria; phylum Bacillota; class Clostridia; order Oscillospirales; family Oscillospiraceae; genus Faecousia. The sequence goes on from SVME01000081.1 coordinate 3,147, forward strand.
GAAGGTAAAGATGGAGGCCAATGCAAAGGCGGTCGGCTTCAAGAGCTTCAAGGGAATGCTCCAGAAATTCAATAAAGCCCAGCTGGACGCAAAGCGTCGGAACATGATTCCCAATCAGACGGAGTTCGATGGTCAGGAAATCGAGCTGAACTGTGGAACATGGGAATCCATGGATTGGGGTATCTATCGGGATACGCCCAACGGTGGTCGGGAGTGCGCTTGTGCCCATCCGATTATGCCAGTGGAGCGGTTGGTGAATATCGACACTGGAGAGGTCAAGGTGCGGCTGGCGTACAAGCGGTCCGGCAGAGATAAGAAGTGGCAGACTACCATCGTTGGCAAGGATACCATTTCAACTTCCCGGAACATTACCGCTCTGGCCAGTCAGGGTATTTCCGTTACCAGCACCAGCGCATCTGTTCTGGTGGACTATCTGAACGATATGGAAAACTTCAATTACGATGTGATTCCGGAGCGGCAATCCATTGGACGGCTGGGTTACATACCGGGGGAAGGGTTCTCACCCTTTGTGGAAGGCCTGATCTTTGATGGCGACACCACTTTTCGAAACCTCTACGGCTTCATCAAAGAATCTGGCTCCCATACGAAATGGTTTGAAACAGCTCTGGAGTGCCGGAAGATGTCCGTTACGGCGCGTATCCTTCTGGCAGCATCCTTTGCGTCTCCAATCCTATCGCTGGTTGGCTCGCTACCATTCTTCGTCCATTTGTGGGGCGTTGATTCCGGCACCGGCAAGACGGTCGCTCTGATGCTGGCCGCCTCCGTTTGGGGCAATCCTGCCCTTGGCAGCTATGTTCAGACCTTCAATGCTACACAGGTAGGTCAAGAGAAGACAGCGGCCTTTTTGAACCATTTGCCATACTGTATGGACGAACTCCAGCTGACAAAGGACAGCCGAGGAAAGCCTAACTTTGATGTGTACCAGCTGGCTCAGGGCGTTGGCAGGACACGAGGAAAGCGGAACGGTGGTGTGGAGCTGACACCCACATGGAGCTGCTGTTTCCTGACCACCGGCGAATCGCCGTTGACCAATGCCTCATCCGGTGCCGGTGCAGTCAACCGTGTTATTGACATCGAGTGTACGGCAAATTCAAGGGTCATCAAGGATGGTCAGCGGATTTCCAGCATTCTGAAGCGCAATTACGGTTTTGCTGGTCGCATCTTCGTGGATAAACTGTATGCCTCTGAGAAGACGCAGGAGATTGTCCGGGAGATGTATCAGGATAACTACAAGGAACTACTCCAAGGTGATTCCACCGAAAAGCAAGCCATGGCTGCGGCGGCGATTATTACCGCTGACCAGATGGCTACGGCATGGATTTTCAAGGACGATATGGAACTGACGGTCAAGGATATCCAAGAGTTCCTTGCATCCAGAGAGGCTGTATCAGCCGGTAGAAGGGCCTACAATCATCTTTGCGACTGGGTGGCATCCAATGTCAACCACTTCAATACGGATGAAACTCCGGCCACCGGAGAGGTTTACGGAGTGCTTGAGGGCGATGTTGCCTATATCATCCGGGGTGTGTTCGATCGGATGCTACAGGATGCAGGCTATTCCACATCGGCCACCCTCAGTTATCTCAGGGCGAACAAGCTGATAGAGACTCGGTCCGGCAAGGGCTACACGAAGACCAAACGCATCGGAAGAACAACGCCACAATGCGTTTGGTTGCGTCTGGAGCCGCCAGATGAGTCTTCTGAGGAGGTCTCGCTCCCACTTTAACGTGATTTTTCCCACATTTCTCCCACATCATTTGTGATCAAAAAGTTCTGTTATTTAGGAAACAATGGAACTGATGTTGGTATTTTGAATCATAAATGTTGGAGGCTCTGAAAATGTGGGAATGTGGGAGATGTGGGACACCCTATGTAAGTATATATAGAGGATATATGTGAGGGGTTAAAAATAGAGCATTTATTTCCCCCTATAAGGAAATGTGCGAAAATGCTCCCACATTCCCACACTTAAAATTCACGCAACAAAAAACATAACTATACTTTGCATTTTTAGTAATAGAAAAGTAAAAACGAAACATTTTCAAACGATTATGTGTGGGAGGTTGGTTCCCACCACGTTCCCACACATCCCACACAGGGAGGTGGAAGCAATACAACTTCGAGATTACCAGCAAGAGTGTATCGATATCATCGAATCCAAACCCTCCGGTTCCTATCTGGTGCAGATGCCCACAGGCTGCGGCAAGACGGCGACCTTTACCCACATTCCTCGGCATGGACGGGTACTGGTGCTTGCTCATCGTGAGGAGCTGGTCAGGCAGCCTGCCAGATACTATGACTGTCCTGTTGGCTTTGAGATTGCCGCAGAGCGCAGCCATGGTGAAGATGTCGTAATAGCCAGCGTACAATCCCTAGTTAACCGACTTAATCGCTTTGCCCCGGATGAGTTCGACAAGATCATCACAGACGAGGCCCATCATGCAGCGGCGAGTACATATCGGAAAATCTACGACCATTTTACTCCAGACAAGCACATCGGGTTTACAGCTACTCCCAACAGAGGGGACAAGACAAAGCTGGATGATGTATTCTCTGAAATCATCTTCCAGAGAGATTTGCGCTGGGCTATTCAGAGTGGCTTTCTGTGTGACATCTACTGTCTCCGAGCTAACATCGGGTATGACCTGAGTGCAGTCCACACCCGACATGGTGATTACGCCCCTGGTGAATTGGATGAGGCTATGGACGGCACGGCAGATGCTATAGCAGAAGCATACCAGAAATACGCCAAGGGCGCAACTCTGATTTTCGCTGTCAGCGTCCATCAGGCGGAGGAAATATCCAGGCGCATCCCCGGTTCCGTTGTGGTGACCGGAAAGACCAAGGACAGGGCGGAAATTATTCGGAGATTTACAAACCGGGAGATTCCCTGCATTGTCAATGTGATGGTGTTTACCGAGGGCACAGATATGCCGCTGGTCGAGACCGTTATCATTGCACGGCCTACTCAGTCAGAGAGCCTGTACACCCAGATGGTCGGACGTGGCCTGCGTCAGCATCCCGATAAAGAAAAGTTAATCCTAATCGACTGCGTTGGCGTGACAGGCAAAGCAAGTCTATGTACGGCGCCGTCGCTACTAGGCATCGATATGAAGAACGTCCCGGCCAATAAAGCGGATCAGCTACAAGGCCCGTTGTTCGAGCTGCCTGACAAAGCCGTCATGGCTACGGACTGCCCGGAGAGCTGGATTCGAAACGTCCAAATCGTTGACCTGTGGGCAAAGGGGATGTCCTACAACCTCCATGGGGTCAATTACTTCCAGATGCCGGATGGTCGCCTAATCTGCTCTTTGCCTAACAACAGGCGCATCACGATTCCGGCACCGGATGCTCTGGGCTGTGTTCAGTTGGGCGGTGAAACTGTAGGATACCAGGTGGCGTTGGACAGAGCTTACAAAGCCCTTCAGGATAACTATTCCGATGCCAGTATGCTATGGGATTTGGATAAAGTCAAGGGCTGGGGAAAACAACCGGCTACTGAGAAACAATTGAAAATCATCCAGCGGAAGTTTAAGGATTTCGATGTTGAAGGGTTGAACCGGCTGCAAGCCAGTCAGATTCTGAATCGTGTATTCGGCGGAAGGAGAACGTCATGAAATCAATGAAAGTATATATCAGCCAACCTCAAGACCGGGATGCTGTTGTGACCATTCTTGCCAGAAATGGTTATACAGTCCGGCAGGGGAAAGAGAAGGTTGGAAAAACCTACGCAAAGTATGTGGAGTACTGGAAGGAGGGGGAAAGTGGCAGCAATGACCGAACAGCAAGAACAGATTGCCCTGATTAAATGGACCCAACAGCCCTCTGTGCGGCAGCTCTATCCGGAACTGAAATTTCTATTCCATGTGCCAAACGAGCGCGCGGACAAGATTCAGGCGGCAAACCTGAAACGGATGGGTGTCAAGCCTGGAGTTCCGGACTTGATGTTGCCGTTTCCCTCGGGAAAGTATCACGGCTTATTCATCGAGATGAAAAAGACCGGCGGACGAGCATCCACTGAACAGCTTTGGTGGCTGGAACACATGAAAGCGAATGGATATGCGACCGCTGTTTGCTATGGTTGGCGGCAGGCTGTGGAGGTGTTGACATGGTATCTGAATCTGAAAGAACCGGCGTAACCCTGCCCTATGAAAGGATTGCCATGGCTGGTGGTGAGATGCCGGATGGTCTTGAGTATCCGGATCAGGTTTTATTTCTAGAACTGCGGATGCTTTACGACCAGTTTAAGAGAGGCATTGTGGACAAGGTGGCAGCGACAAGGGAGAAGAAAAGGCTGTTGGATAACTACCGGATGTATCAGTTCAACGACCAGATGGGCAAGGAATGGGCAGAACAGATTAAACTGACGGAACTTGCCCGAGCTGCGTACCGAAAGGAGCGCACTTTGGAGAATGCGGACAGGCTGGTGGCTCTGATTGAGGGGAGAAACCTATGACCCGCCATTATCCAGACCCTTGTGTGGGCTGTACCCAGCGGTGCAATTCCGGCGGCATCGGCTGCGAGAAATGGCGCATCCGGTATCTTTACCGGCAGAAACAGATCAACGGCTA
>SVME01000082.1 GCA_015067605.1 Oscillospiraceae bacterium
AGACCTTGAAGTACAGAGCGTCGCCCAGATTCTTGGCGGGGATGCCGTTGGAGCTGACGATGTAGCTGGAGCCGGAAGTGGTGTAGCCGGGGATGATCTCCACGGCATCGGCAATGGTGCCGTTGGTCAGGCGAGAGGAGAAGGTAATCATGCCCATCTCGACAATGCTGGAAGCGTCGCTGACGGTGAAGTAGGCGTTGTACAGGATCTCAGCCTCGAAGGCCAGAGTGGGGTAGCTCAGAGTCAGGGTGGGAACCTTGACCGCCGGTACATAACCGGAATCCTTTGCGCCGCAAGAAGTACAGACACCGTTCACATAGCTATGTCCGGTGGCCGCAACCTGATTGCCGGTGTAGCTATCGCCGCAAGCGGAGCAGGTATATGTGGTATAGCCAGCCGTGGTGCAGGTGGGAGCAGTGATTTTGGCCACATAGCTGTGACCGTTAGCAGATACGTTATCGGCCATATAGCTGTCGCTACAGCGGCTGCAGGTATAGGTAGTGAAGCCCGCTTCTACACAGGTGGGCTTGGTTACTTTAGCGGTGTAGTTATGACCCAGAGCGGACTGCTGATTAGAGGTGTAGCTATGGCCACAAGCACAGGTGTTGGTGGTATAGCCGCTGGTGGTACAGGTGGGAGCAGTGACCACGGCGGTATAGCTGTGACCGGTGGCAGCAGTGGCATCGCTGGTGTAGCTATAACCGCAGGTGGAGCAGGTATAGGTAGTATAGCCCTCGGTGGTGCAAGTAGGATTGGTGACCACAGAGATATAGCTATGGCCGGTGGCGGGGACGGTATCGCCCTTGTAGGTATCGCCGCAGATGCTGCAGGTATAGGTGGTGTAACCGCCGGTGGTGCAGGTGGGGGCAGTGGTCACGCTCTTGTAGCTATGTCCGGTGGCGGAAACCACTTCCGTTTCTACGAAGCCGCAAATGCTGCAGGTGCGGCTTCGGCTTCCGTCGGTAGTACAGGACGTTCCGCTGGAGAGCCAGGGGCCAAACTTATGGACACAGCCCTCGTTGATTTGCAGATAGCCGATGGAGCAATTGCCTACGGAGAAACCGGAATTACCAATGTAGTTAAATACAAAATCCTTACCGGACACCCAATTAGAGGTGGTTCCGGTGGCGGTGCTGCCCTGATAGTGGTTATTCATGGCGCCCAGCTCCACGCCGTCCACCAACAGGTAGACCATATTGGAGCCATCGGCGTTGACCCGGTTTTCCAGCCGATAGGTATGGGCTGCAGTGCCGTCGATGCCGTAGTCGGACAGTTTGATGCCGTAGTTCTGGTGGTAGCCGTCGGCCCGTTCGCCGAGGGCGATGATGTTGCTGCCGTTGCGGCGATACAGATAAGGACTGTGCAGCGCATTGGAATATTCAGAGCCACTCAGCAGCATAGCACCGTTGGAGGTGTCCTTCCAGTCGCCCTCGGACTGCCATTCAACGCTCCATGTCTTGTCGTGCAACAGCACAACGGATTTTTCCAGCCGGAAGAAGCTATCGCTGTATATACCACCGGAAATAGAACCTTCCAGCTGGCTGGCAGTATTCTGGGTAAATCCATTGGTGATAGTGGCGAGGGTGTTGGATTGGGTTTCCCAGCGGTAATTGGTAGATTCGTGCTCGGCAGGGATGCCATTCTCCCAGACCTGCAGGTAATCCACGGTGAAATTGGTGATTGGGTGCTGGAAGGTGCCGACATATCCGAAGGTGAAGTCCTTGCCGGAAATCCAGTTGGCATCAGCGCGCTGGAAGGTACCGCCGTAATAGAGATTGTTCATGGCACCCAGCTCCACCCCGTCCACGGACAGGTAGACCATGTTGGTGCCGTCGGCGCTGACCTTATTGGTCATACGGTAAACATGGGACAGTTCGTAGTTGATGCCGTAATCCGACAGCTTGACACCGTAGTTATTGTACTGAGCGCCGTCCCAATAGCCTATACCAATCAGATTGCCGTTGACTACGTAGGGGGTCAGGCGGCTGGAGCCATAGGTGGAAATAAAGCGGGAACTGCCAGAGCCCTCAGACTTCCACTCCACGCTCCAAGGCCGGTCGTGAAGCAGCACCATTTCTTCCTCAATGCTGAAATGAGCGCCAGTGAACACACCATTGGTGCAGGAGCCACTCAGCTTGGTGGTGACGTTGGAGGTCAGGCCGAACTGCTCCACATTGGTGAAGGTATCGGACTGTGTTTCCCAGCGGTAAATGCTGGGCTCGTCTACCTGACTCAGGATTCCTCTGTCCCAAATCTGCATATATTCCATGGTGCAGCTCATGGGATGCTGAGGGGTGCCCATGTAGGAGAACGCAAAGTCTTTGCCGGAAAGCCAGTTGGAGGTGGTGCCTTGGGCAGTGGTTGCAATATAGTAGTTGTTCATAGCGCCCAGCTCTTTGCCGTCCACCAGCAGGTAGACCATGTTGGAGCCGTCATCGTTGATTCGATTTTCCAAACGGTAGACGTGAGTCTTAGAGCCGTCCACGCCGCAATCGGAAAGCTTGATGCCGTAGTTGTTATACTGGTTGCCGCTACGCTCGCCGATGGCAATCAAATCGCTGTTGTTTCGGCGGAACAGGAACCGGTTTCCCTCGTAGCCACTTATGGAGTAGGTAGACAGCAGCATGCTGTTGCTGGTCCAGCTGGAGGACTTCCATTCAATGACCCAAGGCTGGTCGTGGTTCAGGTACACGGTCTGATCCAGACTGAACCGGCCACCGGTGATGGTGCTGCCGGAAATGCTGCCCAGATGCTGGATGGGGTGGTTGTACATAGCGCCGCCGTCGGTAACGGACTTGAGGACGCCGTCACCGATTTCCCAGCGGTAGTTGCTGGAATCAGGGGAATCACCGGTGGAGGGACTGTAAATGTAGTTTTTCACATAATGGACGCCATCAGAAGCACCGTCGGAGGAGGTTTGCCGACGATTGGTGGCAAAGTACAGCTTACCATCACTGGGGCAGATGGCGCAACTCTCGATTTCAAACAAATCCAAATAGGTGGAATCGGTAATCCAGACGGACATACTGGGGTCGTTCTTGATGGTACCGGAAGCACCGTTGATGTCGAAGCAGACGATAACGCTGACGTTGTTGGTGTTGCCGGTATCGTTATTTCCGGACATGGGGACGAAGATTTTATTGTCGTAGTAGCCGAAGCCCTGTATGATAAAGTCGGAAATATCTTTGACGGTACCGCCGAAGTTGACAGCGGAAAAATCAAGAGTACATAAGCTGGTCAGCGCCACATCACTGCTGGCCTGATTTGCGCCGACCGTAGCGGTGAACATTTTGTTGCCGCTTTTTAGAAGCAGCTCGACCTCAGAATCGTTGACGCTCATAACCTTCACGCCGGCAAGATACGTTTCCGTACCATTGAGCTTGACGTTGTAGTGAGCCACCTCGGTCAGGGTAGTGCCGTTGAACGCTAAACGAACAAGGCTGTACGGACCTTTGCCGGCACCGCCGGTGGCCACGAACATAGTCTTGACACCGTTAACGGTGGTGACAGCAAGGTCATTGGCATGGGCAAGCTGGCTGAAGTATATGGTGCCGGTGGCGCTGTTTTTCAGCCATGTGATCTCTGCCGTATCCTTATGGATCCGGGCAATGGTAGCAGAGGTTTCGGTGGTGGTATTGATCTTTGCGCAGTACAGATAGGTATTATCTACGTCCATGCCCTGCATAGCGGGACATCCGCTCTGGGTAGGTACAAGATTAACACTGGTGTAGCTACCATATGGTGCGGCGATTGTGGTGGTGGCGGCTTCCGCAGTGACAGCCGGCGGCATCGCCGGAATGAAACCGACCACTATAGTCAGACACAGACACACCGCAATAAAGGCTTTTGCGAGTTTCTTCATATTGTTTCCTCCCGAATCGTTATTCTGTATTATTTTACAGAAGAGCGAAAACAAAATCAAGAAGTCGGTATTATTTTTAACAAATATCATAAATGCATTGTATGAAATCTGTATATTTTGACGTATCCCCTCCCTCGTTCCGTAGGAATTGTATGAATATGGAGGATCATCCATTTTACAGCGATAGATTGTACTGGCATTGAAGTCGCCTAGGCTCTCCCTTGGCAAGAGCTGCCAAAGAATTATAAAATATCGGTTAGCGCACTGGCGCGGGAGCGCCCAAAGGCCCCCTCTGCGACTCGCCAAGAGCCGCCGCTATGCGGCGGTTGCTCGCTTGCATAGCGCCTGCGGGCGCTTATGACGAGGGTAGCGTAGCGATTGTAAATGAACGATTGCCAGCGGCAATCGAACAAATACTATGTGTCAAAAATCAGCTTCTCAAAAGCTGATTTTTGACTGGGGGAGAGATAAACCGAACTTTTTCTCTCCCTCCGGCCCTTCGGGCCACCTCCCTCATCAGAGGAAGGCTTTGGCGGCTTCGCCGCTAAACGATAATTTATAGTTCTATTCAAACTGCAACGAACGCCGCCCGGGTGGGCGGCGTTCATTCATAAAAAGGAAGCTTACACTCCTACGGGCTGTCCACGGTAGATGGCACTCATCTGCCCATCACGGGTGACAAGGATATCAATCAGGTGGTTTTCCACCGTGCCATCCTTGAAAGCTACATTAATTTTGATATAGTCGCTAAGCTGGGATAAATCCGCATCCTCGATGTTGATATTGCCTGACACAAGTCCGTTGGGGATAATTGTAAAGCCAACGCCGCCTCGCTCTGGGTAATAGCATTTTTTTACCTCAAGCTCATTCAGAAAATAGCGCCACTCATCGTGTACGTTTGTGTCCTCCTCCAGACCGGGAACGAAACCAAGCTGGATGGGGCCGCCGGTTTCCAGATAGATGCTCTCAATTTCGTTTACATCATCGATCCAGAAACCGTTGATAGCTCCATGTGCCTGCATCCATCGTATCCCCCCTTCCCTTGTCCTTTCACTTATTAGACGGCACTTACTCCCAAATGCTCACACTCTTTTGCACCCTTTTTTACTAAATTATCGTTTGGCGCTTTTGCGGCGAAGCCGCATCGCTTCCCCCGAGGGGAAGCTGGCACCGCCGTAGGCGGTGACTGAAGGGGAATACGGGCAGAAAGCTGAAGGGTTTTGCATCTTTTCAGACTTGTTACAACATTTCAGTTATCGCCGTTCCCCTTCCGGTTCGGGCAATGCCCGAACCACCTTCCCCCCGGGGGAAGGTATCGCACCTACGGCGCTAAATGTGCTAAACGATAATTTTCGGCGCAAAATGGCACAAAAACCACGGGCGATTGCCCGTGGTTTTTTAGGTGTTGAATTAGGCCTTCTCCAGAGCCAGAGTTCTGGTGGTCAGGTCGCAGACCTCAGCAGGTCCGAAGTACTGGATGGCACCGGGGTAGACAAAGCAGGTCTCCACCGCCCACAGGGCACGGTTCTCAGCGAAGAACTTGAAGGGTGCACCCTCCAGCTCAACCAGAGCCTTACGGATAACAGGCTTGTCAGCACCGTGACGGCGCTCGATGTTCATCATCTTGGTGATGGGCATACCGCCAGCCACCCACTCCTCAGCGGGCTTGGACAGGTTGGAAACCTTGGACAGATAGCCGGTGTAACCGTACTGAATCAGCATGAAGGCGTTGTAGCCCAGAGAGTAGCAGTAGTCAGCATCGAAATTGGAGGGGAATGCGCAACGGCCTTCGTAGCCCAGAAAGTGATGCAGCGCAGAGAACTTGCCGTTGTAGGTGCCGGCAGCCTTACGCTCAGCCAGATTGTTCTTGACCAGCTGAGAGAACAGCTTCTCGGACTCAATCAGGGAAACCTGCACGTTGCCGTGAGGATCGCGCTCCAGGAACAGCTGCTGCTGAATGTTCTCGGGCAGGATGGCGAACACAGCCATGGACTCCTTGGTCAGGCCGTTCTCGATGAAGGCGTACTTCTCAGCCCAAGTGGCCAAAGCGTTAAAAGCGTCAGCCTTCTGGCCAGCCAGCAGCTCGTTGATCTCAGCAATCAGCACGGAGAACTCGGGAACGAACTCAACGATGCCCTCGGGGATGATGGCAACGCCAAAGTTCCAGCCCTTAGCGGCACGGGCAGCCACGGAATCAGCAATGTAATCGGCAATCTGAGCCAGAGACATCTTCTTGGCGGCGACTTCCTCGCCAATCAGGCAGATGTTGGGCTGAGTCTCCAGAGCGCACTCCAGCGCAACGTGGGAAGCAGAGCGGCCCATGACCTTGACGAAGTGCCAGTACTTCTTGGCGGAGTTGGCATCACGCTCGATGTTGCCGATGATTTCGGAATAGGTCTTGGTGGCGGTGTCGAAGCCGAAGGAGCACTCGATGTCCTCGTTCTTCAGGTCGCCGTCGATGGTCTTGGGGCAGCCGATGACCTGAATACCGGTATTGTGGGCAGCGCAGTACTCAGCCAGCACAGCGGCGTTGGTGTTGGAGTCGTCGCCACCGATGATGACCAAAGCGTTGACACCGTGGTTCTTGCAGTTCTCAACCACAACAGCAAACTGCTCCTGAGTCTCCAGCTTGGTGCGGCCGGAGCCGATGATATCGAAGCCACCGGTATTGCGGTACTGATTGATGTAGTCGTCCTCAAAGACGATGAAATCATTGTCCAGCAGACCGCTGGGGCCGCCCTTGAAGCCGATGAGGACATTCTCGGGATTGGTAGCCTTCAGGGCATCGTACAGGCCGCAGATAACATTGTGGCCGCCGGGAGCCTGACCACCGGACAGGATAACGCCAACGACCTGCTTCTTAGCCTCGCTGGTGTTCTGACCCTTCTGGAAAACGATTTCGTTCTTGCCGTAGGTGTTGGGGAACAGCGCCTTGATCTTCTCCTGATCCGCAACGCTCTCGGTGGCATCGCCGTTCTTAACGCAAATCTCAGAGATACCGTTTCTCAGCATCCCGGGCAGCTTGGGGCTGTACTGGTATCTTGCAGTCTGAAGAGGGGAAAGTTTCATTTCAAAACACTCCTTATTATTTTTATGTATTCGCTCCCCCATTATACGATATTTCCCCCCAAACGTAAATAGGTATTTTGTATAATTTTCCCCATATATTCACTGGTGAAAATATCATAGATTCATCAATTAAAATATTTATGTTGAAAAAACAGCGAAGCCATGCTATAATGTAGGCGCATAAATGCGACCGAGGTCGCTGAATTTAGAAAGGATTGATTCCAATGGCTCTTGTAACTACTACCGAGATGTTTAAGAAGGCCTACGACGGCGGCTACGCCATCGGTGCTTTCAACGTCAACAACATGGAGATCGTTCAGGCGATCACCGAGGCCTGCAAGGAGGAGAAGTCCCCCGTTATCCTGCAGGTTTCCAAGGGTGCCCGTGCTTACGCCAACCACACCTATCTGGTGAAGCTGGTTGAGGCTGCTGTTATCGAGTGCCCCGAAATTCCCATCGCTCTGCACCTGGACCACGGCGACAGCTTCGAGACCTGCAAGTCCTGCATCGACGGCGGCTTCACCTCCGTCATGATTGACGCTTCCTCCAAGCCCTTCGCTGAGAACATCGAGATCACCAAGAAGGTCGTTGAGTACGCTCATGACCATGGTGTCGTCGTTGAGGCTGAGCTGGGCGCTCTGGCCGGTGTTGAGGACGAGGTCAACGTTTCCTCTGACAACGCTCACTACACCCGTCCCGAGGAGGTCGAGGAGTTCGTCGCCAAGACCGGCTGTGACTCTCTGGCTATCGCTATCGGCACCTCCC
>SVME01000083.1 GCA_015067605.1 Oscillospiraceae bacterium
TACTACACCGCCGGCATCTACACCGTTGGCGATACCACCTATTACAGCCCCGTCATCGCTTACAGCCTTGGCAACTACTGTGAGACTGTGGCCGCCTCCGGCGAGGCCTTCGGCGCCGCCACCGCCGTCTACGGCTACTACGCAAAGGCATACTTTGCATAAGCACTTCCCAATAACCAAGCAACCGCCACGGGGTGAACCCGTGGCGGTTGCTTCAATATAATACCTTATCCCAGTTCCTGTGTCCGGCGATAAGCATCAGTAACGCAGTCAATCACCGTACCTCGGAAGCCGTGCTGCTCCAGCGTCTGTACACCGGCGATGGTACTGCCGCCGGGGGAGCAAACCGCATCCTTCAGCGTACCGGGGTGCTGACCGGTACGCAAGACCATCTCCGCCGCACCGGCCATAGTGGCCGCCGCATAGCGCATAGCCTTGTCACGGGGCAATCCACAGACCACTGCCCCGTCTGCCATGGCTTCAATCATCATATACATATAAGCGGGTCCGCAGCCGGCAACCGCCGTAGCCACGTCCATCAGCTTCTCCGGCAGAGCATCGAAGGTGCCGGCCATGGCCATGTCCTGAAGGAAATCCGCCAGCAGCTCCGGCGTGACCTGGGCGTTTGTATCGTAGGTAATCATGCCCTTGCCCACAGCAGCGGGAGTATTGGGCATGATGCGGATGATGGGCAAATCCGTTCCCGCCCAGCCTTGGAGCTTTTCGATTTTCACACCTGCGGCCATGGAAATCAGCAGGGGCTTGCGCTGTGTCAGCGCCGGAGCCAAAGCGGTCAGCACGCTTTCCACAATATTTGGCTTCACCGCCAGAAAGATTCTATCGCACTGGACCACTTGCTCATTGGTGCCGTAGGCGCAGCCCAGTTCCTCTGCGAACCGCTGAGCTGCAGGAGAAGGATCAGAGATAATCAAATCCTTTGTGGTTTGCGTCAGCGCCCGAGCCAATGCGCCCCCCATGTTTCCACAGCCAATAAATCCGTATTTCATATGTAGGTTCCTCCCGGTATCAGTCATTTACTACGTTCGTTAAATACGTCCCCCATTATACACGCTTTGGACGGAAAAATAAAGGGGTTAGCCGAACTTTTCCGGCTTAGGCGGACAAATATCGTTTAACTAAAGATTTTCTTTGTATTTCTCACAAAAAGGGGTTGCCTTTTTTGTTGAAATGGTATATAATCGCCCTACTGGATATGAACGCCCACAGCGGACGGATGGTTTTCAACCGCCGACAAGGGCAAATTTTTTAGGAAAGAAGTGGATTCCCAGTGTTTAACGTAAATTACCTCAATCCCATCTCCCCCAAGGGCACTGCCCTGTGGACGGAGGATTACCAGACCTGCGACAACGCCGCCGATGCAGATGCCATTATGGTTCGCTCTGCTCAGATGCACGAGATGGAACTGCCCAATAAGCTGCTGGCTGTAGCTCGTGCCGGTGCCGGTGTCAACAATATTCCGCTGGATCGCTGCGCTGAGAAGGGTATCGTGGTCTTCAACACCCCCGGTGCCAACGCCAACGGTGTCGTGGAAATGGCTATGTGCGGTATGCTGCTGGCGTGCCGTGACGTGGTTGGCGGCATCAAATGGGTGCAGTCCATCAAGGACGAGGGTGATGTGGCCAAGAAGGTGGAGAAGGGCAAGTCTAAGTTCGCCGGCCATGAGATCAAGGGCAAGAAGCTGGGCGTCATCGGCCTCGGCGCCATCGGTGGCCCTCTGGCCAACAACGCCATCAAGCTGGGCATGGAGGTCTACGGCTGCGACCCCTTCATCTCCATTGACGCCGCATGGCATCTGGACAGCAACATTGTCCGTGTCAAGACCCGTGAGGAAATCTTCTCCCAGTGCGACATCATCTCCGTACATACTCCCCTGCTGGACGATACCCGGAAGATGATCAATGCTGAGACCATCGCTATGATGAAGGATGGCGTTATTATCCTGAACTTTGCCCGTGACGCTCTTGTGGATGACGAGGCTATGGAGGCTGCTCTGAAGTCCGGCAAGGTCAAGCGTTATGTCACTGACTTCCCCAACGACAAGACCGCCAGCATGGAAGGCGTTATCGCCATCCCCCATCTGGGTGCTTCCACTGAGGAGTCGGAGGACAACTGTGCCAAGATGGCAGTCAAGCAGGTGATGAACTACCTGGAGAACGGCAACATCGTCAACTCCGTCAACTTCCCCACCTGCGATATGGGCATCTGCACCAAGGTCGCCCGTATCACCATCCTACACCGGAACATCCCCAACCTGCTGAGCCGGTTCACTTCCACCGTCGCCGCAGAGAACATCAACATCTCTGACATGGTCAACCGCAGTAAGGGCGAATACGCCTACACCATCCTGGATATCGACAGCCCGGTGTCCGATGCCGCCGTGGAGCATCTGAAGCTGATTGACGGCGTTCTGCGCATCCGCGTGATTCGCTAACTACATTTGATAAGGGCCGCTGCAAAACGCAGCGGCCCTTGGTGTGTTTTAGTGCAGTAAATTATTGTTTGGCGAAGTAACGCACAATCCCTTGCCTCTCCCTCTGGGAGAGGTGACCAGTGCGCACACTGGGCGGAGAGGGTGTCCTATCATTGTTTTGACACCCTCTCAGTCAAAAATCAGAGATTTTTGCCAGCTCTCCCGGAGGGAGAGCCAAGTTTGGTGCGGAGCAATCTTACACCGCTAAACGATAATTTAGCGGATATGTCCCTGTCCGGTGATGACGTATTTATAGGTAGTCAGTTCCCGCAGGCCCATGGGGCCGCGGGCGTGGAGCTTCTGGGTGGAGATGCCCATCTCGCAGCCCAGACCGAACTCACCGCCGTCGGTGAAGCGGGTGGAGGCGTTGACATAGACAGCGGAGCTGTCCACGCCGGTAGTAAAGGCGGCGATAGCGGTATCGTCGGTGGTGACGATGGCTTCACTATGGCCGGTGGAATGGGCGGCGATGTGAGCAACCGCCTCGTCTACATTTTCAACACACTTCACCGCAAGAATGTAGTCAAGGAACTCGGTATCGAAGTCCTTCTCGCCGGCAGGAGTGCCGGGGATGATGGTCTGAGCCAGCTCATCCAGCCGCAGCTCCACCTTCTGTCCGATGCGCTGATGCAGCTTGGGCAAAAATTCTGCCGCAATGGCCTTATCCACCAGCAGCACCTCCTCGGCGTTGCACACGCTGGGACGGCTGGTCTTGGCGTTTTCAATGATATTTAGCGCCATTTCCTGATCCGCAGACTTCTCCACGTACACATGGCAGATGCCGGTGCCGGTGGCAATACAGGGCACGGTAGCATTCTGGACACAGGCGTTGATTAGTCCGGCACCGCCACGGGGAATCAGCAAATCGATATAGCCGTTGGCGGTCATCAGAGCCGTGGCGCTGGCACGGGAAGTATCCTGCACCAGATTTACGGCGTTTTCCGTAATACCAAGACTTTTCAGCCCCGCTCGCAAAGCATTGACGATGGCGTTGGCGGAGCGGAAGGCCTCCTTGCCGCCACGCAGAACGCAGACAGAGCCTGCCTTCAGGGCCAGAGCCGCTGCGTCGGAGGTGACGTTGGGACGGCTTTCGTAAATGATGCCAATGACACCCATAGGCACGGACACACGGCGGATTTGCAGCCCATCAGCACGGGTACTTTCCTCCAAGATATGTCCCACCGGGTCCGGAAGCTGCGCCACCTCACGGATGCCCTGGGCCATGCCGGCGATGCGGGCGGAGGTCAGCTGGAGCCGATCCAGCATCACGTCGGACACAGTGCCCTTGGCGGCAGCCATGTCCTCAGCGTTGGCGGCCAGAATCGCCGCCTCATATTCCAGCAGCGCATCGGCCATGGCGTTTAGCGCATCATTTTTCTGTTGAGTGGTCAGCTTGGTGATTTCGAATTTCGCCGCCTTGGCGGCATTGAGCATATCCTTCATAGTGCCCCTCCTGTAAATGTAGTGCCCACCTCTTGGCCTTCCAGAATGGCATAGAGGTTCGCGGGGTCATTGCCGTTGGCGATGACCATATCACAGCCGCAGGCCAGACAAATCTGCGCCGCCTGCAGTTTAGTGACCATGCCGCCGGTGCCCTGATTGCCGTTACTGCCGCCGGCAAGGTCTATCACGTCATTGATATTCGTGACCCGATGGATTAGCCTTGCATCAGGATTTGTGTGGGGGTCGGCAGTGTACAGGCCGTCGATGTCAGACAACAAAATCAGCTTATCCGCCTTGACGCTTTCTGCCACAATGGCCGCCAGCGTATCGTTGTCGCCGATGACGATTTCTTTAGTGGACACAGTGTCGTTTTCATTGATGATGGGCAGCGCACCCAACTCCAACAGCCGGTTCAGGGTGTTGCTGAAATTGGCGTGTCGATCCTCGCATTTTACGTCGTCGCCGGTAATCAGCAGCTGGGCGACGGTATGGTTGTATTCGCTGAACAGCTTATCATAGGTATACATCAGCTCGCACTGGCCAACAGCCGCTGCTGCCTGCTTGGTAGGGATATCCGTCGGACGGCTACGCAGCCCCAGCTTGCCCACGCCCATGCCGATGGCGCCGGAGGACACCACAATGACCTCCTGCCCGGAATTTTTGATATCACTGATGATTTTGCACAGCTCCTCCACCCGCCGGATATTCAAATGGCCTGTGGGATGGGCCAGCGTGCTGGTGCCGATTTTGATGACGATACGCATTCAGTACCTCCATGACAGAAAAACTATTTTTATATTATAGCAACAATCGAGAAAAAAATAAAGAGGTATTTTGCTATAAAGCAATTGTTGCAGGGGCATCACCCCTGCAACGGTATTTTTTCTTACCAACCGTAGTCGCTCATGACGGTGACCTGCTGGATGCCGTAGTAGCGAAACCGCTGGACAGCGGCTAAATCAATTCGCTCGCCGCAGATGGCGATGGGAACTGCCGGTGGACAGCCCACCGAAGGGGAGGCCAGAATCCTGCCCAGTGCATGATCTGCTGGAACGGTGCGACAGGGGGCCAGCATCGCTTCCCGAATGGAACGCTCCTGTTCGCATTGGTGAAAGGCGGGAGGGCCTTCGGTAATGGCTAGCCGTCGAGGAATGTCCGCCAGCACCTGACTGACCCGTTGCAATTGGGTTTCGTCGATGGCTGGTGACATCATCATCACCAAATGATCCGGATCGGCGTACTCGCAGTAAATTCCCTCCTGCCGCAGAAAACCGGCCAGCTCGATGCCGGTGTAGCCGTAAGCCTTTGCCAGAATAGTCACCTTCATCGGCTCGTCGCCGGTGAGGGCGTAGCCGTATTCCATCAGCCGCTCCTTCATATGGCGCACCTGCCGGATTCGCTCCTTCAACTGAAAACGGTAGCCATTGACCAGATGAACGTTCACCATGTCCAGAGATTGGAGAATCAGGTAGGAGGGGCTGGTAGTTCCGTGGAGGGCCATAACATTTTTTGCCTGATTGTAACAAATAGGCGGGGCGGATTGGGCGATATGCAGATAGGCAGCGCCGGTGAGGGCGGGGAGGGTCTTGTGAGCGGAACTGCAGCACAAATCGGCACCCAGCGTCATGGGGTGGAGGGAAGGATTGATAAACCGCAGATAAGCTCCGTGGGCGTTGTCTACCAACAAAAGCACATTATGACGGTGGCAAATATTGGCAATTTCCTCAATATCCGCTATATTTCCTAGATAATCGGGGCTGGTGATGTACAAGGCGGTGGGCCGCTCGTTGATGAGGAAAATCTCCAGTTCCATCGCATCCAGCTTGCAGGAGAGATAGGAATCGGGCTGGGACGGATACAGCCACCGCACCTTCAAATCCAGCATGGCCGCTGCGCTGACAAAGCTGCTGTGGACATTTCTGGCGGCGGCGATAACCGTGTTCTCTCCGCCGTGGAGCAGCACCAGATGGAGCATGGTGCGAATGCATAGGGACGAACCCTCTGTGGAGTAAATGGTGGGGCAACCAAAGAGGCGGGAGGCGTTTTCCTCGCTGCGCTTGATGATGCCGTCCGCATGGTAAAGGCTGTCGGCACCTTCAATCTCGGTGATGTCCATATGCTCCAGACCCGTCAGGCATTGCCCCTTGTGACCGGGCATATGGAGCCGAATGGGGCTGCTGAGGTGGTAGCGGTTTACAAATTCGCAAATGGGAGTGTCCATATTACTGCCCCAAAGCCCGTGCGATGGCCACCATGATGGCGCACTCCATCCGCTTGCGGAAGAGCTTGCAGCCGTATTCGTAGACACCGGTGACGGAGCCGGTGGCGTGGTAGGCGTTGGCAGCGCAGCCGCCGGAGCAGTACAGCCGTGCCCAGCAGTCCTTGCACTCCGGATGGGCATAGACGTTGCAGGCGGCGAATTCTGCCTGAATGGGCTTGTTGGTCACACCCTGCCAGATGTCGCCCAGCTTGAACTTGTCGTCGCCTACGAACTGGTGGCAAGGGAACAAGTCGCCCCAAGGGGTGACGGCCATGTATTCGGTGCCGCTGCCGCAGCCGGAGATTCGCTTGTAGATGCAGGGGCCGCCGGTCAGGTCGATCATGTAGTGGTAGAAGGTAAAGGGTTTGCCCTCCTTGTCCTTCTGGAGCATCAGCTGGGCCAGCTTTTCGTACTGCTCCATGACGATGGGCAGATCCTCCTCGGTCAGCTCGGAGGGGTCACCGGCGGCACAGACCACCGGCTCCATGCTCAGCTCGTTGAAGCCCAGATCCAGCATCTGCTGGATGTCATTCAGGAAGTCGGGGTTGTGGTGGGTGAAGGTGCCACGCATATAGTAGTTCTTACCCTCACGTGCCTCTACGAATTTCTGGAATTTGGGGACGATTTTCTCCCAGCTGCCGTTGCCGGCGTAGTCCACCCGGAACCGGTCGTGGACTTCCTTCCGGCCGTCCAGCGAAAGCACCACATTGCTGCACTCCTGATTGGCCCACTGGATTACGTCATCATCTACCAGAACGCCGTTGGTGGTGAGCGTGAAGCGGAAGTTTTTGCCTTTTTCCTTTTCGATGCTACGGGCATAGGCCACTAAATCCTTAACCACCTGGAAATTCATCAGGGGTTCGCCGCCAAAGAAGTCAACCTCCAGATTGCGGCGGCTGCCGGAATTTTCGATGAGAAAATCCAGCGCCCGTTTGCCCACCTCGAAGCTCATCAGCGCCCGCTCGCCGTGGTATTTGCCTTGGCTGGCGAAGCAGTAGGCGCAGTTAAGGTTGCAGCTGTGGGCGATGTGCAGGCACAGAGCCTTCACAACGCCGGCAGTTTTTTGCTTCAGCTTGCCGGCCATGGGCTGGAAGGTGTCCGGTGCGAAGAGCTTGCCGGCTTCCTTTAGGGCCTGTACCTGATTGTAACATTCCTCAATTTCTGCTGTAGAAAGCTGGGGGAACGCCTCTGCTGTTGCGTCCAGCACGGCGGACTTGTCCATATTTTCAAACAGGCCGATGATGTGGTAGGCTACTTCGTCCACCACATGAACACCGCCGGAGCAAACGTCCAGCACGATGTTGTAGCCACCTAATTTGTATTGATGTATCATATCTATATCTCCTCGTGAAAAAATGCCGCCGTTACCGGCGGCATTTTGCGTTTGCGATTACTTGCTCTCGCACTGCTGATTGGCGATACCGCAGCTGGTCTTGCAAGCAGACTGGCAGGAAGTCTGGCACTCGCCGCAGCCGC
>SVME01000084.1 GCA_015067605.1 Oscillospiraceae bacterium
ATTGGAAACAGCTCCTGTACTTTTTCATATCTCCTTGCCATAACAAAACCTCCTATGGTAGTGTTTTAATTCTACCATAGGAGGTCCTTTTTGGCTATTGTCCGTTTTTAATGGACTTGTTCAAAAGCAGCAGAACCTTTTGTTATCCATCAGTGCAGTTTTACAGTCCTGCGAATGGTGTGACCGTCATTGACCTCCGATACGGATATGCTGAATTGGTAGTCCTTCAGATGGTGCCAAGTCCAGTCGCTGAAGTATTCCCTGTTGAGGCCGTAGGGAAGGGTGATGGTTACTTCCTCCCCAAGCTCCAGGAATAGAACCGAATCTTCCAATTCTGGATTCAGTGCGAGGAATAAATCATTGGTAATACTGGTCACCAAGCCGCTTCCGGACAGACGAACAGAATGTATTGAAAACCCTGTGGTCCAATAATCCTTCTCGGCATGATTATCATCATTGCGGACGGTCAGCGTCACCAGCATCAGTTTATTCGGAATAATCTGCCCTGTTTCCGCTAGCGGATCGGCCATGTTCCTCTCGGTCAGATAGGTGCTATAATCGACGAGCCGATAGTCATCCACACGAAAGCTGTACCCCTCAATATTTCGCATCTTGTAGGCATTGAAGGGCCCCATGGTCACGAATTCACCCATTTCGTAATACACGCTTTCCTCTGTTCTGTAATATGTGCGATACTTCTCCTGCACCGCCTGATAGCGCCAGAACCACAAGCCGGCCAGCAGGGAAAATACCACAAAAAAGGCGGTAAGCTTTACGACCTTCCTTCTCATAATCGCACCTTCCTTTCCACGATTCCGTCGTGGATGTAGAAGATCTCATCGCTGAGCTTTTCCAGAATCGGGGCATCGTGGCAGGCAATAACCACCAGTGCGCCCCTGTCCCGCTCCCGACGAATCAGCTGGCAAATCTGCTCTACGCCGCTGTCATCCAGCGCATTGGTGGGCTCATCCAGCAAAATCAACTCTGGCTGCTCCATAATGGCTGAGGCGATGCCCAGCCGCTGCTTCATACCGAGGGAATACTTTCGAAATTTCCGTTTGTCATCAGGAGCAAGCCCCACATCCGCAAGGGCGGTACGAATCTGCTCCGGACCGATTCGCTGGCGCAGCCGTGCCAGCAGCGAAAGATTCTCAAAGCCGGTATAGTTGGGCAAAAACGCAGGATTTTCAATCATCAGGCCCAGAGAGTCCGGAAAATCCATATCCTTTCCCAGACGTTTTCCATCAATCATCACCTGTCCGTCGGTGGGGCGGATCAAACCGCAAATCAGCCGCATCAGCATGGTCTTGCCGCCGCCGTTGGGGCCTTGCAGACCGTAGATTTTGCCGCTCTCCAGCTGTATGTCAACGTGATTCAGTATGAGCGATTTTTTGATATATTTGGTAGCATTTTGAATCTCAATTTTCATAGATATCCTCCTCATTCCTCATAGCGCAGCAAGTCCATTCGATGGAATCGAATCATGCCCACCACTACGCCGGTGACCAGCAAACCGCCACACACCGCCGTTAGAATCAACGGTTCCAGCGTTCCTCCCAGCAGACTGCTGCGTACCGTCTGAGCCCCGTTTCCGGGAAGCCAAGGGGTGCTAAGAAGCAGCGACGCAACCAGCAGACTGGTGCTGATCAGGAAACTTAATATGGGCTTGCACAGCAGGCACAGAGTCATTTGCAGCTGGGTAAAGGCTGTGATGGTCAGCAGCGGAAGTCCAACGCCAATCCACAGAGTCTGCGCCACTGTCAAGGGTGCTTCCATGTACCAATCAAGAGAATAGATTGTTACCTCCGGCGTGTTGGACAGGCTAATGCTGCCGCCGGTCATCAGAGCGAACACCAGCGCCGTTATCAGCCCTAGGGCCATGATCAGGCAGCAGCTCAGCAGATTCCAAACGCATTTGCTCAGAAACCAGCTCCGGCGGCTGACGGTGCGGACGATCACCTGCTGTCCGGCCTCGGTCAGATCCTCCAGCAGATAATCCAGCTGCAAATACAGGCTTCCGGCCATAATCACAAACCAACTGATGGGCAGCTCAAAATCCTCCGGACGTTGCAGCGGATGGATGCCCTTGAAGGAAAACAGAACAAGATCCATCCATCCGGCCGCAGCCGTTTCAGGGAAACGTCTTAACGCGCAAAAAATGCAGCTTAGCACAAAAATAAACGGAACTACCAGATATCGCCGCCGGAACAGTCCGGCACGGATATCATGGCGCAACAGCTTAAACCAGCTCATGACGCTTCACCTGCCAATAGCCAATGGCGTAGGAGCCAAGGGTCATGATAATCAGTGTTCCGAACAGCAGCCAGCCCGGATTCGCCCAGCCGCCGTTAATAACCATTTGAAAGGGGGAAATAGTGTAGCGGATGATTTGCGGCGCAATGGCTGTTCGCAGCATAGTGGTCAGGGCTTCAATGGCAATGAGGATTGCATAGGGAGTCAGCACTACCATCACACTGTGCCGTAAATACGTCCCCACCACATGGCAGACGCAGGCCACTGCTCCGCCAAACAAAAAGCACATACCGCACCACGCAAGGCTGTATCCCCATGGGGAGGCTTCGCTCAGAGCGCACAGAAAATGGGAATTATTGAAACCGCCGCTGCTATCAGCCGGATAAATCATCGCCAGCACCAGTAAATCAATGAGCAACGGAAGCGCCACCGCAATGCCGCCGCTGATAAACACCGCCGTATGCTTGGCGGTGAAATAGCGCTTTCTCCCAACCCGAATGGCAATCTGGTTGTATACGCCGCTGATCCGCTCATTGTTATACGACCAGCCAAAGGCCATAGCCGCCAGCACCGGCCAGACGGTGAAGAACATGGCAGCACCATAGCTGCCCGTGTTTCCCATCCATGCGCGAAACAGGGAGTATCCCAGACTGACAGCATACCCGTCAGCACGGGATTCGTTCACAGCCTCTACCGCCTTTAGAAAAGCATCGTAGCCCTCGAAGATGTTTAGCGCCGAGAACAACAGCCCAATGGCCACCGCAATCCATAGCGCCTTGCTGCGCATAGCCTTGCACAGCTCCGCCCATATGGTGCTTCGCAAAATACTATGTTTCATCTTCGCCCTCCGTCAATTCATATAAATAGCAGTCCTTCACCAATGGATGGGTGGTGGTCAGGGCCAGCTTGGACAAATCCTTCGCCGTGCCGTCGTCGTTTTGATGCACAGGGAAAACGACACTAAAGCTGACCGATTCTCCCGGCGGTATCAGCGCAGAGTCATCCTGCCCCATCACCGTCCACAGACTGTATCCCACGTTCAAAAACCCCTGATAAAACTGTACCTCCTTTTCCTTCTTCTCCTCTTCATCGTACCAGGTACTCGTACTTACATAGTTTCGGTCCACAAGATGAATCAAATCCCCCATATCGAATTGGGTCGGGTCATCATAAAAGGCTTTCTTGGACTGGGCATCGATATTTTTCACCGTCATATCCACCACCACAAGGCGACAGCCCTGATCAAAGGCACCGCCCTCCGTGAACCATTCCTCCATAGGACACAGCTGCATCCGACCAAGCTCCAGATTCATGATTCCAAGGCTTCTGGAATGGAACCAATCCTCCGGCGGACACTGGGATTCCTCTGTAACGATGCGGACGCTGTCAACGCTGCACTCCAGTGTGCCGGTGAAGTCCACGCCGTCCGTAACGGTAAAGGACTCTCCCCACTCCAGATAACCGGCATAAGCCAGCTCCGGACCGGAGTATTGGGGCTGGGGCGTAAAGGTGGTAGGCCCCGTCGGGTCTGTGGGAATCACCTCCTGAACCGCTTCTTTCAGTGATTCCGGCACCTGATTGTTTTCAACGAACTGCCATATCCCATAGCCGCAGGCAAGCAGTACTAGAAGATAAACCGGTAACAGTTTCAATACTCTTTTCATCATTCGTCCTCCAATTCTAAGTCAATAAATAGTCCTGTGAGGTGATTGCTGTCCGCTGCAACGACAGCCCGAAGCATGGTCATATCAATTGGTTTTCCGTCTCGCCCTCCGATAGGAAATCCAAGAGTGAATGTCTTCGTTTCACCGGGCGCAATGCGGATGGCCGATGGCTCGACGCCCATCGTATCAGGGTCATCCTCCGGCATATAGGCGTACCGTTCGCTGAAATACAGGCTGATATATTCATCATAGTCCAAATTTTCATCCTCTCCGTGGGTGAGCGCAAGATTCGCCAAATTGATGGCCGAATCGGGATAAAACACATACGGATCTTTAAACCAGCCGCAGGACATGGAAATCGTTCCATCATAGGCATACCCTTCCGCATCGATATTGGTCAGCTCCAGCTCCACCAGCACGATTCGGGCCCCCTGCGCATAATGCTCGGCATTTTCATAGCCCTCATGGAAAAAGAAAGACTTCTCCATGAACATCTCTACCGGCGGACATTCCGACGGATCCTTGACCACACTGACCCCGGTTATCCTGCACTGAAAATGCCCCGTCGCTCTACTGGGCCAGTATTCGAAGGTGTCCCCCATGGAGATCACATTCTTTGGCATGATCTCCGTGTTGAGCTTTTGGCGCTTAGTCGGCTGGGGTGGTAACACCTCCTGAAACACCTCCGGCATCTGATTCTTTTCGATAAACTGCCAGATACCATAGCCACAGGCAATCAGCACCAGAAGGTAGATTGGCAACAGCTTTAGAAATCGTTTCATAATCACCCCTCCTGCTTTCTGCCAATACCATAGCGCAATTTTTTGATTTTCGCAACGGCCCCTGCATGAAACGACAAAAAAGCGCCGGTTTTGGTCTTTGCCATCGTATCGGGATGTGGTATAATGACACCAGAACGGAGGGAACAGCATGAAAATCGTTTTTTGCGACGACAACGCCGCCGCGCTGGAGCAGATTCGCAGTCAGGTGGAGGTGTTCTTCCGCCAGCAGGGCGGGCCTCAGCCGGAGCTTGCCGCCTACACCAGCGGACAGGCGCTTCTGGCCCGGGAGCAGCAGGTTGACATCGCCTTTCTGGACGTGGAAATGCCGGAAATCAGCGGCATCCAAATGGGCGTCGAACTAAAAAAGCGCAACCCCTTCGTGAAGGTGTTCATCGTCACCGCCTATCCGGACTATCTGGATGATGCCATGGGTGCACAGGTATTTCGCTATCTTTCCAAGCCGGTGGATGCGGACCGGCTGCGGTTGAATCTGCAGGAGGCGGTGCGACAGTACCATCTGGATACCCGTGCCTATCCAGTGGTCACCGAAGACGGCGTAGTGGTCTGTCGGGCGGAGCAAATCGTCTGCATTGAGGCTGTGCCCCGCAGAGTGCTGATCCATACGCTGGACAGCGTTCTGGTCAGCACCCAGACCATGGAACATTGGAAAAACACCCTATCCCTTCCTTGCTTCTACCAGACCCACCGGAGCTTTCTGGTAAATATGCGCTTCGTCAGCGCCATTGGACGGGACAAGGTGCTTCTTAAATACGGCGACCGCCAGATGGAGGCTTATCTGACCCGGCGGCGGTACTCTCAATGCAAGGATCTGTTCCTGCAATATCTGGAGCGTGTACGATAATGGGCTATTATTTTTTCAGCTTTATCACCATGGCCATCGCCACATGGCTGTACTGTGAATACCTGTTCCCCCGAAAGGTGTCCGCAGGCGTAGCGCTTTTGAGCTATTTCATCACCTTTTTGGCGCTCATCGGTCTATGCAGCAGCATCTTCGCATGGCTGGCCATCCTCCCCTTCTTCGGGGTGAATTTCTATTTGATTTGGCAAAATTACGACTGTGGAGCAAAGACCGCCGTGCTCCACGGTGCGTTTTTGACCTTTGCTCTGGTTCTGGCGGAGTGCCTGACCGCATTGCCTCAGGAGCTGCGCTACCAGCCCTTCGCGTGGCACTCCTCCGAGGTGCTGCCCCGACTGCTTTGCTATCTGGTCTTCGCTCTGCTGGGGGCACGATTCTTCACACCCCATAAGCAGGGCCAGCAGGAGCCGACCCTGATGCTTCTGTTTTGCAGTCTGCCGGTGTTTTCCGTGGTCGTTTCCGTCGTGACGATACTCCCTTCCGTCCAGCCTGATTGGAAGGTGAACCTGACTCAAATCGCCCTGCTGGTGGTGAATCTGATTTTCTTCATACTGTATAACCATTTGCAAAAGGCTCATGCCACTAAGCTGGAGCTGGAGCTGAGCATCCAGAAGGAACATTCTGACGCCGTACATTATCAAATCCTGCAAAAGCAGGCGGATAACCAACGAATTCTAATCCACGATATCAAAAACCATCTGCGCACACTGGATTCTTATGCGCGGCAGAAGGATACGGAGGCGATACGTGCCTATATCGAAAAACTGGATACTTCTCTGCAATCCAACATCCAAATCCGTCTTTCTTCCAATCCGGTGCTTGATATGCTGCTCCAGCAGACAAAGCGTGATTGCGAAAGCAAACACATTCGATTCTACTGCGATATTCGGGAAGGCTGCACTGGATTCATGGATGCTCCCTCCATCACCGCTCTTTACGGAAACCTCCTGTCCAATGCGGTGGAGGGAGCGGAAGCCTCCGCCGGACGCATCATCGACCTGCGGGTGACCAACACGGAGCAGGGAGTGGTGATCAGCATCGTCAACGACTGTGATTTGGAACCGGAAACCGACCAGTTCGGGCGGCTTACGACCCGAAAGAAAGATGAGCAGGCACACGGCGTTGGATTAAAAAGCATCGAACGGGTAGTCCAGCGTTTCAGCGGCATCCAAACCATGTACTACGAAGCCGACCAGCACAAATTCCACCATGTGATTCAGTTCCCACAGTGAAGGTCCCTGTCAAGTAAACAAAAAACAGCTTGGATGTTCGTTGCAAATAACCACTTATGAATAAATGACGATTTTGGAATATCTTGTCGTTCTTTCCGCAAAGATACATTCATACAACAAATCCATCGGGTCAAACTATGGACACGGAAAGAAAAAAAGTCGTTTTCCAAAGGAAAGCGGCGGCTTTCCGGAAAACGACAAAGGAGAGAGATTATCATGAGCAATTCTAACAACAACCAGCTGAACATTCCCCAGGCCCGTGAGGCTATGGACCGCTTCAAGATGCAGGCTGCTCAGGAAGTGGGCGTCAACCTGACCAACGGCTACAATGGTCACCTGACTTCCCGTGAGGCCGGCTCCGTCGGCGGCCAGATGGTCAAGAAGATGATTGAGGCTTACGAGCAGGGCCTGCAGTAACCCACTGAAAACGCAAGGGCGTGTTGCAAAATGCGCTAAGAAAAAAACAAATCGGTCAGCTCCGAAAGGAGTTGGCCGATTTGTCTTTTTGTTGTAGAATTAAACTGCTAATGAATAACCCTAAACAACAAGAAAAGTATA
>SVME01000085.1 GCA_015067605.1 Oscillospiraceae bacterium
CATTTTCATTCCTCAACGGTCATTATTGATGCAGCATTTCAGCAGGAGATTGCCACGGGCCTACGGCCCTCGCAATGACATACGTTGCTTTTAGTTGGCTTGCTTACTAAAAGGGATAACCACAATTATTGTTTAGCGTAGCACCGCAAAAACAAAATACCACGTCATTGCGAGGAGCGAAGCGACGTGGCAATCCCCTTAGTTTTCCGTAATCTGCAGGAGATTGCCACGCCAGCGTGCGCACTGGCTCGCAATGACGTGCGTTGGTTGTAGTGCGGCGATTACACCGCTAAACGATAATTTAGCGGTGGGATTGGTCGCAAAAACTGCCCCACCGAGGTGAGGCAGTTGATTATGTCGTTATGGACAAGTGGGTTCTAAATTAGAACGCCTTCTTCTTGCTGACGACTAAGACCAGACCGGCGGTAGCAACCAGCAGAGCCATGGAAACGCCAGCCAGACTTACGTCACCGGGTTTAGGTTTACCGCAGATGACGCTGACAGTCTCGGTTATGGGGTTGAACTCAATGGTAACGTCGGTGGTTTCGGTAACCTCGAAGTCGAAGTTGCCGTTCTCGCCGCAGCCGCCCCAGCACAAATCCCAAGTGCCGTCGGTAATCAAAAAGGAGTAGTGACCAGGAGCAACGTTCTTGTAGGTGATGGTGTAAACGCCATCAGCGTAGGTCATCTTGTTGGCCTCAACATCGGGATCCCACTCAACACCGCAGAGCTCGGCAACACCGGCAACGTAGTAGTCCTTCTGGGGAGGCGGGGGAAGCAGAATGTCAACAAAAATTCTCCCAGGTATGGGGGTGAACTCAATAGAAACATCACAAGTTCTAGTGACTTCAAATTCGAAGTTGTCGTTCTCACCGTTGCCGCCCCAGCTGTTGTCCCAAGTGCCGTCAGTAATCTTAAAGGAGTACTGGCCAGGAGCAACGTTTTTGTAGGTGATGGTGTAAATGCCATCAACATAGGTCATTTTGTTGGCAAGAGCAGCAGGATCCCACTCAACACCGCAGAGACTGGCAACGCCGGCAACGTAGTACTCCTTCTCGGGAGGAGGGGGAGGGGGATCTTCTCTATAGGTGACGGTGTAGGTGTGCTTGCCGTCAGCACCGGCCTCACCGATGACAATCCAAGCCTCGCCGGCAGTCAGATCCAGGTCGGTGATGTCAACGGTCTGGGGCTGGCCATCACCAGCGCCGATAACCATGCCATCAAAGGAACCGGAAAGGGTCAGGGTGTACAGACCATCTGCATCGGCAGACAGCTCAGTGCCGGGCCAGCCGCCCAGAGCTTCGGGCCAGTTGTAGGCATAGCACTTCTCCCAAGCCTCGGGGGCCTGGATATGGACGACCATGTCACCTTCAGCAGCGAAGGAGGCCACGGACAGGATGCTGACGCACAGCATCAGAGCCAGAACGATTGCGAACATTTTCTTCATTGGTTATCCCTCCTGTTTTTATTTTTCTCTAACTAAAACATACCGCTAACTACCAGAAAAGTCAATAATAGACACGAATTGCAAGATTGCTTTCTACGTTTTGGCTATATATACCGTTCACATTTTGTTAGTTATACCAATCCATATTTTCAGCAAGCAGAGAGTCTTCATTTGTTAAGAACGTCGGAGCTGTGCGTAGTATGTTGATAATTTACACCTATCACCCTATTTTGACAGAGTGGGCTATGCAAGGCATGGCAAGGTTGCATTATTCTGCCAAATCGGGTATAATGGGTGCAGTCTTATTCTGGAGGGCGATTATGGAACTGAAAATCGGAAAATATCGTCATTTTAAGGGTATGGAATACCAGCTCATCGGCATCGCCCAACATTCGGAAACGCTGGAGCCCATGGTGGTCTATCGGGCGCTTTACGGCGATGGCGGACTTTGGGTGCGCCCTGCCGCCATGTGGGCGGAAACTGTTCACAAAGAGGACTACCACGGCCCACGTTTTCAATATATAGAAGAATAATTTTCCATATTCACAGCCTGTTCACATTTATTTGGCACAATTGAATCATTCTATTGCAAAGGAGCCCATTTCATGCTCAAACTAACAAATATCGTCAAGGATTACGATGTTTCTGCCAATGTGGTACACGCCCTGCGGGGGGTCAGCATCGAATTTCGCTCTGCGGAATTTGTGGCGATTCTCGGTCAATCCGGCTGTGGCAAGACCACTCTGCTGAACATCATCGGCGGTCTGGATCGATATACCTCCGGCGACCTGATTATCGACGGCAAGTCCACCAAGAATTTTAAGAATCGGGACTGGGACACCTATCGGAATCACTCTGTCGGCTTCGTTTTCCAGAGCTACAACCTGATTCCCCATCAGAGCGTATTGGCTAACGTGGAACTGGCCCTGACCCTGTCCGGCGTCAAAAAGACTGAACGCCGCCGCCGTGCAAAAGAGGCGCTGGAGAAGGTGGGTCTGGGAGATCAGCTCCACAAAAAGCCCAACCAGATGTCCGGCGGTCAGATGCAACGGGTAGCCATCGCCCGTGCGCTGGTCAATAATCCGGAGATTCTGCTGGCTGACGAGCCCACCGGCGCTCTGGACTCGGAAACCTCCGTGCAGGTCATGGAAATCCTGAAGGAGATTTCTCAGGAGCGGCTGGTAATCATGGTCACCCACAATCCGGAGCTGGCTGACGAATACGCCACCCGCACTGTCCGTCTGCTGGACGGCGAGATTATCTCCGACTCCGACCCCTACATCAGTCAGCAGGCTGTGAAGCAGGTGGTAAAGAAGGAAAAGAAGGCCTCCATGGGCATCTTCACCGCCTTCTCCCTGTCCCTGAGCAACCTGATGACCAAAAAGGGACGGGCAATTCTGACCGCCTTTGCCGGCTCCATCGGCATCATCGGCATTGCACTGATTCTCAGCCTGTCCACCGGCATCAACAACTACATCGCCGACATCGAACGGGACACGCTGGCCAGCTACCCCATCACGCTACAAGAACAAACCATGGACATGAGTGCCATGATGTCCGCCATGCAGGAGCAAAGCACTGTTGAAAATCCCAAGCCGGATCACATCTACTCCGCCAACGTGATGACCAACATGATGGACGCCATGTTCACCGGCTCCACCACCAACAATCTGGGCGCTTTCAAGAGCTTTATCGAGTCCGGCGACAGCGGTCTGCCGGAGCTGAGCAGCGAGATTCGTTACAGCTACGCCACTCCCCTGAACGTTTACAAGGCTGACACCTCCAAGGGCGTTTATCGGGTAAACCCCAGCGGCATTTTTGAAGCCATGGGTATGGACAACTCCAACAGCATGATGGCCACCAATATGGACGTATGGAACCGGATTCCCGACGATGCGCAGCTCTTAGATCAGCAGTATGAGCTTCTCCGTGGCCGGTTCCCCAATGCGTGGAATGAGGTGGTGCTGATTGTTGACAAGAACAACCAGATTACCGACTACACGCTCTATGCGCTGGGTATTCTGGACATCGCCGATTTGCAGAAGGCCCTGCAGGATAAGCTGGCCGGTAACGATGCGGTAATCGATACCACCGTTCACGAATACACCTACGACGATTTCATCGGCCTGCGTTACAAGCTGCTGCCCAACAGCGAATACTATCAGCAGCAGAACGGCCTGTGGGTGGATATGTCTGAGGATGATGTCTACATGACCGCCAAGCTCCAAAATGCGGAGGAAGTGGAAATCGTCGGCATCCTGCGGCCGGACTCCGAAAACTCCGGCTTCACCACTTTCGGTGTCATCGGCTATCAGAGCAATCTGATGCTGCGCATGATTGACAAGGTCAACGAATCCGACGTGGTGAAGGCTCAGATGGCCTCCCCCGACACCGACATTCTGACCGGTCTACCCTTCGCAACCGAGGATACCCAAAGCACCGTGTACACCATGGATGAAATCAACGCTATGCTGCCTACCCTCCCCGAGGAGCTGCAAACTGCCATTGGTGCCGCTGCCCAGCAAATGGCCGCCGCCGGCATGACCGAGGAGCAGATTGCCACTATGATTTCCCAGCAGTTCCTCAGCGCAACCTCCCCCGTCAGCTATGAGCAGAATCTTCAGAAGCTGGGCGTATCGGATTTGGATCACCCCGCTGCCATCGAAATCTTCCCCAAGGATTTTGAGTCCAAAGACAAGATTTCCGCTATTATCGAAGACTACAACGCCGACAAAGAAGAAGCCGACCAAATCACCTACACCGATGTGGTGGGCATGATGATGTCCTCTGTCACTACCATCATCAACGCCATCAGCGGCATCCTGATTGCCTTCGTGGCCATTTCTCTGGTGGTTTCTTCTATTATGATTGGCATCATCACCAACATCTCCGTGCTGGAGCGCACCAAGGAAATCGGCATTCTTCGTGCCGTAGGTGCATCCAAGGGAGATGTGAGCCGTGTGTTCATGGCTGAAACGGTTATTGAAGGACTGGCCGCCGGTCTGGTGGGTGTGGGTATGACGCTGCTGCTGTTGATTCCCACCAACTATCTGGTGCAGGATGTGTTCGGGCTGGACGCTACCGCCGTTCTGCCCACCTCCGCCGCCGTGGTACTGATTCTGATTTCCGCGTTTTTGACCTTCATCGCCGGTCTGATTCCGGCCAGAAGCGCTGCGAAAAAGGATCCTGTTGTGGCTCTGCGGACGGAATAAAATATTTTCGGGGCGTGCCGATTTGGCACGCCCCGTGTGTTTTTACGGCTCGTTGGCTTTGAACCACTGGTAGCCTTCTTTGGCCTCTTCCTCGGTTTCCGCAAAGATGCCCACATAATACCGGTCCACAAAATTATCATGGATCAGCACCGCCAGAAAATCCGGATTGGCAGGATAGGTGCAATAGGTGAATTCATAGTCCGTCGGATGCACTTCCATCTGGTTGTTGCCGTTTTCATCGGTAATCGTATGCCGGCAGGTTTTCTGCTCGTATACCTTATAGAAGTCGCCATCTTGGAACACCACCGGCGTTCCCTCGATGAAGCCATGCTCCGCATACTGGTAGTCCATCACGGACAAGGTGCCCTCGAAGGCGTCCTCTTCCCCCTCCTGTCCGTCCATGATGACGGCGGATTCCAGCTTGATCTGGTTGGTCTTTTCGTCAAAAACGTACAGCACACCGCTGAAATGGGTGTACAGCCGGTCGTCAACAACATGGGCACCGGGGGCCTTCTTCAGGTTTTCCTTCTCCTGCTGCTCCTTTTGCTGCTTCTGATAATCCAGAACCAAAAACACCAGCGCAGTCACCAACGCCACCACTAGCAGCGCCACAATTCCAATAATAAGCGGTTTCTTCTTCATAAGCGCACCTGCCTGAAATATTGATAGCTACACTATATCATATCTTCCGCCAAAAGAAAACTGCTTTTTTTGTATTTTTTTGCCCAGCATGGTGGATTATGGGCGAATCGTATCAAAGCACACCTTTTTTTGCCTGATTTTTCGGCGGTATGCCACTGCCCATAGTATTGCTTTTTTATGGCCTGAGATGCTATAATATGGTTATCATGGCCTGACACTGTGTTTGGGCAGAAATAGAATGAAGCGAGGTATTTTTTCAATGATCGCATACGGAGATAATATCAAGATCTTCTGCGGCAATTCCAACATCGAATTTGCCAAGACCATTTGTAAGGAACTGGGCCTGCCCATGGGTCAGAGCGTGGTTCGCACCTTCGCTGACGGCGAAGCCTCCGTTACGCTGGAGGAAACCGTCCGCGGCGCTGACGTTTTCCTGATTCAGTCCACCTGCAAGCCCGTCAACGATCACTTGATGGAGCTGCTGGTCATGATCGATGCCTGCCGTCGGGCTTCCGCCGGCCGTATCACTGCCGTTATCCCCTACTTCGGCTACGCACGTCAAGATCGTAAGGCCAAGAGCCGCGATCCCATCTCTGCAAAGCTGGTTGCCAATATGCTCACTGTGGCCGGTGCCGACCGTGTGCTGACCATGGACCTGCACGCCAGCCAGATTCAGGGCTTCTTCGATATCCCTCTGGATCACCTGCTGGGTGCCCCCTCCTTCGTGGAGTACTACTTGAACAAGTTCCCCGAGGGCACCTACAACCACGATGAATTCGTTGTGGTTTCCCCCGACGTGGGCTCCGTGGCCCGTGCCCGTAACTTCGCTCAGAAGGTTCATATGGGTCTGGCCATTGTGGACAAGCGCCGTCAGAAGGCCAATGAGTGCGAGGTCATGAACGTCATCGGTGATGTGAAGGGTAAGACCTGCATCCTGTATGATGACATGGTGGACACCGCCGGTTCTCTGTGCAACGCCGCCAAGGCTCTTGTTGAGGTAGGCGGTGCCAAGGAGGTCTACGCCTGCGCTACCCATGGTGTTCTGTCCGGCCCCGCTTACGACCGCATCGAGGCCAGCGTTATCAAGGAAATGCTGTTCCTGAACACCATTCCCCAGATGGGCAACACCTCCAGCGGTAAGATTAAGTTCCTGGACGTTGCTCCCGTGTTCGCTCGTGCCATCGAGCACATCCACGGCGGCACCTCCATCGCGGATCTGTTCTAAGCGGTGTTTGGTAAAAAAGGTGAAAGCTGGCTGATTGTGGGACTGGGAAACCCCGGTCGGGAGTACGAAAAGACACGGCACAATGCCGGTTTTCGTGCAATCGATTTGCTGGCTGAGAAGTTGGGGTGCAAAATTGACCGGCTGAAATTTCAGGGGCTGTACTGCCAGACCAATTACGGCGGCGGTAAGCTGTTTCTCCTGAAGCCCCAGACCTACATGAATCTGTCGGGCCGTTCCGTGCTGCAGCTTAGCGCATACTTTAATATCCCGCCGCAGAATATCATTGTACTGTTCGATGATATTTCCCTACCGCCCGGACGGCTTCGCATCCGAAGCGACGGCTCCGCCGGCGGTCACAACGGTATCAAGTCGATTATCGCAGAGATTGGAACACAGGATTTTCCCAGAGTAAAGATTGGCGTGGGCGGTAAAGCGCACCCGGATCAGGATTTGGCAGATCATGTGCTGTCCGGTTTCTCCGCCAGTGAGGAAAAGGCGCTGGTGTCTGCACTGGAGCGTGCTGCCGATGCGGCGCTGACGGTGATTGACAAGGGCGTGCCGGAGGCAGCGAACCGGTTCAACGGTTCCCAGCCGTAAAAATTGTAGAATCACGGAGAGGGGGTATTTGCCCCCTTTCCGCATTCTTGCGTGGAGGAAAAATGATTAGATAAATTATCGTTTAGCGTACTAAGCGCCGCAGGCGCTATACCTTCCCCCGAGGGGAAGGTGGCCGAGCGCAAGCGAGGTCGGAAGGGGAATGGCGAAACCTGAAAACTGGCAACAGGTCTGATACAG
>SVME01000004.1 GCA_015067605.1 Oscillospiraceae bacterium
CCCTCTGGGAGAGGTGCCCCAGTGCGCACACTGGGGCGGAGAGGGTATATAAAGCATCGAAAACCCTCTCAGTCACCGCCTTCGGCGGTGCCAGCTCTCCCAGAGGGAGAGCCAAGGCGGCTTCGCCGCTAATGCGCTAAACGATAATTTAGCATTCCATAACGATTGCAAATACATACAAAAAGTCCGCACTACGCTTACGCAGTGCGGACTTCTCATTACTTCAGGCCAAAACGCTTGTTGAAACGATCAACACGTCCACCGGTGTCAACCAGCTTCTGCTTGCCGGTATAGAAAGGGTGGCACTTGGAGCAAATTTCAACACGGATGTCCTTCTTGGTGGAGCCAGTCGTAAAGACGTTGCCACAAGCACAGCGAATGGTGGTCTGCTCATAGTTGGGATGGATGCCTTCTCTCATTTCGTTCACCTCTTTCTTATCAGTTAAAGGGCATAGAAACCCTAGCAATTTCAATCGCCCGAACATCATAACACATCTGAAACCAGATTGCAAGTGTTTTTTTCGGAAATTTACA
Organism: Oscillospiraceae bacterium; assembly: GCA_015067605.1. Taxonomy (GTDB): domain Bacteria; phylum Bacillota; class Clostridia; order Oscillospirales; family Oscillospiraceae; genus Faecousia. Next base: position 535 of record SVME01000004.1, read on the forward strand.
ATTTTCAGAACGCCCAGTTGCCATTTCTGAAAATCGGCACCACTTTGCCGTCAGCGCAGATGGCATCGATGTTCATGCTGTCACAGCCAATCATGAAATCCTCATGCACCATGGACTCGTTGATGCCCAGCGCACGGCACTCCTCCAGCGTCTTAGAGTGGTTGTCACGGATGGTGTCCGTGAAGCCGGCCCCTACTGCCAGATGGCAGGCGGCATTCTCATCAAACAGGGTGCTATAAAACAGCAGGCCGCTCTCGCAGATGGGGCTGCGCTGGGGTACAAGGGCACATTCGCCCAGATAGCTGGCTCCTTCATCCATGGACAGCATGGTATTCAGCAGCTCCTCGCCCACCTCGGCGTGAGCCTCCACCACCTTACCGTTCTCGAAACGCATGGAGAAATTATCAATCAACTGACCCTCATAGGACAAGGGTTTCGTGGAATAGACGATGCCCTCTGCCTTACCCTTCATGGGAGAAATGAAGCACTCCTCCGTGGGGATATTGGGGTTGAACACGATGCCCTGACGGCTCTTTTCCGCACCGCCGCAGAACATCGCCTCGGGAATCATGCCCACGGTCAGGTCGGTGCCGTTGTCGGCGGTATAGTGCAACTCACGGATGCCCAGACTGTTCAAATAATCGCAACGGGCACGGAGGTCTGCATTATGGTTTTCCCACGCCTGAATGGGATTCTCATCCACACGGGAAGTGGTCAAAATGGCCTCCCATAGCTTCTCGATGGCCTTGCCCTTGGGCAGACCGGGGAACACCTTCTTCGCCCATGCGGCACCGGGAACAGCGGCGATGCACCACTGCTGCTTGCCGTCACGGTCGTCGATATAGGGCTTCAGTATGGGATAGGACAGCTTACGAGCCTTCGCCATCTTCTCGGTGTTCACGCCCTTTAGTCCGTCCGGATCCTCAGAAATCAAGTACAGCCGGCAAGGCAGCGTATCGCAATAATACTGCTGACGGGCCTTCTGCCACTCCGGCACCTCGCCCATGGTCTTGACGCTCTGGTAACGGGCGTGGAGCTTCTGCAAGGGCTGGTAGTTCCACTGGACGGTGACCTGACGGGCCTTGGCCTTATAGCACTCCTCCACTACCAGTTTCACAAACTCCGGCTGATCCAAATCCGCCATCACCAGCACATCCTGCCCCTTCTGAACATTGATACCGGTGCGGACAATCAGTCGGGCATATTCACGCAATACGGTCTTTTTCATATGATACGCTCCTTTGTATGTTTTTTCCTATACTATCAGATTTTACCCAAATCGTCAATGATTGTTGCATTGTTTTTGTTTTTGAGGTATAATGACCCATATTGATTTTGTAAAATTATCGTTTAGCGAAGTAGCGTACAATCCCTTGCCTCTCCCTCTGGGAGAGGTGCCCCAGTGCGCACACTGGGGCGGAGAGGGTATATAAAGCACCGAAAACCCTCTCAGTCACCGCCTTCGGCGGTGCCAGCTCTCCCAGAGGGAGAGCCAAGGCGGCTTCGCCGCTAATGCGCTAAACGATAATTTACCGCAGTGAAGGTGGATGGATATGCTTACGAAGGAACAATTTCAGGAGCGGATTCAGGATGGTTTACGGCTTTTGGATGGAGCGACGGGGTCGAATTTGCAAAAGCTGGGGATGCCACGGGGGTGCTGCACAGAGCAATGGATCCTGGAACATCCAGAGGCGTTGGTTACGTTGCAGCGGCAATATGCCGAAGCCGGCTCTCAGATTCTCTACGCCCCTACCTTTCAGGCGCAGCCGGTGGCATTGGAAAAAGTGGGACTGGCAGACCAGACAGAGAAAATCAACGAGCAGCTGGTAGCGCTGACCCGTTCCGTTTCCGAAAACTGCCTTGTAGCAGGGAATTTGACCACGCTGGCCACCTTTACCGACAGTTTTGACGAGGAAAAGTTCGATTTTCTGGTTGAAAACTACCGGCGGCAGATTCGTGGCTTAATAGACGGCGGTGCGGATATTCTGGCGGCGGAGACCCTGATGTATCCGCTGGAGGCGGAAGCCATCCTCACCGCTGTAGAACTGGAGGGCGCTGGCGCTGCCATGTACACCTTCACCATGCAGCCGGATGGTTCCCTGTTCTCCGGTCGAGAAGCGGGGCCGATTCTACAGGAACTGGAGGATGCCGGCGCCGCCGCTGTGGGCTTCAACTGCGTGGCGGCGGACATGATGACCCCCTATCTGGTGAGCAAGCTGCGCCGGTATGTGAAAGGGCCGCTGGTGTGCAAGCCCAACGCCGGCGTGCCGGTGATTGGCGATGACAATGTGGTGCGCTATCCCATGGAACCGGCGGAATTTGCCACCATCATGAGCCAGTGCATCCAAAATGGCGCTACCCTACTGGGCGGCTGCTGCGGCACAGACCCCCGATTCATCGCCGCTCTGAGGGATTTATCATGATTCACCGCTTTGAAACCGTTGATTCCACCAACATCGTTGCCAAAGCCATGGCGCTGGAGGGTGCTGCCCATGGCACTGTGGTTTTGGCGGAGCATCAGACTGCCGGACGAGGACGTATGGGGCGCAGCTTCCACTCCCCTGCCAGTGCCGGAATTTACATGAGCGTCATTCTGCGGCCGTCGTGTCCGCCAACGGCGCTGATGCATTTGACCTGTGCGGTGGCTGTGACTGCTTGCGACGCAGTGGAGGAAGCGCTGGGCTGGCGACCGGGCATCAAATGGATCAACGATTTGGTAGCGGGCGGCAAAAAGCTGGCTGGTATTCTGACGGAGCTACACATCGACCCCAAAACCGGTCTGGTGGACTTCGCCATCGTGGGCATTGGTCTTAACTGCAATCAGCAGCCAGAGGATTTTCCGTCAGAGCTACGGCATATCGCCTGCTCCGCCGCCATGATTTCAGGTCATCCCATTGATAGAGAGCCTTTGATTTGCGCCATAATCCAGCGGCTGCAAGACTTGGAACTGGAGCACAAGAAACCGATTCTTCAGCGGTATCGAAGCGACTGCGTGACGCTGGGGCAGGAGGTGGACGTGATTCGGGGGGACTCTCGCCGCAAGGGATTTGCGTTGGATGTAGATTCTCAGGGTGCGCTTGTTGTTCGTTTTGAGGATGGGCACACCGAAGCTGTGGATTCCGGCGAGGTTAGTATTCGAGGGCAATTGGGGTATGTTTGACCCTCTGCGGAGCAAAAATTGTAAAAATACCGGTTGCTTTTTTCTCCGGATCTGGTTATAATATGCATGGGACTTTATAAGGAGGTATTACCACTATGAAAAACTGGACTGTTATCGTAAAGATTCTGGCCGCTCTGGCTGCCGTTGCTGGCGTTATTTACGTTATCGCTGCTTACGGTGACAAGATTGTTGCCTGGGCAAAGAAGCTCCTGGGTTGCAACCCCTGCGCCGATTGTGACTGCGAGTGCGAGGAGTGCGACTGCATCGAAGCCGAAGCCGAAGACGAGGCTGTTGCTGAGGAAACTGAGGAAGTCGCTGAAGAGGCTGCCGAAGAAGAGACCGTTGTGGCTGCTGAGGACGATTTCGAGGGCTAATTTCAACATACCAAAGGCCGGAACGCAAAGTTCCGGCCTTTCCCTGCTTATATAGCATTTCCACAAATTATCGTTTAGCACATTAAGCGCCGCAGGCGCGATACCCTCCCCCCGGGGGAAGCGATGCGGCTTCGCCGCTAGTGCGCTAAACGATAGTTTTACGATGGTTGCTGAAAACACCGGAGCTGCGATTGCAGCTCCGGTGTTTTTTTACAGTTCACAGTTGCCGACGGTACGGGGGAAGGGCAGCACATCACGGATGTTGCCCATACCGGTCAGGTACATGACACAGCGCTCAAAGCCCAGACCGAAACCGGCGTGACGGGCGGAGCCGTACTTGCGCAGATCCATATAGAAGCCGTAGTCCTCCGGGTTCATGCCCAGCTCCTCGATACGAGCCTTAAGAATATCGTAGTTATCCTCACGCTGGGAGCCACCGATAATCTCACCAATGCCGGGAACCAAACAGTCCATGGCCGCAACAGTCTTGCCGTCGGCGTTCAGCTTCATATAGAATGCCTTGATTTCCTTGGGGTAGTCGGTGACAAACACAGGACGCTTGAACACAACCTCAGTCAAGTAGCGCTCATGCTCGGTCTGCAGGTCACTGCCCCAATGGACAGGATAATCAAACTCGGCGTTATGCTTCTCCAGAATCTCGATGGCTTCCGTATAGGTGACACGGCCAAAGTCGGAGTTCATCACATGGTTTAGCCGCTCCAGCAGGCCCTTATCCACAAACTGATTGAAGAAGGCCATCTCCTCGGGAGCGTGCTCCAGCACATAGGAAATGATATACTTAATCATATCCTCCGCCAGACGCATATCGTCCTGCAGGTCTGCAAAGGCGATTTCCGGCTCAATCATCCAGAACTCGGCGGCGTGGCGGGTGGTGTTGGAGTTCTCCGCACGGAAAGTGGGGCCGAAGGTATAAATGTTACGGAAGGCCATGGCGAAGGTTTCGCCGTTGAGCTGGCCAGACACGGTCAGGTTGGTGGGCTTGCCGTAGAAGTCCTGAGAGAAATCCACCTTGCCCTCCTCGGTCTTGGGGATGTTGTTCAAATCCAGCGTGGTGACCTGGAACATCTCGCCGGCACCCTCACAGTCGGAGCCGGTAATCAGCGGGGTATGGACGTAGATGAAGTCCCGATCCTGGAAAAACTGGTGGATAGCCATAGCAGCCAGACTGCGGACACGAAATACTGCCTGGAAGGTGTTGGTACGGGGGCGCAGGTGGGTGATGGTACGCAAAAACTCCATGGAGTGACGCTTGGGCTGCAGAGGGAAATCGCCGGTAGAGGGACCCTCCACCGTGACGGAGGTAGCCTGAATCTCGAAAGGCTGCTTGCTATCGGGGGTCAGCACCAGCGTGCCCTTCACAATCAGCGCAGCGCCAATGTTGATTTTGCTGATTTCCTGAAAATTCTCGATAGAATCGTTATACACCACCTGCACGGGGGTGAAATAGGTGCCGTCGTTGAGAACGATGAAGCCGAACTGCTTGCTGGGACGGCGGTTGCGCACCCAGCCGCCAACCTCGATTTCGGCACCGGCGTATTTTTCGGTGTTCTTGAAAAGCTCACGAACAGTAATCAGTTCCATGATATAAACCTCTCTTGCTAAAGAAATACTGGGATAAAGTATACGCCAAAACAGCGAGATTTACAAGAGGAAACTGCAAAATTTATGGAAAATCTTAAAAAGAATGTCATTGCGAGGGCCGCAGGCCCGTGGCAATCCGTTCTCATAACCAGCGGATTGCCACGCCAGTATGCGCACTGGCTCGCAATGACAGAATAACTTATTTGCTTGATGCGACGTTTCTGCGCACCAGCGCCCGATGGAGCCGTGCTTTTGCAAGGCGGATATCGGTGTCGGATGCGTTTTTGTCGTTCAGAGTCTGTTGCGCCCGTTGGTAGGAGCGCTCGGTGCGGTCGATGTCGATGTCCTGTGCCCACTCGAAGGAGGTAGGCACCAGATCCACACGCCCATTCACCACCGCCACCATACCGCCGATACAAGCGGCGTAGCGCTTTTGCCCGTCGATAATGACAGTTGCACGTCCCATGCCAAGGGGGGCCACCATGCCCAGATGTCCGGCAAGGATGCCCACATCACCGGTGGTGGTACGGACAATCAGCTCCTCCGCCTGACCATCATATTTGATGCCGTCCGGCGTGACGATTTTCAAGGAAAAGGGGGTCATTTGCCCTCACCGCCCTTGAATTTTTCCACGACCTCGTCGATGGAACCGGCGAACAGGAAATAGGATTCCGGAATATCGTCGTGCTTTCCCTCGATAATCTCCTTAAAGGAGCGGATTGTTTCCTTCAGGGGCACATACTTGCCCTGATAGCCGGTGAACTGCTCCGCCACGTGGAAGGGCTGGCTCAGGAATCGCTGCACCTTACGGGCACGACCCACAATGGTCTTATCCTCCTCGCTCAGCTCGTCCATGCCCATGATGGCGATAATATCCTGCAGCTCCTTATACCGCTGGAGGATATGCTGCACCGCTCGGGCGGTTTCGTAATGCTCACGGCCAACCACCTCGGGGGACAGGATTCGGGAAGTAGAATCCAGCGGATCCACCGCAGGATAGATGCCCAGAGATGCGATGCCACGGTCCAGAACGGTGGTAGCGTCCAGATGGGCGAAGGTGGTAGCAGGGGCCGGGTCGGTCAGGTCGTCCGCAGGGACGTAGACCGCCTGAACGGAGGTGATAGAGCCGTTCTTGGTGGAGGTGATGCGCTCCTGCAGAGCGCCCATTTCCGTGGCCAGCGTGGGCTGGTAGCCAACGGCGGAGGGCATACGTCCCAGCAGTGCGGAAACCTCAGAACCAGCCTGCGTGAAGCGGAAAATATTATCGATAAACAGCAGCACGTCCTGATGCTTTACATCACGGAAGTACTCCGCCATGGTCAGGCCTGAAAGGCCTACACGCATACGGGCTCCGGGGGGCTCGTTCATCTGGCCGAACACCATAGCGGTCTTGGAGATAACGCCGGATTCGGTCATTTCATTATAAAGGTCATTGCCCTCACGGGTACGCTCGCCAACGCCGGTAAACACGGAATAGCCATTGTGCGCAGTGGCGATGTTGTAGATCAGCTCCTGAATCAGCACAGTCTTGCCAACACCCGCACCGCCGAACAGGCCAATCTTGCCGCCCTTGGCGTAAGGGCAAATCAGGTCGATGACCTTGATGCCCGTTTCCAGAATCTCCGTAGCGGGCTGCTGCTCGTCGTAAGCGGGAGCTGGACGGTGGATACTCCATTGCTCGGCACCCTTCACAGGCTCTTTATTATCGATGGGCTGACCCAGCAAATTGAACACACGACCCAGACAGTCATCGCCCACGGGCACAGTGATGGGAGCACCGGTATCGATGGCTTCGATGCCACGCTGCAGACCGTCGGTGGAGTTCATGGCGATGCAGCGCACCACATTGTCGCCAATGTGCTGGGCTACCTCCGCCACAACAGTGGTGTCCCCATGGGGGATGTGGATGGCGCTCAGGAGCTGGGGAAGGCAGTCATCTGCAAAACGAATATCGAGGACAGGACCCACAATTTGGATCACTGTACCTTTATTATTAGCCATTGGATTCAACTCCTTAAATAGTTGTATATCAGGAACCTGCGACAATCTCGGTGATTTCCTGAGTGATAGCAGCCTGACGGGCCTGATTGAATTTCAGGCTCAAATCCGCAATCATATCCTCGGCGTTCTGGGTGGCGGAGTCCATGGCGGTACGGCGGGCAGCCTGCTCGGAGGCTCGGCTCTCGCACAGGGCACCATATAAAAGTCCCCCCAGATATTCCGGAATGATTGCTTCAAAAACAGCCTCCTGATCCGGCTCGTAGATGATGTCGGCAGCAGCGGACTTTGCCGGAGCCTTCCGCTCCAGAGGGAGCAGCTGCAGAACCGTCGGCGACTGGGAAAGCACCGACACGAAGCCGGTATAGGCTACAAAAATTTCCTCGTATTCGCCCTTCAAAAAGGCACTACTAATCAGCTTGGCGATGGAGAAACAATCGCCGATGGACACGTCCGCCGCTTCCAGATACTGCTCTGTCACCACGGGCAGATTCTTCGTCCGGAAGTAGTCCACGGCTTTCTTGCCGATGGGCAGGACAGCGGCTTCTTTTTCGGCAGCGTGGCTCTGTGTCAGCTTGAGAATATTACTGTTATAGCCGCCGGCCAGACCACGGTCGCCGGCAATGACCACGTACAGCGCCTTCCCTGTCCCCTTTCGCTGGAGGTACGGAGAAGAAAAGTCGTTCCCCGACTCCACGATTTGGGAAATGGTAGAATACAGGATTTCAAAGTACGGCCGAGATGCACTCACCTGCGCCTGTGCATGGCGCAGCTTGGAAGCAGCCACCATTTCCATGGCCTTGGTGATTTGCCGTGTGGACTCCATGCTGCGAATACGGTTCTTGATATCCTTTGTGGAAACACCAGCCATTGTGTGCCTCCTTCCTTATTCGCCCTTGCCGAACTCGGTCAACAGCTCCCGCAGCGCGGACTTGAGCTGCTCCTCGTTATTCTTCTCCATCTTGCCGGTGGAGCGGATGGCCTGCAGAACGTTTTCATAGCGAACATCCATATATTCATACAGCCGCTTCTCAAATTCGGGAACGGCATCCACATCGATGGCGTTCAGATATCCATTGGTCACGGCGTAGATGATACAAACCTGATGTGCAACCTCCACAGGGGCGTTGTTCTTCTGCTTCAGCACCGCAACGATGCGCTCGCCCAGCGCCAGACGCTGCTTGGTATCCGCATCCAGATCCGAACCAAACTGGGCAAAGCTCTGGAGCTCACGGTACTGAGAGTACAGCAGCTTCAACGAGCCGGACACCTTCTTCATGGCCTTCAGCTGGGCATCGCCACCCACACGGGAAACAGAGATACCCGGGTTCACGGCGGGCATAATGCCGGCGTTGAACAGCTCGCTTTCCAAGAAAATCTGGCCGTCGGTAATGGAAATGACGTTGGTGGGGATATAAGCAGACACGTCACCGGCCTGTGTTTCGATGATGGGCAATGCAGTCAGGCTGCCGCCTCCCAGCTCATCGGACATCTGGGCGGCACGCTCCAGCAATCGGGAATGGAGGTAGAACACATCGCCGGGGTAGGCTTCCCGTCCGGGGGGACGGCGAATCAGCAGCGAAATGGCACGGTAGGCCACAGCGTGCTTGCTCAAATCGTCATAAATCACCAGCACATCCTTGCCTTGTGCCATGAAATGCTCGCCCATGGTACAGCCGGAATAAGGGGCAATGTACTGCATGGGTGCCAGCTCCGAGGCAGTGGCGGACACCACGATGGTATAGTCCATGGCACCGCCCAAGGACAGATTTTCCACCACCTGCGCCACGGTAGAACGCTTCTGGCCGATGGCCACATAAATACAGATAACATCCTTACCCTTCTGGTTCAGGATGGTGTCGGTGACGATGGTAGTCTTACCGGTCTGGCGGTCGCCGATGATCAGCTCACGCTGGCCACGGCCAATGGGAATCATAGAGTCGATGGCCTTGATGCCGGTCTGCAGCGGGCGGGAAACATGCTTACGTTCGATGATGCCCGGTGCGGGGGATTCGATGGGACGGAAGCCCTCGCTCTCGATGGGACCTTTTCCATCGATGGGCGTGCCCAGCGCATCCACAACACGGCCAATCAGACCCTTGCCCACGGGCACGGACACCACGCGGCCGGTGCGCTTGACGATATCGCCTTCCTTGATGCCGTTATCGGTGCCGAGGATGACGATGGACACTGTATCCTCCTCCAGATTCTGGGCCATACCGTAGGAGCCGTTGGGGAACTCCAGCAGCTCGCCGGCCATGCACTTGTCCAGTCCACTGGCCTTGGCAATGCCGTCACCCACCAGAATGACCACACCGGTTTCGCTGGATTCCATTTTATTCTCGTAGTTCTTGATCTGACTACGGATGATTTTCGTAATTTCTTCGGGTCGTAATTCCATACTGTACCTACCTTCTACTTAAAGTACGGTATTATTCAGAACATTCCGGATGGCGTCCAGCCGATGAGCCACCGTATCGTCCAGCCGCTTTCCGTCATAATCCAGACGGATGCCGCCCAGCACCTGCGGGTCGATACGCAGATTCAAATCGATACGCTTGCCGGTAATGGCTGCCAGCTTCTCCGAAAGCCGCTTTTGCTGCTTCGCCGACAGCGCCACTGCCGTAACAACCCGAACAGGCAAAATGCCATTGTCCCGATTGTAGCAGTCCCGATAGGCGGCACAACAGTCCGAAAAGTGGCGTATATAGCCTTTTTCGGTAAGAATCTTCATAAAATTCAGCAGATATGGCTGAATCTTGCCCCGAAAGCCCTTGTCTAAAATCTGACAACGTTCTTCCTTGGGCAGGTTGGGCGTGCTGAGCAGGCGGATATAATCCGGCTCGCTCTCAAAGCTCTGGCGCAGCGCCTCCAGCTCTTCCAGAATCTTGCCGGAGAGCCCCTCGCTCATTGCAAGGTCGTACAGCGCCTGTCCGTATACACTTCCAGCCTCTGTCATAGGCCGTCACCCAGTCCGTCAATGAACTCGTCCACCAGCTTGCTCTGGTCGGCGGCGCTCAGTTCCCGTCCTACCACCTTGCCGGCAATGGCCATGGCGATATCGGAAATCTCATCCTTGGCATCATTCAGCGCCTTCTTCTTTTCCAGCGCAATATCCGCAGATGCCTTGTCCATAATGGCAGAAGCGTCTGCGTTGGCCTGACGAATGATTTCCTCTTCACGGGCCTGACCACGAGCCACTGCCTCCTTCACGATACGGTCGGAAGTGGCCTGTGCCGCATCCAGCTTCTGCTGGTACTGGGCCTGCATGGACTCTGCGTCTGCCTTGGCGGCATCCGCATCGGCATACATATCGTCGATTTCCTTCTGCCGATCCTGAATCATCTTCATGACCGGCTTGAACAGAAATTTCGTACCAACGATGATAACAGTCAGGGTATTGAGCAGTGTAAACAGAGCCGTCCAGAGGTTCACGCCAATAAAGTCTTCAAAGTACCCCATGCACTTGACTCCTTACCTTTGGAATTACAGGGTGAACAGAATCAGAATCGCAGTAACCAGTGCGTAAATACCGGTGGACTCGGTGATAGCACAGCCCAGAATCATGTTGACCCGGAGATTGTCGGCAGCCTCGGGCTGACGGGCCATACCCTCCAGCGCGTGGCTGACAGCGTTGCCTTCACCAAGTGCAGGGCCGATAGCGCCGATACCCATACAAAGACCGGCACCCAATGCCTTACCCAGAATTGCCAAACCTTCACCAAAACTCATAATGATTATCCTCCTAGATTAAATATTGTATAATGAAATCAGTTTGATTTGCTCACAGATACCTCAGAACCGGTTTCCGGTCCGGGAAGGGAATTGCCGATATAGACCATCGACAGCAGCGTAAACACCAGCGCCTGAATGAATCCGGAAAAGAAGTCGAAATACAACGACATCACCGCCGGAATTCCGTAGGTAAATACCGGAATATCCGACAGGATATTCAAACTCTGCAGAAGTCCGAACAGGCCAACCACAAGGGTCACACCCGAAATCACCGTCTTAGACAGCCACTTTTTTTTCCTCTTTTTCGCCGGCAAGGCCAGCAGCAACAGCATCAGCAAGCCTGCCACAATCAGAGCGCCTCCGGTCAACCAGCCGGCTGATGCCACCAGCTCGATGATAATCGTGGATGCCAGCGTCAGCGCCGCATACATGATGGTGGAGATGATGATGCCCACGGAAATGTTACTGAAATGACGGAAGGACATGGACAAGGGCTGCGCCAGATCCGAAATCAGATTCATTGGGTTTACATAATTCTTCAGGAATTTACCGATGCCGTCGTTCTTGATATTATTGAACCAGATGATGAACGACACCATCAACGCCCATACCGCAGTGCAGTTGAGGTCTGCGGTGGCAGAACGCAGAAAGCCGGTCAAGCCGATATAGCTGCCGCAGATACTGCACAAAAACAGACAGCCCATAAAGGGAGTCCAGTGGACATTATGGGCACCCATGGCAGAGGCAGTCAGGTTGGTCATCATGGTAACACCCTTCTCCACCAGCACCTGACATTTTCCCGGCCGTTTGGTCAGTCCCCTGCCCAGCACGATGAACAACGTACACAAAATAATCGTTACGATTAACGAAGAAACCGTGGTCTGGGAAATGGGAATGCCGCCGAAAATTGGAATCACAAAATAGACATATGCGCCTGTTACGTCAATGCTCATTTCTTTACGCCACCGCCCTTTCTAAAGAACTCGGTAACCATAATAATCGGCAGGTTGAACAGCAGCGGACAGGCCAGCGCAATCACATTGCAGTGCCCACTCTTGGCAAACACCACCAGCAACACTGCCGTAACCACCATACGAAGACCATAGGCCGATTTCATCAGTGCCTTGCCGGTTTTTACATCCTGCTCAGCGGCCTTATCTGCCGCCGCATCGGAGCCAATGGCCATGAAGAAAAAGTTGCCGATGGCCAGCACGCCGCCAATGACTCCGCCAAGCACCACAGTGTAATTAAATTGGTTCAGCAGTGCGAAAATGCCCACCATGGCGGCAATGCATACTACCTGCCCCACGGTCAGGATGGCGGTTTTTTGAAGAATAAATTTACGGGAATCCATTGGAACCTCCGGTCAATCGTGTTCGTTGAAGGATACGGGCGGTGGGGTGTCACTTTTTCGTTTCGACAGGCGTTGCATCAGCTTCAGGGATGTACGCAGACCATCGATGGCCATGACAGTGCCAAGGGCTACGCCAACCCATATCACCCAACTGCCCCAGCCGTAGTGCTGCCGGAACCAGACGGCAATCAGTGTACAGACCGTCAGTGGACCCACCGTAGACAGCCCTAATTGGGTCAGCCATATCAGCAGATGCAAGTCTTTCATGGTGATGCCCCTACTTCCACTCATACTTCCTAGCCATTATAACCGATTATACCCAAATCCGCAAGGAGATTTTGTGAAAACACGCAAAAAACTTTGAACCCCATCCAAAAAAGTTTTTCACAAAAAGGTCTTTTCGATCAGGGGAAAATATAGTAAACTAAAGGAAGTATTGATTGTTGTGCGCTAAATTATCGTTTAGCGCATTAGCGGCGAAGCCGCCTTGGCTCTCCCTCTGGGAGAGCTGGCACCGCCGAAGGCGGTGCCTGAGAGGGTTTTCGATGCTTTATATACCCTCTCCGCCCCAGTGTGCGCACTGGGGCACCTCTCCCAGAGGGAGAGGCAAGGGATTGTACGCTACTTCGCTAAACGATAATTTATATCCCTATCGACACAACAGGGCGGGGTGGGTCATAAGCTGTACTGAGGTGGAGTTTATGGCAACATGGATTGTTATCGGCGTGCTGGCGGCCTTCGGGGCACTATGCATTTTATGGGTGCTGTTCGGGTTCCTGCTGCCCGGTCAGCGGGGCTCTGTGACCGTTTATCTCTGCCGCGGCGGCGAACAGGAGGAGCCTCTCATTCGGCGGCATCGCTGGCTGCGAGATCTGGGGCTGACCCACAGTCCCCTGATTGGTTTGGATGCCGGATTATCAGAAGAAGAATGTTTACGACTGACCCGCAAGGGCGTTACCATTTGCGATATGGCGGAGCTGTCCGCCACACTGGAACAGGAGCGGATGAAGCTTGACAGAACTTGAAATCATTCAGGGCACCATCGGTGCTGTTGTATTCCATAATCACGAAAACGGCTACGCCGTCCTGCGCCTGCGGTGTCAGGACGGCAGCACCGTGACAGTGGTGGGCACCATTCCCCTGCCGGCGGTAGGCGAACGGCTGATGGTCACCGGTCGGTGGAGCGCCCATCAGAGCTACGGCAAACAGTTTGAGGCGGAATTTCTGGAACGGATGCTGCCTCAGACCACGCCCGAAATCATCAGTTATCTTTCCAGCCGCATCATCAAGGGCATCGGTCCCAAAACTGCTGCTCGCATAGTAGAGCGGTTCGGGGAGCAGACACTGCAAATCATGGAGCGGGAGCCCATGCGGTTGGCGGAAATCAGCGGCATCAACGCCGCCAAGGCCAAAGCCATCGGCGAGGAATTTCGTCTGCGGGTAGGGCTGCGGCAGCTACTGGAACTATTCACCCAGCATCAGCTTCCGGCGGAACTGGCGGTGCGGACCTACAAGCTCTACGGCGAGCAGACCATGGAGCTTCTTTACGATGATCCCTATCTGCTGATGGACGACGGGCTGGAAGCGCCCTTCGGGGCGGTGGACCGGTTCGCCATTGAGCTGGGTGTGGCCGGCGACGACCCCCGCCGTGTGGAGGCGGGTATTCTGTTTGAATTGAACTACAATCTCTCCGCCGGACACAGCTTCCTGCCGGAGGACAAGCTGATTGGTGCCACAGCACAACTACTGAGTCTAGAACCGGACACCATCCGAGAGGGTATTGCACGGCTGCTGGATGCGGACCGGCTAGTGCGTGGAAAGCTGGCGGGAATTGTCGTGGAATATCTGCCGCAGCTGTATCACGCCGAAATGTATTGTACCCGCCGGCTGCTGGCTCATTCCCATGCCAGTTTTCCGGAGCCTAGAGGGCTGGAAGCTATGGTTCGTCGAAGCGCGCAGGAATGCGGAATTCAGTATTCTCCCCGTCAGGCGGAGGCAATCCGAACCGCCACTTCCAGCGGACTGCTGCTAATTACCGGCGGCCCCGGCACCGGTAAGACTACCATATTAAACGGCGTGCTGTCTGTGTTCGAGCAGATGGGGCTTCGGTGCTTACTGGCCGCCCCCACAGGCCGTGCCGCCAAGCGGCTGACGGAAGTCACCGGTCGGGATGCCTCCACCATCCACCGTTTGCTGGAGGCCACCATTGACCCTGCCACCGGACAGATGGTCTTTGTGCGGGACGAGGAAAATCCGCTGAAGGCAGATGTAGTCATCGTGGACGAGATGTCCATGGTGGACATCCAGCTGCTGCACAGTCTGATGCAGGCCATTCCCGAAAACAAGCGAATTATTCTGGTGGGTGATCCGGATCAGCTGCCCCCTGTTGGGCCCGGCTTCCCCTTCAATGATATGCTGCGCAGTGAAATGCTCAATTCCGTTCGATTGACGGAGATTTTCCGTCAGGCGCAGGAGAGCCTGATTGTTATGAACGCCCATCGGGTCAACCATGGGCAGATGCCCAATTTGCGTGACCGAAAAAGCGATTTCTTCTTCCTCCCCTGCCGCAGCGAGGATGAGGTCAGCCGCACCATTACCGATTTGTGCATCCGGCGGCTGCCTCAGAATATGGGCATCCTTCCGGATCAGATTCAGGTGCTGACTCCCACCCGCAAAGGCGGCGTGGGCACCGTGGCGCTGAATCAGCTACTGCAGGCCAGCCTGAATCCGCCTGCACCCACGAAAAAGGAGCGTGCCTTTGGCAACTACACCTTCCGCGAGGGGGATCGGGTGATGCAGATCCGCAATAACTATGATATTATGTGGAAGCGCTGCGACGGCAACGAGGTAGGTGCCGGCATCTTCAACGGCGACGTGGGCATCGTCAAGTCCATCGACCCCCAGATGGAGCTGCTGACGGTGGTTTTTGACGACCGTGAGGTGGACTACGAATTCGATCAGCTGAACGAGCTGGAACCTGCCTATGCCATGACCGTTCACAAAAGTCAGGGCAGCGAATACCGGTGCGTGGTGCTGTCCGGCTGGGGCGGCTCAGCGTATCTGCTGAACCGGAGCGTCCTGTACACTGCCATCACCCGTGCCCGTGAGCTGCTAATCATCGTGGGGCGGGAGGATACGGTGTCCACCATGGTGCAAAACGCCCGTGTAGGCCGGAGATACACCGGTCTAAAGCTGCGGCTTCAGGGAAAGGTCAGCGGATGATTTGGAAATTACTTTTCCCGCCTAAGTGCGTCTTATGCGGCAAAATACTGGAAAAAGGGCAAATCGATTTATGTGACCGGTGCCGGATCCACGGCCCCGTCTGTACAAAATCAAAAATTAAGCTTCCCTTCCTTGACAGTTGGCTCGCTTTGTGGCATTATGAAGAGGACGTGCGGCGCAGTCTGCTCCGCTACAAATTCTACGGCAAGCGGCATCTGGCCAAAAACTACGGACGGTTGCTGGCGGACAAGCTCCTGCGAGAGCGGGAAGCGGACTTTGACATGATTACATGGGTGCCGGTGAGCCGGATGCGTCGGCTACGCCGGGGCTACGACCAGGTGGAACTGCTGGCCAAGGCGCTGGGCGAAGCTCTGGAGATGGAGCCGGTTAAGTGTCTGCGGAAGATTCGCCGGACACAGGTACAGTCCCGCCTCACCGGTCAAGCGCAGCGCCGTGCCAACGTGCTAGGTGCTTACGAGGTGATTGATCCACGGCAGGTGGTCGGTATGCGGGTGCTGCTTCTGGACGACATCATAACCACCGGTGCCACTGCCGGCGAGTGTGCGCGGGTGCTGCTCACCGCCGGAGCCAGCGAAGTACACTGCGCTGCCGTTGCATCGGCAATACATTACAAAAATACCAGTAGGTGAAATAATATGCGTTTGTTTTCTAATGATTTGGGCGTGGATTTGGGCACTGCCAATGTGCTGATTTATGTGGACGGCAAGGGTGTCGTTGTGCGAGAACCCTCCGTTGTGGCGCTGGACAAAAACACCGGCAAAATTCTGGAGGTTGGTGCCGCCGCACGGAATATGCTGGGGCGTACCCCCGGCAATGTGGTGGCGATGCACCCGCTGAAGGACGGTGTCATTTCTGACCACGAAATGACCGTGAAAATGCTGCAGGTGCTGTTCCGTGAGGCCGGCAAGACCAGCCTGTTTACCCCCAAGCCCCGTGTAATCATCTGCGTGCCCAGCGGCGTCACTGAAGTTGAGGAACGCAGCGTCATCAACGCCGCCATCGAGGCCGGTGCCCGTCGGGTTTATCTGATTGAGGAGCCGCTGGCTGCGGCGCTGGGTGCCGGACTGGATATCAGCGGCCCCTCCGGTCACATGATTGTGGACATCGGCGGTGGCACCACTGATGTGGCGGTGCTGAGCCTCAACGGCGTAGCCGCCTCCTCCTCTATCAAGGTGGCCGGTGACAGCTTTGACGAGGCCATCGGCCGGCACATTCGTCGCCGCCACGGCGTGATTATCGGCAAGACCACTGCCGAGGACATCAAAATTCGCATCGGCTGCGTCCATGAGCGGCCGGAGGATGCTTCCATGATTGTCAAGGGGCGGGACGCCAAGTCCGGTATGCCCCGTGAGCTGGAGCTGCACGCTGCCGAAATTGCGGAGGTGCTGCGCCGCCCCGCCCGTCAGATTGCGGACGAGGTGCTTTCGGTGCTGGAGGATACCTCTCCGGAGCTGGTCAGCGACATTGCGGACAACGGCATCACCCTCACCGGCGGCGGAAGTCAGCTTTTTGGTATGGACGAGCTGCTGTCGGAGCGCACCGGCGTGCGCTGCACGCTGGCCGACGATCCGGATTCCTGCGTGGCCTACGGCTGCGGCAAGAGCCTGAACTGGATCAACCGGATGTCCGAAGGCCCCATCAACATCGCAAGAAAACGGGCCATGCGTGGATAATATGCAAAATGCCGCCGGAGTACCGGCGGCATTTTGCATACTGTCCAAAGAACTATGAATTATCGGGCACCTCTAAAAACTAAATTTCGAGCAGGTGCCCAGAAATTTTGTTTCAATTTTGTGTTAATAACCGCAGGAATACTGTATGTATTTCAAGGTTTTTTATAAGCAAAAGTTGGAGCAAAAGGGCGGGCACTTTGCCGAAAGAGAGTTTTTAGAGGTGCCCTATCGTTTAGCGGTGCAGATGAGCACCATCCAAACCTCCCTCTGATGAGGGAGATGCCCCGAAGGGGCGGAGGGAGAGAAAACCTAAAAGTATCCGTATTTGTTGTTACAACGCGGAAAACTAATCCTTTTTTCTCTCCCCCAGTCAGCTTCGCTGACAGCCCCTCGTCAGAGGGGGCCTTATTTGCGCCTGCGACGCTTAATTCGCTAAACGATAATTTGCAATCATCGTTTTTTTCCTGTGCTTAAGCAAAATAGGCTTTTGCGTAGTAGCCGTAAACGGCGGTGGCGGCACCGAATGCGTTGCCATTAGCGGCGATGCTTTCGCAATAACGGCCCAGGCTGTATGCAATCACACTGGTGGTATGGGTGACGCCGTTAGATTTGTAATAGGCAACCACATAAATAGGCTGATCGATTTCCTTTGCGGCGATGCCCTCCACGGCACCGTGCCAGCTTTCCCCATCATAGGTCATGGAAATCTGTCCGGTGGCGTTGGATGTCAGCAGCTTATCCGCCGACTGGTATGCAGCGGCATCCCAGTAACACAGGGTCAGACCGTCATCGGGGTTCAGCTTGTTGGTGAAATAGAAATTGACCGAGAACGCTCCCTCGAAGGAAACCGTTGGGTACACGCTGGAAAATGCGGTGGTATCCATTTGGAAGTGTCCTGCCTTGGAAGCATCCGGCGCTGTCACCGATGCAACCATGGATTCGTCATAGGGGTTCACCAGATTCTGCGCCGGAACCGTCAAGAAGGCGTTCATCAAGCTGTCAGTCTTGTAGCCGAAGGCCAACTGCGCCTGCGCTCCATAGTTCAGCATGGCCACCATCAGGCGCTTCGCATCCATTGAGGTGGTGGAGCTGCCAAGAATGGTCTTGGCGTAGGCCACGGCATTATAGCCGGCGATGTCTGTATAGATGTAGGTGCCATTGGTGAGCTTAGCATAGACCTTGAAGTACAGCGCATCTCCCAGATTCTTGGCTGGAATGCCATTGGTATGGGCGATGTAGCTGGAGCTGGAGGTGGTGTAGCCGGGAATCACATTCACCGCATCCGCCATAGTACCCTCAGACAGTCTGGAATCGAAGGTAATCAGACCCATTTCCACAACATTCGTCATATCCGACACGGTGAAGTACACATTATACTGAATCTGGTCCTCAAAGCTCAGGGTGGGATAATCCAGCGTCAGCGTAGGCGCAAGGGATTCCACATTGACTGTAAAGGTAGCGCTATACGCTCCGCTGGTGACGGTAACGGTCTGCTCCCCGGTCTGGGAAAGCACCATTGGGCTGACCGTATAGCCATCGGAAAGGGGATCCGTCAGGCCGTCGTCATAGACCTTCTGCACTGCAAGGCCGGTCAAATCTAGCGTTTCGCCCAATTGATAATCTCGCTTCTCCGGCAAGGAGGACAGGCGGATACCGCTTTGGCGACGGGCTTCGATCCAGCCCATTTTGAAATAACCAGAGCCGGTAACCGGATAAATCACCTGATCCAGCTCCCCTACCCTGCTGACACGCAGGCAGGAGTCCCCCGCATCGATAGAGCCAAGGGTTTCCGATAAGTCGATTCTGCGGTAGACGGTATACCCTGTGCCACTTTTCCACTGAGTAGGCGACGGATTCTCTGCGAAGGTGCTCCATGGCGCATAAGCCTCCGCATAGCCGTCTGCCTCCACAGATGAGGGGTAGGACACATAGCACCAGCCATCGGAATAGATTTTATTGATGATGCAAAGATCCGTAGAGCCGGTGATGAATCGGTTGCTGAGCTGCTGTCCCTGCGCATCGTACACCGGAACGTTGCCGGTGGAGGTGGGATAGGCGTAGATTGGCAGGAAATCCTCATAGGCTGCGGCCAGAGGACGGGTATCATCGCTGGCATCCGGAATTTCCACGTTCAGATTATCTGTGTAGGCGGTGAGCTTCGCCACCAAGGCGCTGGCGGAATGGTTATTATCGCCGCCATAGATTTTCTGGAGTTGGGTTTTATAATTCATTCGATCCACGACCACCAAACCCTTATCCACACCTGTAGTACATTGCGTCCATGAACCGCTGGAGTAAGGCGTTGTCTTGATGGCGTTGGAAATTCCCAGCACCGCCGCCGTGAATTTATTATATTCGCTCCATGTATTATTGGTCAGACCCACAAGGAAGCAGCCGGTGGAGCTGTAAGACGAGGAGCTGATACCATTGGTAGGAGCGCTGTTGAAGTTGCTTCGAGCATGGATGTTGATGGCACTGGAAGTGCTGGTGTAGCTGGAGGAAGAAGTGCAGCGCATCACCGGCGCACTGCCGCTATTATCTGCGATGCGAAGCGAGGCGTAACGGCCCAGATGGTTGGTGGAAATGATGTTGTACACACCATCCAGCACCGTGGGCACCGCCGAGCCCTCGTTCAGACTGACGTTTCGGGGATTGTCCGGAATGGTAGAGCAATTCTCTGACTCGTAGACAATTTTCGGCACGCCGTTCACCTGCTGCACTACGGCGCAATAGGCGGACAGATGGTATCGGGTATAGTCACTGTATGTAGCGCTGTCCATATTATCGCTGCAGCCGTCGAAGAAGAAAATGACGCTCTTGCCGCTTTGCAAATTTCTGGCCACCCGGTAGTCGTCCGTGGCGGACAGAATGTGGTAACGCATCATGGTATCCACATAGTTTTTGCGCTCTGTATTGGACAGGATCGTTGACTCAATATTGGTCAAGTCCCCTGCGCTGTAATAGGCCGATACACGATTCTGCACAGGCAGCAACGGGCACAACATCAAAAGTGCCAACACCACGCTGAACAGTCTGTGGATTTTTTTCATGAAAATCCCTCCTGAATTCGTCATAATGTTAATAATTATTATACTATAATGGAATGAATATGTCAATTACCAACAACACCATCGTCAGGGAGTAGATGCTTTGACTCCGCTTGTGCTTCGCTCAGAATGATATTTTCGATACACTGGTTCCATGAACGATTTTTATTGTAGCGTTTTTACTATGATTCCACTCTATATATATGGGACAATTAGCAAGAAGCAAACAAACGCTTGAAAACCAGAATTTGGTATGATATAGTGATAGTAGACAACAGACGGGGGGCACAGGCATATGATGAAAGCGCATGAAAAAAGCTTGCAAACAGCCAAACAGCACAGGATTTGGGCAATCCTTGCAGCGGTGCTTGGAGTTGTGCTTTTGACACTTTTAGGGATGGTCTGGCTCATACCGGCAGCAGATAAAACTCCAAAGTCTGTGCCATCCGGCGAGGCGGTGAAAGCTACTACCAGTTCCGTTCCAAAGCCTTTTTCAACACATTTGGAGCTTCCCACATCCATATCGCTTTTACATCCGGTATTGCCTGTGACAAATGAGGTCACGTTAAACGATTTGGTAACTGGACTGGAGGGAACCGGTGTGTCCGCCACCCTTATGGCGCAACCTGCCGCTGCGTTGGGAGAACAAGATATCGCCCTGCTGTTCACCGCAGACGGCGCTTCTTGTGTTCGGCATACCACCTGTTATCGGTTTGAAATGATACAGACGGTCGTGGTGGATGTGGCGGAGGGGCGGTCCGCAAATGCCCGTGACTTTGTTGCAGATAAAAATGTGCAGGCATCGCTGCCAGAGCAGATAACGCTAGACACGCTCGGAGAGAGGGCTGTGAAGCTGATTTGCGCAAATAAAGAATATTCTGTACGATACATTGTAAAAGAGAGCGATCCGCCCAGGGGAACGGGGCGAAATGTGACCGCTGAAATTGGTACGATTCCAGAACCGGAAACGTTAGTGGAATGCATTGAGGATGCGTCACAGGTGACCGTAACCTACAAAAAGACACCGGAGTTAGTAATCGCTGAGGTTTATCGGGTGGTTCTGATTTTAACAGATGTTTGGGGAAATGCATCCGAAGTGGAGGCATTCATAAATGTAATCCCAGCATCAGACGCTCCCCAATTCACCGGACTGGAGGAGATGGTGATCCAATTGGGAGATTCCATTTTCTTTAAGGAGGGGGTCAGCGCCGTGGATCCTCAGGATGGGGCTGTCAGATTTACGGTGGATGCTGCGGGTGTAGACCGAAATAAGCTGGGCACCTATACGGCTTATTATTCCGCAGCGGATTCTGATGGAAATGTGACGATTGTTCCGAGAACGATTGTAGTACAGGGTACACCGGCTTCTGTGGTGGAGTCGTATGCACATTCTGTGCTGGAGACAATCATTCAGCCGGATATGACACAGGATCAGAAAATTTCGGCTGTATATCAGTATACCGCGAGCAGCATCCAATACGTCGGTTCCTCAGATAAGGAAAGTATATGGAGCAGCGCATATCAGGGCTTTACAACCGGCAAGGGAGACTGTTATACCTATTATGCAATCAATAAGATTCTGCTGGATTTGCTAGAGATAGAGAATGTGGAAGTAAAGCGAGTGGGGGGCAGCAGTAACCACTGGTGGAATCTGGTGCAGCACCAGGATGGATTGTATTATCATGTGGATTCTTGTCCAGTGGCTGTAAAAGTAGACTCAGTAAATCACGGAAAGATGACAGCCAGCGACTTGCAAGTATACACCAACGACGAGCGGGTTGCAGCCCGTCGTCCGAATTTCTATGTTTATGACCCGGATTTGCCGGAGTATCAGGATCTTTTAATCGCGCCGTAAAAGGCCCGTCGGCAAATGCCGACGGGCCTACTATTCAAATAAGCTCAGCGATATCCAGAATCAGACGCTCCGTAGCGTCCCAGCCGATGCAGGGGTCGGTGATGGACTTGCCGTAAACGTGTTCGCCAATCTTCTGGGCACCCTCCTCCAGATAGGACTCAATCATAAAGCCCTTCATCATGGAACGGATGTGCTGACTATGACGGCAGGAATGAAGCACTTCTTTGCAAATTCGAGGCTGCTCCATGTACTTTTTTGCGGAATTGGAGTGGTTTGTGTCCACAATCAGCGCCGGATTCAGCAGTCCCTTGGCGGTGTAAGCATTGTAAAGATGCTCCAGCTCCTCGAAGTGGTAGTTGGGGATGGCCTCGCCATGACGGTTTACATAACCTCGTAAAATCGCATGGGCCAGCGGGTTACCGGTGGTCTTGACCTCCCAACCACGGTAAATGAAAGTGTGGCTGTGCTGCGCCGCCAGAATGGAATTGAGCATAACGGAAATGTCGCCACTGGTGGGGTTCTTCATGCCCACAGGCACGGCGATGCCGCTGGCGGTGAGCCGATGCTCCTGATTCTCCACGCTCCGTGCCCCTACCGCCACATAGGACAGCAGGTCGGAAAGGTAGCGATAGTTATCGGGGTACAGCATCTCGTCGGCGGTGGACAGGCCTGTTTCGGCCAGCACATTGGTGTGCAGCCGCCGGATGGCAATGACACCCTCCAGCATATCCGAATGTTTTTCCGGATCCGGCTGGTGGAGCAGACCCTTGTAGCCCTCGCCGGTGGTGCGGGGCTTGTTGGTGTAGACACGGGGAATCAAAATCAGCCGGTCGGCGGTTTTCTCCTGCAAGGCCGCCAGCCGCTGGCAGTATTCCAGCACCGCATCTTCCCGGTCGGCGGAACAGGGGCCGATAATCAGCAGCATCTTGTCGCTTTTTCCGGTGAATACATCGGCAATCATTTCATCTCTTGCGGACTTGATGGCAGCCAGCTCCGCTGTCAGGGGATAGCGCTCCTTGATTTCCTTGGGCACCGGGAGCTTTCGCTTAAATTCCATGTTTTTCATGATTATTCCCCCGGTGTGTGCTTGATGACCTTTCCGATGTTCCACAGCATAGCCACCTGACGCTCGGCCTCGGCCTTCTGCTCATCGTTTTCGTACTCTACATAAACGGTGTGAGCGCCGCAATCAGCGCACTCCACCTGCACATTCCAGCCGCCCTCATGGACGATATAGCCTGCACCCCGACAAGCGGGGCATTCTTCCAGTTCGATTTCCATAATGTTCTCCTTATCGAAAAATGTTTTCGTTTGTATCATACAGCTCCAGCCGGCGGCACTTGGCAAAGTCCGGCGTCAGCTCCGGCAGATACCGGCAGATGGCAGCGTGGAGCTGCATGGGGTTCAGCGTGGGATTTTGACAACAGGCCAGCAGCTCCAACTCGATGGTGTGCGCCTCAGCCCGAATGGCCCAGCCGCGCAGCATGGGGATGATGTCCTGCTCTGTGATGCCGTTTTTGCCCTTTTTCTCAACGGTCAGGGCTGGACGGCGGAGCAGGTCGCTGATTTGCTCCCTTGCGCCTTCCGGCACACCCTTGTCATATTCCAGCGTAACAACGCTGCGCAGCAGGGCGAGATTTTTGATTTTGCTGCCGTTATCGTAGACGGACAGCACTCGCACGCCCTCCACCAGCGCACCGTTCAGCCGGCGGCAGATTTCGTCGCAGGACACGTCCATGCCGTCCAAATCAAAATCCAGCAGCTCGCACCGGCTCTCCACGCCCACCGACAACGGTAGTGCAATGGACACCGAGGGTCTGGGATTGAAGCCCTGTGTGTGGGTCAGGGGCAGTCCCGCCCGCTTGAAGGCTCGCTGAAACAGTCGCATCAGATCCAGATGGGAGATCCAGACAGCGTTGCCGGTTTTCTCAAATAAAGCTCTAGGCATCGCAGGCCACCTCCTTCAGCAGCTGGTTGGCACCGCAGCCGGCACAGCCCTCACGGCAGTCCGGCGTAATGGTGGCCTCGTAGGCACGCTTCCGCTCCCGCAGCAAGAATTTCTTCGTCACGCCCACGTCCATGGGATCCCAGGGCAGCAGCTCGTCCTCGCCGTAGCCACGGGTGGTGTAGAAGCTCATGTCCACCCCACATTCGGCGAAAGCATCCTGCCACAAATCGAAACGGAAATATTCATCCCAGCCGTCCAGCCGTGCGCCTCGACGGGCAGCGGCCTCGATGACGGGCCCCAGTCGCCGGTCGCCCCGTGCCATCACAGCCTCCAGTCGGCTCAAATCCGGCGCATGGTAGTTGTACTCGATGGACTTGGAGTAGAAATGCTCCTTCAGCAGCTTGCACCGGCGCAGATATTCCTCCGGCTGAATCTGCTGCTCCCACTGGAAGGGCGTGTGGGGCTTGGGTACGAAGTATGCGGTGGCCACATGGACTCGCAGACCACGCTTTTTATTCACGGCGTGTTCCTTCCATGCCTTGATGATTTTGTAAACCAGATCCGCAATGCCAAGCACATCCTCGTCGGTTTCCGTGGGCAGACCCAGCATGAAGTACAGCTTCACATTATTCCAGCCGCCGGAGAAAGCGTTGGTGCAGGTGGTAAGGATTTCCTCTTCGGTCAGGTTTTTATTGATTACATCCCGCAGACGTTGCGTGCCTGCCTCCGGCGCAAAGGTCAGACCGCTTTTGCGAACGGTCTGGAGCTTTTCCATCAGCTCGCGGGAGAAGTTGTCCGCCCGCAGAGAGGGGACGGAGAGGTTGATTTTGTTCTGAGCGCAGTAGGGAATCAGCTCATCGGTCAGCTCCTTCAGCTGCCGATAGTCGGAGGTGGACAGGCTGGAGAGGGTAATCTCATTGTTGCCCGAATCCGTCAACATATCCACTGCCTGCCGGTACAGTACATCAGCACTCTTGCGCCGGACGGGGCGGCAGGAGAATCCTGCCTGACAGAACCGGCAACCCCGAATACAGCCACGAAACACCTCCAAATTCGCCCGATCGTGGACGATTTCTGTGGAGGGCACAATCATCTTGGTGGGCCAGTAGGCGTTATCTAAATCCTCGATGATTCGCTTGGTGATTTTCTCCGGCGCACCGTTGCGGGGGACGATGGCTTTCAGAGTGCCGTCGTCGTTGTACTGGTGGTCGTAGAAAGAGGGCACATAAATGCCGGGAATCTTGGAAACCTCCAGCAGGAAGGCATCCTTGCTCCAGCTCTCGGCCTTGGCCTTGTCGTAAAGATTGATGATTTCCAGCGTAATATCTTCGCCCTCGCCCAGCGCAAAAAAGTCGATGTAGTCTGCCAGCGGTTCCGGGTTGAAGGCGCATACGCCGCCGGCGAATACAATGTTCTTCAAATCGTGGCGGTCGGCGCTGTGGAGAGGTACCTTGGCAAGGGACAGCATATTCAGAATGTTGGAATAGCTCATCTCATAGCCGATGGTGAAGGCAATCATGTCAAAATCCCGCACAGGGGACTGACTTTCCAGCGCCCACAGGGGCAGGCCATGGGTGCGCATAGCCTGCTCCATGTCCCCCCAGGGGGCAAAGACCCGCTCGCACCAGACTCCTTCCATCTGGTTCATCACGCCGTAGAGAATCCTCATTCCCACGTTGGACATACCGATTTCGTAGGTGTCGGGGAAGCAGAAGGCTACCCGCACCCGTACGTCCTTTAAGTCTTTTTTTATTTCGTTAAATTCTCCGCCGGTGTACCGTGCGGGCTTTTGCACGGTGGGGAGGATTCTCTGAATCAGCTCGGTCATAGCAAAACCTCTTTGTGTGTATTAAGCTTCTCTATTGTACTCAATGCGGCGCAGGTTTGCAAGTCATTTTTATGAAGATGAAGACCACCAGCCCCAGCGGAAGTATTCCCAGACGAAGTACCACTGTGCCATAAAGCCCAAACAACCAGATTCCGGTTAGACAAATGCCCCTAATCCATCCACAGATAGCCGTAGCTCGTCGAGGAAAAAGCAGGCCGACACCGTAATGAAGTGCCCGCCCCCCATCCAGCGGATAAAGTGGCATTAGATTAAATAGGGATTGGGCGGCGGCGCATAAAGCAATGCGGGGAATCCATCGAACGAGGAGCAGCAGACTGAGTCCTCCCAAAGGCCCCGCCAGCGCACATAGAATGATTTGACCATCAGAAAGCCCCGCCGCCTCCATGTTTGCGCCGGATATACCCGCCCGAAAGCGAATGATCTTGCCGCCGCAGGCTTTGACGGCGAGAACGTGGCACAGCTCGTGAAAAGCCGCCGCTGCTACTGCCGCCACAACCCATTGCAGAGGCAGTACCAGAATCGCCAATGCCAGAAGTAGTAGAATCAATGTCCACTCTCCTCAAGGATGTGGTGACAAAAGGCGGTGATTGCGTCGGGAAAATCTGTGCCTGTCTGCAAATCTGAGGCCAGTGCCTGTAAGGCTTGCCCCGTCACTTCCGCATCTCCGGGGAGCAGCAGCCTGCCCAGTGCGTTACGCCCAACGGGAAGAATCAATGCCAGCAATAAAACGCCCAATAGCAACCATCGCAGAGGGATTTTACGCTTTCCAAACCGAAACGGAATCTTTTCGGCATTTCCTGCTGTGTATTTGATTTTGTAGCCCATCCAACCAACTCCATTCTCTGTATCCTATGGCAGTCGGAAGGGAGATATGAAAAAACCTGCCATAGCGGCAGGACTGTTGCATTCAACGGTTTGAATCTCTTCATAAATAATTAAAACCGAAAGAGCAGAT
The DNA here is from genome assembly GCA_015067605.1 of Oscillospiraceae bacterium. GTDB lineage: Bacteria > Bacillota > Clostridia > Oscillospirales > Oscillospiraceae > Faecousia. Next base: position 27,328 of record SVME01000004.1, read on the forward strand.
GCCCTTTCGGTTTTAATGGTCCGAGTGTCGAGATTCGAACTCGAGGCCTCTTGAACCCCATTCAAGCGCGATACCAAACTTCGCCACACCCGGATATTTGCGCCGTCTTGCGACAGCTTTGATATGATATCACAGCTTGACGAAAAATGCAAGCATTATTTTTATTTTTCGGGAATTATTTTTTTATCCGCCGGAGCAGCTGCGTTATGGTGTGGCACAAATTATGGCGCATACAGGCGCTTTTGTTTCAAATTACCAAATTGCCCTTGATTTTACCTGCGGGCTATTGTATAATTTATAACGTAAGACTGTGCGGATGAAAACCGCAAAATATCAGACCGACAGGAGGATAATATGAGATATTCATTTGGAAAACGCATTTGGTCGATGCTTTTGGTAATCGTCCTGACGCTGGGAATGCTTCCGGTGTTTGCCTCCCATGTGGAAGTAGAGGCGGAAGCGGCCATCAGCGGCCTGGATTCGCTGACCTGCGCCAACATCATCTCCAACACCACCCGCAGAAACTACATCGACACCATGATGCGTTACTACATCAACAACTACAGTTCTCTGTCTAGCGCGCTGACCGCCGGCAAGTCTGTGGTATTCATGTTCGAGGGCGGCTCGGACTACTACGACACCTACGCCTACGCAGATGGCTCCGGCCAGACCCGTATGCAGGCGGTGTGTATCGTGGTGCAGCTGAACTCCAGCGGCAAGCCTTATATTGCTTTCAGCAGCGAGCGGTGCTGCTCGATTCCCGATAATGCCAACTATGTGACCCCCGGCTATGAAACCAGCGGCTCCACCACGATTCTGGACGGCATCTATAAGATGACCACCGTCAACCACAATGGCAACTACGCCGCCCACACCACTACCTGCTATACCGGCTGGTATACGCCCTATGCCGGCAGCACCGGTTACAGCTACGACTGTAACGGCATCAACATCCACACCCGTAGCGTAAACTATGCGCTCTCTGGCGGCGGCAACAGTATGGGCTGCCAGCTCATTGGCTACGGTGCCAGCAGCAGTAACGAGTACAACCAGTTCATGAAGACCGTCACCGGCTGCACCTTCAATGCCTACGACGGCACCCAGCGAACCTTCTCTTCCACCGGCAGCTACACCGGCTACTACGTGGTTGACCGGCAGCTGGGCCTGATGAACCCCGGTGGTGTCGAATACGGCAGCGGCTCTTTGATTGAGCTGTACACCAAGGGCGACCTGAACGGCATCACCGCCTTCTCCACCAGCGCCCGTGCCAATGCCAGCTTCGGCTACACCTCCGATTGCGACTTCTATCCCTCCAGTTGTGAGTTCAAAATCACCAACAGTTCCACCATGAACTCCGAGCCCTGCGCTGAAGGCAGCAATGACAGCGAGGTGCTGCAGAACATCAGCGCCGGCCAGACCTTTACCTCCGTGGGTATGTACAAAAACACCGCAGGTAACTACTGGTATCAGGTGGAAACCTCCAGCGGCGACCCGGGCTATATCTACGCCGGTGACACCACATATGTGAAGGAAATCACTTCGGATATCACCATATCGGACTACGATGTGCCCAACGGCCACGTGGCCGGCGACAAATTTTACGTTACCGGCTCTATCAAGTCCAAAGGCAACCGCATCGATACGGCAGCCACATGGATCCACTCCGGCTTCGGCACCTCCGGTAGCAAGGTCACCGGCGGTAGCGATACCGTCAGTGGCTACTCCTACACGCTGGTCAACAGCCCTATCGACTTTGCCACCTCCTTCGGTGATTTGACCTCCGGCAAGTACACCTACGCCATCTCCGCCACCTATACCAACTATTACGCCAAGAGCGCTCAGACGCTGGGCACCAACACCGGCACCAAGATGTTGGTGGAGGAATACTTCATGGTCATTCCCTCCAGCGTCAGCCAGAGTTCTTGCAGCCATAGCTATACCACCACCAGCGTCAAAGCTGCTACCTGTACCGCCGCCGGCGTGCAGGTCCAGTCCTGCTCCAAGTGCGGTCTGGTCACGGAGCAAACCGTACCGGCTAAGGGCCATTCCTACGGCGCATGGAGCGTGAGCAACGCCACCTGCACTACCGCTGGCACCAAGAGTCGCACCTGCACCGCCTGCGGCGATGTAGAAACCCAGACCATTGCTGCCAGCCACACCTACAACCTGACCACCCATACCGCTACCTGCGGCGACTATGCCCGATACGAATTCATCTGCTCCAAGTGCGGCCACAACTATGTCCTGAAGGCCAACGAGCTGGCCGCTGGCTGGATTGACTACCTGCCGACGGGCATGGCCGCCAGCCTATTCCGTACCAAAACCCAGTATCGCTATGCGGACTACCAGACCAAGACCTCCTACGAATCCTCTATGAGCGGCTACACCCTCAAGAGCAGCCAATGGGTCCAGTCCGGTACCGGTACCGTCAACTATGTCAATAGCTGGCCCTCCGGCTTCTCCACCTCCAGCAGTCTGTACACCAAGTACAACAACCGCAACAGCAAGATGACCGCCAGCGAAACCGCCACCACCAAAACCAGCATCAACTCCGACAAGGTAGTAGGCTACCTGTACTACCACTGGTGCTACTCCGGCTCTTACTATTCCACTTCCTCCAAGAGCGGAAGCTACACCACCTTCCATGCCTACTACGATACCACCAATCCCAGCAGCTTCACCTGCGACACCTCTGACATGAGCTACAAGACCGCCCATTCCACCTGTTCCAACTCTGACTGGTGGTTCGTGACGGACGTCTACGCCCAGAGCTACACCAGCTACAAAAAGCAATTCACCTATGAGCGCTGGTCTGACTTCTCCGGCTGGAGTGACACACCTGTAACGGCCAGCACCACCCGTAAGGTAGAAACCCGCACTGTCTACCAGTTGAAGGAAGCCACCATGGGTAGCCATGTGTGGAGCGGTGGTTCCTGTGCCGTATGCGGTGAAACCTGCGCCCACCAGTATTCCAACGGCGTTTGCTCCCTGTGCGGAAAATCCTGTATCCACAGCTATATCAACGGCAGTTGTTCCATCTGTGGCAAGGTCTGCAGCCATGTCTATGCCAATGGCACCTGTACTACCTGCGGCAACGTCTGCGTCCATAACTATGTAAACGGTACTTGTACGGTCTGCGGCCTGAATGAGAAGGTAAACGAATACTACCTGTTCGGCTTCATCAACGGCGCTAACTACGCCTGCGAGGAGGACTACGAGAATATCGGCCAGTATAAGTTTGTAGACGGCAAGCTGACCGCCACCTTCACCCAGAATAGCTACGTTGCGGTCAAAACCGGCGACAATTCCGCCTGGTACATGACCAACGGCTATCAGGGCCAGGGTATCTCCTCTGTCAAGCTGTACAACACCGAGGTGGTAGGCACCTCCAGCGACAAGCTCTATGTACCTATGGGCCGTGAAATCACCTTCACTCTGGTGGACAACGGCGACGGCACCCTGACCCTCAGCTATGTGGCGGCGACCTGTCCCCATACCATCCACGATGTGAACGGCTACTGCATCAACTGCGGCGAATTTGTGGGCCATGGCTTCGTGGACGGTATCTGCACCCAGTGCGGCGGTGTCTGCCAGCACGATTTTGTAGATGGTGTCTGTGCCCTGTGCGGCTCTATTTATCAGGACTACTACCTGTTCGGCTATATCAACGGTGCCAACTACGGTTGTGAGGAGGACTACGCCAATCGTGGCGACTATCTGTTCGAGGAAGGCCAGCTAGTGGCCACCTTCGATTCCGACAGCTATGTTGCCGTCAAGACCGCCGATAACAACACCTGGTATATGACCAACGGTTGGCAAGGCTTCGAAACCACCTCCGCCATTCTGTACAATACCGCTACCAGTGAAATCGTTGCGGATAAGATGTTTGTTCCCGGCGGCGTGGAGATTACCTTCACACTGGAGGAAAATGACAACGGAACCTTGACCCTGAGCTACGAGGTGGCGGAGCCGGAGGAAATCGTCCCCCCCACCATTACCCTGAGCTATCCCACCCTAAGCTTCGAGGATCAGATTCAGTACAATGTTTACTTCACCCTGTCTGATATGACTAATGTGACGGAGATGGGTCTGGTCACCTTCGATTCCAAGCTAACCACCGGCACCATCGCCGATGCTGTGGACGTGATTCCCGGTTACACCACCTCCGGTTCCAGCTTTATTGCCCACACCAGAGGCATTCCCGCCAAGAATCTGGGCGATGCGCTGTACTTCAAGGTGTATGCAATGCTGGTTGACGGCTCTTACATCTACACCGACATCGCCGGCTACAACGCCGTTGCCTACGCCAAGACTATCCTCAGCAGCAGTTCTACCTCCATGGATGCCAAGCGGCTGATGGTGGCCATGCTGAACTACGGTGCTGCAGCGCAGGTGGCCTTCAGCTACAATACCGACAACCTGATGAACGCTTTCCTGAAGGAACCGGCACAGAATCTGATTCAGCCCTACAACGAGTCCATGGTGGACGATGTGGTGACGGCCAGCACTGCCAAAGCCGGTCACTTCGTAATGCAGTCCGGCTCCTATACGAGCATTTATCCCACAGTATCCTTCGAGGGTGCCTTCTCCGTCAACTACTACTTCGCTGCAGGCAAGAACCCTGACAACGGCCTGACCTTCGTATATTGGGACGCCGCGGCCTACAACAGTGTGGATAAACTGACCACCGCCAACGCCACCGGCAGAATGAAAATGGTGCTCGATGGCGATAAGTGGACTGCTGCTGTGGAGGGCATCGCCGCCAAGGATATCGATAAGACCATCTATGTTGCGGCCATCTATCAGTCCGACGGCACGGTCTACACCTCCAAGGTGATTCCGTATAGCATCGGTAAGTATTGCGAGGGCATCGCCGCCAGCGGCAACGCCTTCGGTGCCGCCACTGCAGTCTATGGCTACTACGCTAAGACCTATTTCGCAAATCTGTAATTGATAACACATAAATCGCCACGGGCCTTGACCCGTGGCGATTTTCCCGTCATGGACGTATAATCGTTTAGCGGCGTATCAAACAACGTATAAGCAAAAGTTGGAATAAAAGGGTTGGCACTTTGCCGAAAGAGAGTTTTTAGGGGTGCCCGATAATCTATCGCATTAATACCCCCCGTTGGCGATGGCCGACGGGGGGATGGCTTTAGAGATTATTAAAAAAGTCCGACATATTTTTACTTTGCCGAAGTACATCGGTTTTGCTGGTGGGCTGCTCCTGTTCGGAGGTGTGGGCAGCAGGCGCTGGGGTCGCCGCAACGGTTTGCACGATCTGGATGGGCGGTTGCTTCTCCGGCTCCGGATTTTTTACATGGGCCACAATGCTACGGAACATGGGCATATCCACCACCACTTCCTTATTGCGGATGGCATCCTGCGCCATAGTATAGCGGCTCTTGAAGCGAACCATCGCCAGCTCCTTCACCCCCCGCTGCATAAAACGCAGGGTGATGACCAGCTGCCGGAGGGTCAAGCCCTCCGCCGCCACGGCCAAATCTCGGGTACGCAACCCCTCCTTCAGGGGGAAGCCTTTGCCGATGACGGCACTATAAAAGGCCTCTCGCTCGTCCAAATCCGGCAAGTCGAACCGGCACACCAGCAACTGGCGCATCAGCTCCACCGGCACTGCCTCATGATTTTCTTCAATCACAACAAAAATCACAGGCAGGTTCTGCTGCTCGCACAGCTGGATCATCTGAGCAAGGCAATTGCCCAGCGCCGCAGAATCACTGCAGCCCTGCAGATTCTGGCAAATCAGGATGGCAGACTCACCGTCACTCCAACGCTTCATCAGCGCCACCAGCCGCTGCTCCATGTCCTCGTTTAAATCTGCACCAGACAGCTCATAGCAGGCATATTTTTGCTGGGCAAGACTGCCGGCCAAGGCTCTGGCCAGCGTCCGCTTTCCGGTCCCCGCCTCGCCGCAGTACAAAAACGCTGCGCTTTTCCGGATGCCCAGCATGGAGTCCAGCTCCGGTATCGGAACCACGCTTTTCATCATGCGCACCCAATAGGTTTCCAGCTTCAGCTTGCTCAAATCCTTCTCAGGCTGGAAGCTCCGCTCCCCTATCCATTTTTCGGGACTGATATGCTCCATGGCTTATCCCAGCTCCGCCTGTCCGCGCTTGATCTGCTCCTCCCAATCGTCCAGTTCCTTGAGGATAGAGTCCTTGGGGGTGGGCAGAGAATTATTGCGCACCTCATCAAAGAAGGCCTTGTCGATAGCGTAGCTGCCGCTCTTCAGGGCCTCCAGCGCCGCCTTCTCACTGCCGTACTTCTTCATCACGTCCTTGACAATCGCCGCTTTCAGCTTCGCCACCAGACGGTCAATGTCACGGTAGTTATACATTTCCGTTTCCTGTGCCATATAAGCAAAGGTCAAATCGCTACCCAAGGCCACCACGCCGGACAAATCACGCTTAAACTTAGCCTCACGGGCAGACGCATCCGGCAGGGGCACACGAATCAGCTCCACACGGTCCAGCATGGCATTATCCACCTGACGGGGATAGTTGGTGGCGCCGATGAAGATGATGGGCTTCTTGGATTCGTCGATGCGGTTATAGCCGGTGAGGAAGGAGGTGGTCAGAGATGCTGCGTAGTTGGGCAGATCCGGCAAGGAACGGCTCTTGCATACGCCGTCCACCTCGTCGAAGAAGATGATACAAGGAGCGTTCTTCTCCGCCTCCTCGAACACCTTTGCCACGATTTTTTCCGCATCGCCCACGTACTTGCTCAGCACGTCGGAGCCTTCCAGCGACATATACTTGTAGTCCTTGTCCATCAGCTCATGGGCGAAGGCCTTGATAATATAGGTCTTGCCACAACCGGGAGGGCCGTAGAAGAAGAAGGAATGGATCTTCTTCATCTTCAAGAAATCCTTCAGCTCGGCAATTTGCAGATCCTGGATACAGCCACGGAGCTGATCTTTCAAATCCTCCATGCCGGACACGTCCTCGAAGGAATGGGAGGGCATCTCCTTGAACCAGTTGGCAACCTCCTGATCCGACACCGCAGGTGCCTTGGCCTGAGGCTTGTTGGCTTCCACCTTATTGGTGGAGGGGGCTGGGTTTTTGGCGGCGGCTTCCTTCTGGGAAGCTTCCGCAATCCGCTTGGCCAGCTCCGGATCGATGGCAGTGGCAATCTTGCGAATCTGGTCATTCAGCTCCTTCAGGCGACGCTGCTGGTACAGCCGCTCCTCGCCCACGCTCATGCGCGCCATCTCATAACGCAGGTACGCCGCCTGCTGCAGCAGCCGGCACTGCTCCTTGGAGGGCTTGCCGCCGTTGCGGTCAAACTCGTTCTCCGCCTGGGCCTCATAGGCTACGCAGAGGTTTTCCTTGGTTTGCATTTTGCGGATATAATCGTTATCCATATGTATCTCCCCTTAAATGTCTTCCAGAACGCCATACAGGTGGCGGTCGATTTCGTCCATCTGGGCTTTCAGCTCCGCATCGGTCATGGGCACCGCATTTTGAGGTGCCGCCGCAGGTTGCACGTAGGCCGGCTGCTCCGGCTGCAAGGCATCTGCCAGAATCGCATCCAGCTCCGCCTCATAACGACCGCCGGACACCCGATTCATCACCCGACTCTGGTTCTGGTATTCACGGGTCAAGCGGGCATCGGTACTTTGCATCTGACCGATGCCACGGCGCAGGCCGCCCACGTCCGCACGCTGGGTCTTCCCGGTAATCCGGTTCATATCCTGCAGCACCGCCGTCAGCTCGCTGGTGGTGCGGTTGAGCTCATCGGTGGTGGAGATATCGTCCATCTCCTGATAGGCCGCCTGAGTGGTGGAAATCAATCCCGCCAGGGTGCGGATTCGCTCATAATTGGAGGGGCGAGGAGAACCGGACTGCTTTTGCTCACGGGCGAAGCGCAGCTCCCGCTCCATCATGGCCTCGTATTTCTCCAAAATCCTGCGCAGCTCCACCTTCGTTTTGAAGATTTTCAGGTCCAATTCTTCCTGATTGACAGGCTCTTTCTTTCTAAACAGCATATCAAAGCTCGCTTTCCAGCGCCTGCACAAATGCTAGGGTGGAATTCAGGTCTGCCTCCAGACCGGCATTTTCCACGCTCATACCCTCCAAATCCGCCAGCATATCGCCAGTGAAGGGCATATTGACAAATGCCTCGCTGTCGCCGGCCAGACATGTATTGATGTCGGTGCCGCTAATCAGCCGCTCCACCACATCGTCGGACACCAGCTGGTGGATGGAGGTGGGCAGTACGTTCTCCATGCCGCCCTCACGGCGAGCGGCGTTCTTGTCCATCTTCTTGATCTGGCGGTCAATGGTGAAGCTATGGGGGCGCTCCGTGGAGCTGGAAATCCGATTCAGAATCTTCAGGGCGGAGCCCATCTCATTCATGGTGGAGAACAGCTCGTTGGTGGTGCGCACGTCACGCAGATTCTCCTGCGCCTGCTTGATGACACCCAGACCGTAGTAGGCGTGCTTGATTTTGCCCACGGACTTGGGATTCTCGGAGCCGTTCTTGCGGCTGAACCGCAGAGCCCGCAGCTCACGGTTGATGATGATCTTATACTGATCCTCCAGACGGCGCAGCTGGATATCCAAATCCAGAATCATTTCGTCCTTGGACTTCTTATTCTTGGAGAAGGGATTGGTGAATTCCATTTTCGTTGCTCCTTTCGGTTACATATTCAGCATGGCTTCGTTTTCCTGCGCTTCCAGAGTGGCCTCATTTTCCAGGCCCTCACGGATGCCTGCCTCCTTGGAGGCCTCCTTGCGCTCCAGCTCTTCATATTCCATGGCGTGACGGATGATTCGATCCACCATCTCGGGAGAGCTGTACATGGCATCCAGAGAACGGGTGAAGTCCTTGTTCAGGCGCTCCATCTCGTCAATCTGGTGTTCCAGCTTCAGCATTTCGCTCTGGAACTGCTCTTGCTGCTTGCGGATATGGTCAAGGGTCTGCTCATCCACCAGTGCGTCTGCCTGAGTCATCTGGTTCTCCAGCGTACGAATAGTGGACATATTCTGCTGCAAAGCAGCCTCGTTGGTGGCCTTCTGGCGCTCCAGATTCTCGATGCTGTCGCTGAGCTGAATCACCTTCACACGAGCAGTGTCGATGCCACGGGCACCGGCAGACAGCTGGTTGCTACCGAAGCCCAGCTCGTCAATCTCACGAACCAAGTCCGGACGGCGAACGGAAATCTTCTTCAAATCCTCACGGCAAACCTCATAGTCAGCCTTGTACTTCTCCAGCATCTTCTCCTGCTGGGTCATGGATCTGGTCAGCTCGTCAATCTTGCGGGACAGCTCCACGATGTCACGGTGCATATCCAGCCGGCGGACACGCTTCTCTACGATGTCGGAAGGACGATCCATGTCCTTCTCGCCGATGTCACGACGGGCACGGGTGATGCCGTAGGTCATGCCCTTGATAATCCGGTCGGCAGTTTCCTCGTTGCCATAGCGGATGGCATCGGGCAGGTACTCCGTTAAGTACAGAATCCGGCGGTCAATTTCTGTGGTATCCAGCCGCAGCACCTGCGCACGGTCAATCTGGCTGGTCAGGCCGCCAATGGTGCGGCGGTACCAGTCCATCTTCTCGGGGCTGATGCGGCCGGAAATGTCAGCGCTCTCCGCAAAGCGAATCTGCGCCAGCTTCATTGCGATCTGCTGGGTGGAACTTCTGACGTCGCTGACCGTTTCACGGTCGGTTCTCTGGGGCTGCTGCTCTTTCTTGAACAAATCTAAAAATGCCATTTTATCGATCCTCCTGTTTTATGGATGGAATGTGCTATATTTATCAATCACATGGCGGCACACCGCCCGTGAGGGACTTCGCTATTCCTTGCCGCTGAGCAGACGCAGGGTCTGGCTGAACAGCTTTTGATGGTGGATAATCCAGTTTTCCGTGTCACGAAAGGATGCCTGAAACAACTTCGGATCCAGCTCTCCAGTGGTAATGCCACGGGCGGCCAATATCCGCTGCAAATCCTCTTCCAACGCCGCACGCGCCTCGCTGAGAAGCGCATTGCGCTGGCGCATCCGCTCCAGCTGAGCGGTGTACTGCTCCAGCTCCAGACTGCGCAGCCATTCCTCCAGCAGACGGGTCTGCTCTTTCAGCTCCGTTTCGCGGGCGGTCAGCTGAGCCTGCTTAGCCCGAACGGCTTCGGTTTCCTGCTGTAGCTGGGCGATGCGCTGGGCGGCTTGCTGATTTTCCTGTTCTGCACGCCATTTCAGCTCCTGTTGCTGGCTGATTGCCGTCTGGTTGCGCAGTGCCTGCTCCTGCCAGAGCTTTTGCTGTTCGCCAATTTGAATTTCCAGCGTCTGATATTCGGTCAGTGCCTGCTCCCGCTGCCGGATGGACTCCGCCAGCCGCAGTTTGGCCTGCTCCTGATCCTTATCCGCAAGGTCGTGGGTCAACTGATCCAGCTGCTGCTGGAGCTGGGCACATTCCCCGTCCAGCTGGCTCATGGCCTGCCGTAGCTGCTCCAGCTGTGCCGCTTTATTATCCCGGGTGCGAATCAGGTTCTCCTTTTGCAGTTGGAGAGCTTCCAGCTCTGCCGTTAGGCCGTCAGCCTCATCCTCCGTGCTCTGACGCAGCGCCAGCACCTGCTGATGACTCTGGCGCAGCTGCTCCAGTCGGGCGGCGGAGGCCGCTTGCTCTGCTTCTCCGGTCTGCAAAAGCTGTGCCGCTCGCTCCAACTGCTGACGCATCTCGGTTTGCTGTTGGCGCAGGGCCGTCAGAGCCGCCGCTGTCTGCTCCGACTGGGCATCGTTTTCCTGCTTTTGCTGCTCCAGCTTTTGCCGCTCCTCCAGCATGGCCTGATGGGTCTGCCCACACTGGCTCAATTGCTGGCGAAGCTGCTCATTTTCCTGCCGCTGCTGGGTAATTTGGTCTTGCAAAGTCTGCACCTGAATCTGATTTTGTTGCTGCTGCAATGTACAGGTCTGCTGCTCCTGCTGCAACTGAATCAGTCGGCTTTGGAGTTGAGGCAGCGTCACCTCGGAGGCTGTCTTAATCTGTGCCTCCAATTGCTGGCACTGCTGCTGGAGCTCCAGCTTCTTTTTGGCCCCAGATTCCAGCGCCGCCTGCTGAGCACGCAACGCCTTACGCTTGTCCTCCAGCACTGCCGTTTCTCCCGCCTGCAGCTCCAGCTGCTCCGCCAGCCGGTCCAGCTGGCGCATTTTATCGTCCAGCTCCTCCTGACGGCGGGTATCCATGATTTGATTCTCAATCTGCCGGTACTGGCGGCTGACCAGCCGCCCCATCCAGGGAAGTTGCTGGAGCAGCTGGACGGTATCCCCCGCCGGATGCTTTTCCACCGGCGTACCGGTGTCCGTTCGGACATCCTCGCACAGGTCACGAATCATGCCAAACAGGTCTGCGCCGGTGATGGGCTGACCATTGGATTTTTTCTCCTCCATACGGCGGATATCCGCCTGAATTCTATCAAAGCTCATGCTCCACCTCCTCCGGTTCAAACAGCTCCACACACTTGGCAAGCTGTATTTTCTGTCCGGTTTCCGCCGGAGTAGCGCTGTCCAATCCGTATTGGCGGAGGTGTAACGTCAGCTCGCCGGAAGCGTCCATGGAAAATCCCAGCGCCATCAAACTTCCGGCCGGTGCCACCGCCGTCAATCGGCGCCGGTATTCCTCCCGAAGCCGGTACAGCCGGCCGCCTGTATCTCCAAAATCCATGGCCAAAGCGGACAGGGTTCCGTCGGTCATCAGGTAGCGCAGGGGCTTGCCGGTCTGGCCGTCTAGCGGAAAGTAGGCTTCCCCATACTCGATGTCCTGCTTGTAGGCGATGGCATAGTCCGTGCGGCCCACGCCGTCCGGATCCTGGCCCGTAAAGCCAATGCTGAAGGGCGCTGTGTGGCGAATGGACACCACGTCCGCCGCCAGCATCGCCGCTCCCATGGAAATGGACTTTTCCCGGTCGAACTGGTTGCGGATGATATGCTCCTGCCGCTTGTCCATGGTGCTGAACTGGAAGGTATCCTCGATCTGCTTGCGCACCAGATAGTAGTTGCCGAAGCCACCCACAAGGGCAATTTTGAAAATATCCTGATTCCGATCCATATAGCGGATGGCGTTGCGCTCCATGTAGTCGATCATGTGATCCAGCTCCGCCTTCAGCACCGGCCGGACGACGGAATCGTAGACCTCCACCAGCAACCGATAGGTCACCGGGATATATTCACCCCGGTAGTCGATGGAGGTAAACTCCATCTCCAAATCCTCTGGGTAATCGATGCCATATTCGTCGAAAGTGTCCTTAATCTGGCCGGTGCGGAACTGCAGCTCCTCCTCCAGATTATCCACCGCCTTATAAAACCGGCCATCCATGGCAGGCAAATCATCACCGAACAAGCCGGACTGGCGAATGGCCTGCGCCATCACCGTTTCCATATAGACGATGCCGGCCTTGCCGATTTTACCATCCTCATTTTCGCCGGCGCCGGTACGCTCCAGCACCTTAATCTGCACGGCATCTGCTTCTGCGCTGACCTCCGTTAGGGTCAAATCCAACGTGCCGCCGCCGTAGTCGATCAGAAGAATGGAACCGTCGTACTCCCTGCCGGTGCTGAGCTTGAAATTATGAGAGAAGAAAGCGGTGGCCGCCGCAGGCTCACTGATAACCTGAGCATCCTCCACGAAATCGAACTCTCGAAGGATGTTCAACAGCACCGTCCGAGCGTCCAGCGTATGCAGCCGCTGGTTCCATATCTCCGGCACGCCCACCACCAGCCGGTGGATCTTACTCTCGTGGAGGCACTGCAGCGCCTGACGCAGACAGAACTCCAGAAACCTTGCCGCCACACGTCGGGGGCTATGAATCTCATCGTAGCCACGGGCCTCCAGCAGCCCCGAATCCAGTTCCGGCAGCAGCATCTTGAAGCCCTTGAAAATTCGCACGTCCCGCTTGCCGGTGACGGAACGGGCCGCCCGTCCGAATTCGTACTTGCTGCCCATCAGCGCCACGGTAGTGGGGATATAGGGCGAGCTGGACATGGTCAGCGTTTCCACCATGCCGGTGCTATGACGATAGACCGAAATAGTAGTGTAGGTACTGCCAAAGTCTATGCCCATATCTACCATATCTGCTCACTCCTTTCAATCCAGCAGAATCAGAGGCTCGTCCTCCAAGCTGCCGAGCATTTTTTCATATTCCTCCAGCAAATCCGTATCGTCGGATTTACCAGGCATTTCCTGCATCACAAAGTCCATGGAGCTTCCCAGCTCCTGCAGTGTGGTTTCAGACCGCTGATGGGCCACTGCCTCCCGCTCCATCGCATTCAGCGCATCACGATACACCGCTTCCACATCCCGTCCGATACCAAGACCCAGACTGCCCACCGCCAGCTCCAAATCATGCAGCGTGGTCAGGCACTGGTTCCGCCGTTCCTGCTTAACGGCCCGGGAACGGGTCCGATTATCAATCAGCTTATCTAAATCCACCGCCTCGTGCATCTTCACGCTCAGGGCGTGCTCTTGGGCGGTTACGCCTCGCAGGATGCCGCTGCCCATGGTGGATTTTTCCGCCTCGATTTGGCGAATCAGCTCCTTCTTGCTTCTGGTGTGGAGCAAAATCTGATCCGTGTCCTCGTGAATCAGTCCCTCCAGCTTAAAAGCATCCTCCGAAAGGCGGAGAATCGTCTGCTGGTATTTCCAGATCTTCCGTTCGCTCTCCTGATAGCGGAAGTCACGCTCCACGCCGGCCGTGAGAAATTTCACCGCCCGCTCGAAGGTTTCCGTGTCCCCCTTATTGGCTGCGGTTTCCAGCGAAAACAGGCACTGCATCAGTTGCTTTTCCAGCTCCGGATCACAGGGCTGGCTGCGGGGTGTTTGATACTCTCGCGCAAGCTGGTGGAACTTTCCGACTGCCAGCTTTCCCTGCTCCGGACGGGTGCTGTACAGCTCCTCCGGAATCCGAATCTGCTTGATTTTTCTAGCCAACAGGCCATCCGACTGAACCAGCACCCGATTATCATCCAAGGGGTACTGCTCCAGCTCCACATCCTCCATCCACTGCCGAAGGCTCAGCAGTCTGCTCTCATCGGCCAGATCCTCCAGCAGTGTTTCCAGTCTGCCGGCTGCGTTCTCGGAAAGAATTGGTCCCGTTCTGCGCCGCAAGGCGGCACTATGATACCACCGGTGGACGAAGGCACTCAGCGATGCCAACTGCGGTTCGTCCCAGCTCCAATCCGGGTGGGTGGTGACGAAAATGTACGCCACCGCCAGACGGATGCGCTCCAAGGTCATCTCATTCAAAAATACACACCGCTCGCCCATATCTCGGGCCAGCTGCTCGTATAGCTTCACATTATGGCCCTGACTTTGAATCAGCGCCACCTCAGGACACAGGCTCAGCCCATCCATATCCGAAAAGATTCCTTTCGAATCGGTCAGGTATTTCATGCTGCCGCCGGCGGTCACCGGCAGCTGCAGCAGCAGCACATTGCCACTTTGCTCCAGATATTTCTGTCCTGTCCGGACGAACTCCTTCAGCTCTGGAAGATTGCTTCCGAACACCTCCGCAAAAGTATCCAAGCGAACCACAAAAGCCGTATCCTTGCTCTTTTTCAGTATATTAATCAGCCGTTTGGAAAGCTCCTTTCCATCCGGCAGCGCATAGCTGCGCTCCTGACCGTCCTCCGGGGAGAAATGGTTCCAGAAGCCGCTCTTTCGCATCAAGCGCTGATAGGTTTCCCGGGAGGTCTGATCGCACAGCTCCAGCCGGAAGCTACCGTCCAGCCCGCTAATGAAAAACACGTTCTGGTAGCCACGCTTTTTCAGCAGGCAATACAGGTAGCCGTTCAGCTCCAGCCGAACCAGCCCGGGGAGGATATAGCTGTCCTTGGATTCACCGAACACCAAATGAGCAAAGCCCTTTTGTGCCTGAAACCGTTCCATTTTCCTCCCCCTTTCTCCGTATTGTTTTCCGAGCCCGCAGGGTGTTGGAATCCGTTCTCTTTTTCAACAGAAAAACAGATTGCCACGTCGCTGCGCTCCTCGCAATGACAGGTTATTTATACCAGCCCAACCCAATGGTTGACGCTGGTTTGGTTATGGTCGTTTCTGCCCACGGCCACCAGACGGCCCACACTGCGCAGTCCCACCGTTGTGGAACGTCCGGCGCTGATGGCGATGATGTTTGACCAGTCACCCACAGCACAGGCACCGTAGTTGCCGCTACCGGTGGCGACCACCGTGCCGTCCGCACGCAGACCCACCGTATGATCGTGGCCCGCATCTACGGCGATGATGTCCGTCCAGCTCTCCACGTTGCACTGGCCCACACGATTGGCTCCGGCTGCCACCACCGTGCCGTCTGAACGAAGGCCTACGGTATGCTCGCCGCCGGCGGATATGGCTACAATGTCCCTCCACTCCGACAGGCTACACTGGCCGAACAAATCACTGCCCTCTGCCACCACCGTGCCATCCGAACGAAGACCCACGATATGCTGGGCTCCTGCGGCAATGGCCGCAATATTCTCCCACCGGTAGACATGAAAGTATCCACCGGAAATCTTTCCCGTGACCACCACTCTGCCATCCGACCGCAGACCCATGGAATGGGTAGCGCCGGCGGCAATCTGGATGATGTTATTCCAGCCCATTATGTCACACTGATTCTGAAAATTGCTTCCGACGGCCTGCACACGGCCATCCCCCCGCAGTCCCAGAAGGTGGCTGCCACCGACGGCCACAGCCTGAATATGCCGCCAACCGTCCAACCCGGCGAAATTACGGGTGCTGACGATGGTGCCGTCCTTGCGCAGTGCCGCCGTCAGACCGTCGCCGGCGCTGAGCATGGTAGCCAAATGCACCTTTTTACGAATCGCATCGGTCATATCTACCGGCACTTCGGAGAATCGCTTCACCGGCATCGGCATTTCCAGTTCTACCGCATCGGCATCCTCCTCATCCCAGTCGAAGGGCGACGGCTCCAATTCCGGTTCCGCCGGCAGCGGAGCGGTAGTGGGATTTTCAGGCGCTCCAATATCCGACAGCGCATCCAGCAAACGCTGGAAGGCGGAGTCCTGTTCCGGCTCTTCTATTGGTTCCTCTATCGGCTCATCGCAGCGCTTCTCTATCCGCTCCGGCTCAGGCTTTTCCTCATCGCCCGCCAGCCGCTCCATCGACCGGCGCAGCTGCGCAATGGTAATATCGCCTACGCAGGCGGCAGAAATCGCATTTCTTAGGGCTGGCGCACCCATGGGCGGCTCGGAAATGGGATTCGTACCACCCAGCAACCAATGGAGCAAGCTGGCCAAAGCCGGCGCTCCCCCCAGCCCCGCCGGGGCGATGCCCATATTTCCCAGAAGCCATCTGTCACCCACCAGATACACCGTATCCGCCGTGACCTGACAGGATTCAAGCCCATGCTTTTGGCCGTTTTCCAAGGCACGGCAAATGTCCAGTCCCAGACGAATCACAGCTTCGTCCGGCAGACGCAGCCGGTTTTGATACCGCAAAAGCTGTTCCTGAGCCAACCCACTGTCCGACGACAGGCAAATCAGCTCCGGCTGGTCGGCTTTCCGCTCCGCCAGCACCTGCCGCAAGCTCTGATAGCAGCGGCTGCGAATCAGAATATTCCAGCCCTCATCCGCTTCCTCTACCCAATGACTTTCGTGGCACAAAATATTGGCGCAGCCTGCAAGCTCCAGACTCTTGTCCAGCCGCTGCAGGTACTCGTCCAGACGGTGACGGTCACGGATCATCAGGGTGTACAGCCGGCTGCGCCGGACGGTGCCCAGCGCATCGGTTTGGGTCTGTATCGTTTCCTCAAGCCGCTCCATTTCCATCCCTCCATTTTGTGTCAGCGTGCGATGGGTATAATATCCCGCATTTTAATGCATTATACTACATATTGCGCCGCTGCGTCAAGCCATGAAGCCCTTTCCTTTTTCCATTGCGTCCATTTTTTTCGTTGCGTACATCGAATTTATATGATATGATAAATATATCTATCGCCTAAGGAGATTCCTATGAAGAAATTCACTGCCGCACTGGCTCTTTTGAGCCTGCTTCTGTGCGGCTGCAACGCACAGCCCATTACGGAAATTCAAATCGCCCAGACCGTTGCCGGTCAGGATGTAATCATCGACACCCCTGACACCATGTATCTGGGCGAAACGATTTACGCTGTGGGCACCTGTCCCGTTACCGACACTGCGCTGGATGATCAGGGACATGAGATTTTCTCCCAGACCTATCAGAAATTCCGCTTCTATCTGGACAACAATCAGGTACAGCAGACCATCGAGGCGGATTTACAATTAAGGCTGGATCAGTTTTTCGCCAACGCGGGCTACATTCAGAATCTGGCTCGTGAGGAGTGTTTTTCCACCGACGACTGGACACCATACTGGGCCCACATCCAATACACCCCCGCTCGGGTGGATGACACGGTCATCAGTCTGTACGCCGACCACAGAAGCTACAACGGCACCGGCACCGCCCACTCCCTCAGCGCCGTTTGCTATGATGTGAACACCGGAAGCGTGCTGTGTCTGGGGGATATTCTGGAGCCGAGTTGCTCTGGCACAATGCTGGCGCAGGATATTATTGACCGTCTGGGTGCCACCGAGGGACTTTACGACAACTATCAGGACATCCTGAAGGACACCTTCTCCGGTGATTTTTCCACCATGTCCAACTGGTATTTGAATCAAACGGGGCTTTGTTTCCTGTTTTCCCCCTATGACATCAGCCCCAAGAATGTTTCTGTGCTGATTCCCTATAACGCATTGGAGGGTATCCTGCAGGAAAGGTTCCTCCCTGTACGGCCGGAAGCCATCGGCGCTCTGGGTGCTGGATTTTATCAACCGGAGCTGGATCAGGAACGGTTCTCTTTTATCGCAAATCTTGAACTGGATGCGCAAGGACAGTCGTTGGTGATTTACCCCAGCGACACCATCTCCGATTTTCGGGTGGAGATTGGTACGCTCAGCGAGGACGGCACCGCCTACACCCCCGAGTCCACCGTTTTTGCCGCCGGAGCATTTTATGCCGGCAATGCGCTGGTGATTACCCTCGACCAAAGCCCCGATGCGCCGGTGCTGCAGGTTAGCTATCGCTCTGAGGGAATGGAGGCATCCGCTTGGGTGCTGTGCAATCAGGACGACGGCACTGTGTTGCTGGCCTATGGATAATGACACACCCCCGTGAGAATCGTTTCCACGATTCCCACGGGGGTGTCAGTATACCGACATTTATACGGCTAAATTATCGTTTAGCGTACTAAGCGCCGCAGGCGCTATACCTTCCCCCGAGGGTGGTGCTTCGCGCAGCGAATTAGAATTAAAATGATTGCCAGTGGCAATCATACCACTACTATTAGGTGGCCGAGCGCAAGCGAGGTCGGAAAGGGAATGGCGAAACCTGAAAACTGGCAACAGGCCTGATACAGAGCGGAAAACATAACGTTTCCGCCCGCATTCCACATCCGCCCTTCGGGCACCTTCTCCCCGGGAGAAGGGATGGCGGCTTCGCCGCTGGTGCTATAAACGATAAATTATGACAGAACGTTGATTTGGCACATGGTCATGGTGGTCAGGGCTGCGGCGTGGCTCTGGGGCGTGACACCGGCGCAGCAGGCCGCATCCACAATGATTTCTCGCTCTGGAAAGTTTGCCTTCAAAATCAGGGCGTTGGACACCACACAAATATCCGTACACAGTCCAATCAGGGTGACATCAAAAGCTTCCCCGTCTGCCACCTCACGAATCAGCTCCGGCAAACTCGTAGAGCCGAAGGTCAGCTTCTCCACCGGCGTAAAGCTACGCTGCGCCAGCGCCTTTTCAATTTGCTCGTCCAGCGCCCAGCCCGCTGTGCCCTTGATGCAATGGGGCACAGGCAGCTTTTTGCCTTCCGCCGTTTCCATATAATTTTCATAATGGGTATCGTATGTGACGAATACATCGCCTTCAAAGCTGCGGATTTTCTCCACCGCCTGCGGAATCATGGCCTGCGCCTCCGGCGTGCCCAGCGCACCGTCCACAAAGTCCTTCTGGATATCCACCACAATCAAAAAATGCTTCATTTTCTCCTCCGCCTTTCCGGAATTTTTTCTTCATCATAGCACATTTATTCCAGCATTTCAATTTCAAACATGGGCGATTCTTCATAAAATGATAGACTTTTCCACTGATTTATAGTATAATTCGTCCATAACCTTCGTGGAGGTCTGTTTTACTTATGAACGAGCGACCTGAGCTAATCGTGATGCTGACCCACCATGACCACACCGTGGCCAACGCCTGCGAAATTTTTGAACAGTGCAAGGATAGTCGTGCTACCTTTTGGGGCTTCAAGGAGGAGGGTCTCCCCGCCGAGCAGATGCAGGGGCTATTCGCCTATATGAAGCGCTGTGGCAAGACCACCGTGCTGGAGGTGGTTGCTTACGACGAGCCTGCCTGTCTGGCCGGTGCCAAAACCGCCGCCAACTGCAACTGCGACATTCTGATGGGAACCCTATTCTACGACTCAGTAAACGATTTCTGCAGAAAAAACGGCATCAAGTATATGCCCTTTGTGGGCAAGGTTTCCGGTCGGCCGTCCATTCTGGAGGGTACGCCGGAGGAAATGGTGGCACAGGCCAAGGAGTATCTGGCAAAGGGGGCCTTTGGCATCGACCTGCTGGCCTATCGCTACACCGGCGATGCGGATGATTTGATTCGGCAGTTCCTCGCTCAGGTGGATGCCCCCGTGTGCATCGCCGGCAGCATCGACTGCTATCCCCGTCTGGATGCCATTCGTGCCGCTAACCCTTGGGCCTTCACCATCGGCGGTGCCTTCTTTGAGGACCGCTTCCATGGCTCCTTCGCTCAGCAAATCAATCGGGTTTGCGAGTACCTGAGCCCTCTGTCCGTGTGAGGTGGCTGCCATGCTTCGCGTTTATTATCCCTACGAATATGTGGACAGCGTGTTCGCCATCGATTATGAGCGGCTTTGGGCACTGGGCTACCGTGCGGTGATTTTCGACATCGACAACACGCTGGTACATCACGGCAAGGACTCCACCGAGGCGGTGGACGCGCTGTTTCCCCACATCCACAGTCTGGGGCTGAAAACCCTACTGCTTTCCAACAACTCCGAACAGCGGATTCAGCGGTTCTGCAAAAATATCGACACCCTCTACATCCACGAAGCTGACAAGCCAGACACCGCCGGCTATCTGAAAGCCTTGGAAATGCTAGGGTTGGAAAAGCATCAGGCGGTGGTGGTCGGCGATCAGGTGTTCACCGACATCAAGGGCGCTAACCGCTGCGGCATAGCCAGTATCCTGGTCAAATATCTACGCTACCCTGACGAGAAGAAAATCGGAATCCGGAGAAATATGGAGAAAATAATCCTAAAATTATACATAAACAGCCGCTTTCAGCACCGAATCGGTGACATTTGCAAGGAGGGATCGCCCCATGGCTAAGAAAGAAAAACGGCTATTCTGCGACATCAATCCCACCTGCTATGCCATCTCGTTACAGAAGGAAATCATCAAGCGCCATCTAAAAAATCTCTGCAGTGGCCTGCGGTTCGCCAAGGAACGCTCCGCCACTGGCCTGCCCGTGCTAATCAGCGACCACCACTCCAACATGATTAAGCGCTCACCCGGCGTGGATTTGACAACGCAGGAAAACAAGGCTGTCAACATCCGGCTGGCCTGCGACAAAATCAACGGCTTGCTAATCCGCCCCGGACAGACCTTTTCCTTCTGGCGGCTGGTGGGCAAAACCTCCAAGCGCAGAGGCTTCAAGGAAGGGCGGGTCATTCGGCTGAACAAGCTGGTCACCGGCACCGGCGGCGGTCTATGCAATCTGGGCAACACAATCCATCTGCTGGTGCTGCACAGCCCGCTGGAGGTGACGGAATTTCACACCCACTCCGACGCGCTGGCTCCGGATCAGGGCAAGCGTGTGCCCATGAGCGCCGGCACCTCCGTCAGCTACAACAACATCGATTTCCGCTTTCGCAACACCACGGATCAGGTGTTTCAGCTGATGCTCTGGTGTGAAGGAGAAATGCTTCACGCCGAGCTGCGGTGTCAGCAGGAGATTCCCCATACATATCAAATTCTGGAGGAGGATCACCACTTCCAGCAGAAGGGCGAAGAATTCTATCGCAACTCAAAAATCTACCGGCAGACACTGGACAAGGATTCCGGCAACGAGGTGGACAAAAAGTTGATTTGGGACAACCATTCTCAGGTGATGTTCGACCCCAGCCTGATTCCGCCAGAACAGATTCGTAAATAAATACACGGGGCGTGCATAGCACGCCCCGCTCAATTTATTCTGCTTGCAAAACCTCTCGCTGGTACTGGGCGATGCCCTTGGCCAGAATCTCCATGGCTCGCTCCAAATCCGCCTGCTTCAGCACATAGGCGATTCGCACCTCGTTGATTCCCTTACCAGGGGTTTCATAGAAGGGTGCGCCGGGGGCGAACATCACCGTATCCCCGTCGTCGTCAAACTCCTCCAGCAGCCACCGCTGGAACTTATCCGAATCATCCACCGGCAGGCTGGCCATCACATAGAAAGCGCCCATGGGCTCCTCCACCACCACGCCGGGAATCAGCCGCAGGCGGGACACCACCGTATCTCTGCGACGCTGGTACTCCGCCTTACAGCGGCGGAAGAAATCGTGATCCACATCGTACAGTGCCGCTGCGCCCAGCTGGTCAATGGTGGCCACTGCCAGTCGGGACTGGCAGAATTTCAGCAGTGCCGCCTGCAGCTCCTTATTCTTGGTGACCACGCAGCCCACACGAGCACCGCAGGCAGAGAATCGCTTGGACACGGAATCCACGATAACCAGATTGTCATCGATGTCGTCAAAGCGAGCCATAGTGGGCACGCCGAACTTATCATCATAACAGAACTCACGGTACACTTCATCGCAAATCAGGAACAAATCGTGCTTCTTAGCGATGTCCGCAATCATCCGCATCTCTTCCTGATCCAGCACCACGCCGGTGGGGTTACCGGGGTTGGTAATCATAATAGCACGGGTATTTTTGGTAATCAGACTCTCGATTCGCTCCCGCTTGGCATAGCGGTAACCCTCCCACGGATTAGTGGGCAGTGCGCGGATAACACCGCCGGCCGCATGGACGAAGGTGGTATAGTTGGGATAATAAGGCTCCGGAATGATGACCTCCGTATAGGGGTCCAGTATGGAAAGGCAGGTCAGCAGCAGCGCCTCACTGCCGCCGGTGGTAATCAGGATATCATGAGGATCCAGCTCCACGCCCAGCTCCTTATAATAATTCCGCACCGCCTCAATCAGCACCGGCATACCGGGTGATGCCTCGTACTCCAGCGTGGTTGCGTCAAAGGAACGGACCGCATCGTAGTAAGCCTGCGGGGTTGGAAGATCCGGCTGGCCAATATTCAGGTGGTAAATCGTCTTTCCCCGCTTCTTTGCTGCCACCGCATAGGGGTGGAATTTTCGCATGGGGGACGGCTCACAGCGGTTTGCATTGATGGAAATCTGCATTTGTTACCTCCACCGGCTTTTCAGCCGGTCTTTCTTCGATAGTCTATGATCAGGCGGCACAGCTCAGGGGTGAGCACCGCCAGTGCAATCAGGTTTGGAATAGCCATCAGGCCGTTAACAATTTCGGCAAGGAGCCAGACCGTGCCGGTGCTTAGCACCGCTCCCAGAATGACCACAATCGCCTGCAACCATGGGAAGCTGCGCCACACGGCTTTGCCGAACAGATATTGGGCGCAACGAGCGCCGTACAGCCCCCAGCCCAGCACTGTGGCAAAGGCGAACAGGCACAGCGCCGCCGTAATGAACACTTGCACCCAATCCCCCAGCACGGCAGAAAAGGCACCAGCCGTCAAATCCACGCCTACGTCGCTGCCGTAGGGAATTCCCACGCCACTGCACAGGATGACCAGCGCAGTCATGGTGCAAATCAGGATGGTGTCCAGAAAAACCTCCACAATGCCCATCAGTCCCTGCTCCACAGGGTGCGCAACCGATGCGCTGCCATGGGCGATGGCCGCAGTACCCATACCGGCTTCGTTCGTGAAAACCCCACGGGATACGCCGGTTCGCAGGGTGGTCATAAAGGAGCCAACCACGCCGCCGGTGACGGCCGTCGGGGTCATGGCACCTTGGATAATAGAAGAAAATGCGGTGGGAATTGCTTCGGCACGAAGAATCAGCACCAGGCTGCCCAGCAGCAGGTAGCCCACCGCTGCCAGCGGCACCAGCAGCTCCGTCGTGCGTCCGATGCGAGTCGCTCCGCCCAGCAGTAAAATCAATACCACTGCCGCCAGCGCAATACCAATAATAATATCCGTTTGCAGGCTTGGTGTGCCGCCGAAGGTCAGGATGCAGCGATTGATTCCGGTGATGACCGCATTGATTTGGGTGGCGTTGCCCACCCCGAAGGCTGCCACGACACCGAAAAAACAATAGAGGCTGGCCAGCCACGACCAGCGCTTTCCCATTCCACGGGAGATGATGTACATGGGGCCGCCCAGATATTCGCCGCTCTGCCGGACTCGATAGCGCACCGCCAGCGTGGCCTCTGCCAGCTTGGTGACCATGCCCAGCAGAGCGCAAATCCACATCCAGAAAATCGCTCCGGCGCCGCCGATGGCGATGGCGCCCGCCACGCCGGCTAAGTTGCCGGTGCCCACCGTGGCCGCAAGGGCGGTACACAGGGCCTGAAAGGGCGAAACGCCGTCTGATGAGTTCCGGTTGGTCAGCCGCCGCCAAAAATCACGACAAGCCGCCGGAAACAAACGCAGCTGTGCAAAACCCGTCCGGATACTCAGGTACAATCCGACCCCTAAAATCAGCACCAGTGTGGGCACGCCCCACACCAGCGAATATGCCGTTTCCAGTATTTCGCCCATAGTACCTCCCTAGCATACCACTAAATGTCCTTCCTTGCAAGAAAAATCTTTCTTTATGTGTAAATTATCGTTATGGTTATCCCTTTAAGTAAGCACAATCACAAATCAACAAAAGCGTAGCGAAAAAGCTGTCATTGCGAGGAGCCCTGAAAGGGCGACGTGGCAATCTCCCGGCACAGCGTTTATACTTTATCAGC
>SVME01000005.1 GCA_015067605.1 Oscillospiraceae bacterium
GGCGGTGAAGCGCAGGGTGTAGCCGTTCAGAACCAGATCGATGTTGTTCTGGACGGTGACCGAGGCGCTTTCGGTGGCGTCCCCCAGCAGCTTGACCTTGGTCAGCTGACCGGCGGAGGTGATGACGGCCGCCTTGGCGTTTTCCGCCGTGACGGTTTCCGCAGCGCCGCCATTGACGGCAGTGATGGCTGCGGACAGTGAATCATAATAGGTATGCATTTTTGCATCCCCCTTTCAAATATTTGAAGGAAATGCTCCTTCACCCGTAGCGGCAAAAACGAAAAAGTTGCACGAAAACGTGCAACTAATTAAAAAATGCAAGTGTTATGTAAACGTCGGGATGATATGTTTGTAAAAAAGCGGATGTTCGGGGGATTTCTGTGTCCAAGTTCAACTAGGGAGATTTACCGCCTTAGGGCTGGGTGGGCTGTCGTGAATCGGCAAGACGTTCATCTACCTCTTGACAGGTGTGTTATAATAATGTGTGATATTAAGCCGAAACCTGAGAGGATGAACAATCATGGCAAAAGATAAAAAGGTTGAACAGATTACCGACATGGAGGTGGACTTCGCCCAGTGGTTTACCGATGTGTGCAAGAAGGCACAGCTCATCGACTATTCCTCCATTAAGGGCGTGTTCATTTACCGTCCCTATGGCTACGCCATCTGGGAGAATATCCAGAACATCATGGACAAGGAGTTCAAAAAGCAGGGCGTTGAGAATGTCTATATGCCCCTGCTGATTCCGGAGAGCCTGCTCCAGAAGGAGAAGGATCACGTGGAGGGCTTCGCTCCCGAGTGCGCTTGGGTGACCATGGGCGGCGGCGACAAGCTGGAGGAGCGGTACGCCATTCGTCCTACCTCCGAGACCCTGTTCTGCGAGCATTGGGCCAACGTGCTGCAGTCCCATCGGGATCTGCCTATGAAGTACAATCAGTGGTGCAGCGTGCTGCGGTGGGAAAAGACCTCCCGCCCCTTCCTGCGTCACCGTGAGTTCCTGTGGCAGGAGGGTCACACCATCCACGCCACCGCCGAGGAGGCTAAGGAATTCACCGAAACCATGCTGAATGTCTACGCTGACTTCTGCGAGAATGTGCTGGCGATGCCGGTGACCCGTGGTCAGAAGACTGACAAGGAGAAGTTCAACGGCGCTGAGGCTACTTACACCATCGAGTGCATGATGCACGACCGGAAGGCTCTGCAGGCCGGCACCTCCCACTACTTTGGCGACGGCTTTGCCAAGGCCTTCGGCATCGAGTTCACCGACAAGAATAACCAGAAGGTTCCCCCTCACGAAACCTCCTGGGGCGTGTCCACCCGTCTGATTGGCGGCATCATCATGACCCACGGCGACAACAACGGTCTGGTGCTGCCTCCCAAGGTTGCGCCAGTGCAGGTGGTGATTTTGCCTGTGGCGCAGCACAAGCCCGGTGTTTTGGAGGCGGCCAATGAACTGAAGAGTCGCCTGATCAACGCTGGCTTCCGTGTGAAGCTGGACGATTCCGACAACTCTATGGGCTGGAAGTGCGCTGAGTATGAAATGAAGGGCGTGCCGCTACGTGTGGAGTGTGGTCCTCGTGATTTGGAGAATGGCCAGTGTGTCCTTGTCCGCCGGAATGACCGTGAGAAGATTGTCTGCAAGCTGGAGGAACTGGAGAGCGCTGTTGCTGAGCAGCTGGAGGCCGTTCATCAGGGTATGTTCCGGCGTGCCAAGAAGAATCTGGAGGAGCATATTTACGAGGCCCATTCTGTTGAGGAAGCCAAGGAGCTGCAGGAGAAGAACGGTGGTTTTGTCAAGACCATGTGGTGCGGCGAGTTGGATTGCGAGCTGAAGATGAAGGAAGTAGCCGGAATGTCCTCCCGCTGCATCCCCTTCGCACAGGAGAAGCTGGGTGACACTTGCGCCTGCTGTGGCAAGCCTGCCAGCAAGATGATTTACTGGGGCGTTGCTTACTAAGCATAGATATTGTAGGGGAGGGTCTTGACCCTCCCTTCTTTTATGGGGGAGGGCAGTATGGAACGAATTATTATTATCGGCTGCGGTGGCGCGGGGAAGAGTACGCTGGCACGGCAGCTGGGGGAGAAGCTGGGACTTCCGGTGGTGCATTTGGACAAGCTGTTTTGGAAGCCCAACTGGGTGCAGGTATCCCAAGAGGAGTTTGATGCGCTACATCAGGCAGAGCTGGCGAAGGATAAGTGGATCATAGACGGTAATTTCAATCGAACCATTCCGGAGCGGATTGCACGTTGCGACACCATTATTTATTTGGATTTCAATCGGTTTGCCTGTCTGCGTGGTGTCATCAAACGTGTCCTGACGACCTATGGAAAAGTACGACCGGATATGGGCGAGGGCTGTCCGGAACGTATCGATTTTGAGTTCTTGAAATGGGTCTGGAATTTCAATAAGAACAAACGGGAACGAAATTACAGTCTGTTGAATGAAGCAAAACACGCCAAGGTCATCGTCCTGAAAAACCGTCGGGCGGTGAAGTGGTTTTTGAAAGAATTAACCGAAGGAAAAATTGTCGTTTAGCGTCCCAACTACGCTGTCATTGCGAGGGCGAAGCCCGCACCCCAGGGTGGTCTCTCTTGCCCCTTTGGGGCAATTCACCTCATGGCAATCTCCTGGTGGAGGGTTTCGTCAATAACAAACGTCGAGGAATGAGAACGACATTTTGACGGTGTTTTTATTCCTGTGGGGTGATAGACGATAAACGCCGTACCGGGAGATTGCCACGTCGGCCTATTCGGCCTCCTCGCAATGACATGGCTGTTCGGTACGTTGGTACCATAAACGATAATTTACGACATAACGAAGGAACCGGCAGGCACAGATGTGCCTGCCGGAATTATTATTCTTCCTCACTGGGGAGCTTATCCTCGCTGGGGATTTTGTTTTCGCTGGGAATCTCGGTAAGGGGTTCGCCCTTGCGTTTTTTGATATAGCGGGGGATGAAAACAAGGCACAGGAAGATAATCAGACACGCTCCAGAGATGATTGCGCCGTAATTGAATGCCTTGTTTTCATAACGGAAGGTGACGGTGTGGCTGCCTTCGGTGAGTTGCACGCTAATCATTGCATCACCCACGGCAACAATTTCCGCAGGCTTTCCGTCTACCTCTACGCTCCAGTTTTCGTAGTAGGGGATGGAGGTGTAGAGCAAGCCGTCACGGTTGCAGTCGATGGTGCCTTTCACCAGCGTGTCGGAGAACTCTGTGATATCCATGGTGGAAGCGGCGAGAACCTCGTAGCCCTGTTGGAAAACTTCGTGGTTGAGGATGGCCGGACGGAGGTTAAACACGGCGGGCTTGGAGGAAGTAACCTTCGAATCCACGGGACACTCCACATGGATCTTGATTTCATCGCCGGGTTCTACCTGAGAAACGCCGATAATCTGGGATACGCTGGAGGAGGTGGTGAACAGCTCCACGCCGTTGCGGTACAGAGTGAAGTCATTTTCCTCAGACAGGTAAATTTCCAGAGCGAAGAAGCCGCTGCTGCGAACTGGGTAGCAGATGTCCATGCTGCCGGCTTCCTCCAGAGGGTAGTAGCGTACCCAGGTAGTTTCATTGTTCGTCTTGGGCTCGCCTTCAAACATTCCAATGTTGTGGCCGGTGACCTCGGCGGAACTGCCGTCCACCATATCCCACACATCCTCGTCAATGCCGGTGGCCAGGGAGAAGAATTTGTTTTGCTTGGTAAATTCGTTTATCTCAGACCGGCCATCGGGCTTGGTGGTGAGATACTCCAGAGTGGCCTCGGACAGGGAGGACTCTGCAAGGAAGCCCAGAGGCAGGTAGTGGTTGTTCTCCAGTAGGTAGACGCCGTCGAAATTATACAGGGTATCGAAATAATCATTTTCCACGGGGATATTTTCCCGCTCCACCTGATATTTCAGGTTCAGGAACAGGTCGGAAACCGGAGATGTCTGTTCGTACAGATACCGATTGTAGGAGGGGTAGGATGCCAGACCCATGGCCTCAAGGAAGGAGGTGACACGGACATTGGCGGAGCTGGTAAAGGTGGAAATGCCGCTGTAATCGTTCAGGGAACTGTCGTTGAGGGTCTGCTTGAAGGAGGTCTCCACACGGTAGAAATCGGAGCCTTCCTCCCGTTGCTTGATATAGTTGAAAGCGGAAGCGGAGGCGGCGGTACCCTGAGGGTAATCCACTATATTGGTGCGCTTAAAGGAATAGCCATACTTGACCAGGATCAGCACCAGCTCAAGACACATGATGCCGCACAGAGCGACGGTTTTGATTTGTCTGGTGCGGGCCATTCGCCGAGACTGTTGATCCGGTTCCTCGTGGGAAATCATGCGGTCCACAATGCTGAACACGAACATCAGCAGATACAGCAGCAGAAACGCAGCATTGTAAAGCAGGAAAATCCAATTGTTCACCTTTTCACTGAACAGTACGAATGCCACGCATAGGCCGAAGCCCACAGCCAGCTTCCAAGGAGCGAAGGTGTCCCGCAGGATCCAAGCCCGATAGGCCATGTACAGCATCACAAAACTGTAAAGGAAGCTGAAACGGTGGGGAATCATGTTGGTAAAGTGGAAGCCGTGCCAGATATAGTCCAGCATAGGAACAAGGAAACTGGCGATGAACAGAATCAGCAGACCTACGCAGCACAGTCGCTCCCGTTTCGACACATCCCGAGAGGTCAGGAACAGCATTGCCAGCAGCATGGTGCCCACGCCGCAGGCGATGTTGGGCAGACCATCCATGGTGGAGGGGGCCAACTCACCGCTCATGTTGCCGGCGACCATGGCCATTCCCTCCAAGAACGGGGGGATGGATTTGAATAGAGCCACAAACCATTTACCAGCCAAGTCAAAGAAGTCCGCACCAGCGGCCTTGGCCTCATCGTAAGCCAGCCACGCAGTGTGCGGAGGCGCCAGACTTTCAGGGGAAACGATGTGCAAGGAAAAGTAATTAGGGAATTCGCTGCCGCTGGAGTATGTGGTTTGCAGAGCGCCCAGAGCGGGTAGGGTCAGGATTGCGGTCATGCCGATGGCCAGAACGCTGTACAGGGCGATGCGGCCAAAATCCTGCGCCAGACGCTTGAAGGTGGTGAACTGGCAAATCTGGTAGCAAATGAAAATCAGCAGCACAAAGATGCAGGTGAAGAAGCCGATATAGTAATTGCAGAAGATGGACAGGAACAGGGTGACGGTGAACAATACCACCTTCTTGTCTCGCAGGAGGCTGATGGTGCCCAGCGCTACCAGGGGCAGTAGTGCGAAGGTTTCCAGCCACATCACGTTCCACTGATAGCCCAGTGCCCATGCGCACAGGCCGTATAGACTGCCAAACAGGGCGATGGAGATGTCGTTTTTATTGAAGATTTTCTTCAGGAAAATGGCGAAGAACAATCCTGCCAGACCCAGCTTGATGGGGGAGAGCAGGGCGAAGTATTCCAGCACCAGACTTTCCGGTACGAATACGCTCAGCAGGTACAGCGGCGAGGACAGATAGTAGGCAATCAGGCCAAGATAGTCGATGCCCATGCCAATATCCCAGTTGTACAGCAGTGAGTCACCGCTAAGCAAGCTCCGGCGATATTCTGTATAGAAGGGATAGTATTGATGATATTCATCGGAATATAAAAATGCGTAGTCGTTGCCGAAGGGCTTGCAGCCCTGAACGGCCAGGATAATCAGAGCGCCGAGGAAGGGAATTAAGAAGGCGAAGGGAAGGGGGCTGAAGCGAAACTTCTTCATATCCAGCCGCTGGGGTGTTTTGTTCATATTGGACCTCCCGAAGTGTAATCCCTTTCATTTTACCACGTTTTTCGGGGAAGTAAAGAAAAAATATCCACGCCGGAGGAAAATCTTCCCCCGGCGTGGAATTGATGCTGCGATTGGATGGAGAAATTATCGTTTAGCGAAGGGATGAATGTCGGCGACCTCTGGTCGCCGAGTGCCCCAAAGGGGCGCAATCAAGGCTTCCCCTCAAGGGGAAGGCTTTGGCGGCTTCGCCGCTAGTGTGCTAAACGATAAGTTATAGTATCAGGCAGAGCAGGCCGTTGGCGCCGTCGTTGACGATGCGGGTGAGGGTGCCTCGGAATTTGGCTCGAACCTCATCCTGCAGCCCCGTCAGCTTGGCGTTCATTCCGTCGCCAATCAGCTCGGACACGGAACGGCCAAAGATGTTGCTCTGCCACAGCTGCTGCTCGTCGCCACTGAGCCGTTCTATCAAATCCTGCGCTTGTTTTTCATCACCTACCATGGGGGTGATTTCCGTATCGATGTCCACCCGAATCATGTGGATGGAGGGGGCGCCGGCCTTGATGCGCACGCCGTAGGAGCTGCCTTTGCGCATCAACTCCGGTGTGCCCAGCGTCATATCATCGGTGGCGGGCATCACCACACCGTAGCCGGTGGCATTGACGGCGGAAAGGGCATCGGCAATTTTATCGTATTCCCCTTTGATGCGGGATAGCTCACCGAGCAGTGCAATCAACTGGGCATCGTTTTCCACCTGGACGCCAGCCTTGGCGCTGAGAATCTCATAGAACAGGCTTTCCGGGAAGCCCAGTGCGCAGGATACGGTGCCGGTGGCCAAATCCACATCCCGTATGGAGAAATCCAACACCTGCTCTAGCTCTCGCAGGTCGGAAAGGGTCGGTTCCGCCTGTCCTACGGTGGCGATTTGTCCGGCCCGCTGGAGTAGCGCCTCGTACAGCGCCGCCTTCACCGGATGCTCCGGCTCCAATGCATCCATCCAGCGGGGCAGGTACACCCGCAGCTCCTGCATGGGGAAGGCGTACAGCAGATGCTGCAACAGGTCACGAATGCCGGCGCCATCCAGTGCCTGACAGTCCGCAACAGCTGCATCAACACCGTGGTCGGCTTTCAGGCGGGCCTTGAGCTGTGCGGCGCTGTCGCCGGCGGGGTTGCGGGAGTTGATAATGACCAGATAGGGTTTTCCGGTGGCCTGCATATCCCGGATGGCACGGTCTTCTGCGGTGATGTAATCGCTGCGGGGGATATCCGTAATGGTGCCGTCGGTTGTGACTACGATGCCGATGGAGCAATGCTCCTCCATGACCTTTTTCGTGCCCAGCTCCGCTGCTTCTGTCATGGGGATTTCATAGTCATACCACGGGGTTGTGACCATGCGGGGCACCCCGTCCTCTTGTGCGCCAACGGCACCGTCCACCATGTAGCCCACAGAATCAATCATCCGCACCCGCAGGCGGGCAGTGCCGTCGGGGGAAATCTCCACCGCCTCCTCCGGCACGAATTTCGGCTCGGAGGTCATGATGGTCTTACCGGAGCCGCTCTGGGGTAGCTCATCCCGTGCCCGTTCTTTTCGGTAGGGGTCGTCGATACAGGGAATCACCAGCTCCTCCATGATTCTTTTAATCAATGTGGATTTGCCGGTGCGCACCGGCCCTACCACGCCGATGTAAATATTACCGCCGGTACGGGCGGCGATGTCCTGATAAATGTTTTCCATAGCCCAGCCTCCTGATCCGGCAGGAGGTCAGCTCCTGCCATGGTTTACTGCAAGGTATGTCCTTTGAGCCGAAAATAGAACGTCACAAGAAAAAATGCAAAATTTCGCAAAAATAATGTTTGACAAATGGGGCAGATGCCGATATAATATGTAGGCACGACTGCGAAAAGGAGGGAGTACTATGCTCTTAGGACTTTCTAAGATTATCGACTGTCCCGGCGCATCCCTCGATTTTTCCCACCGTGTTGACCTGCGTGATCTTCGCTATGGCGATTGCTATCCTGTGACTGAACCAGTTGTGGCGGAAGGACAGGTGCGCAATACGGCCGGTGTTCTGGTGATGACCGGTTCTGTCCGGACCATCATCCACGGCATCTGCGATCGCTGCGCCAATGAATTCGACCGGGATGTGGATATCCCCATCGATGTGGTGCTGGTGACGGAGCTGGCCAACGAAGAAAACGAAGACGAATGGGTATTCCCTCTGGAGGGAGACAGCGCCGACTTGGATGACATCGTTCGGACGGTTTTTGTTCTGAACCTTGGTTCCAAGCTGCTGTGCAGCGAGGACTGCAAGGGACTGTGCTGCCGCTGCGGAAAGGACCTGAACCATGGTCCCTGCAATTGCCAGAAGGAGCTGGATCCCCGATTTGCTGCTTTGAAGCAGCTTCTTGAGAAGTAAACCAATACAAAAGCTGTTAAAAGCAGTTCGACCAAGGAGGTGTCACCATGGCTGTCCCTAAGTGTAAAGTGTCCAAGGCCCGCCGCGATAAGCGTCGTGGCTCCAACTGGAAGCTGTCTGCCCCCAGCGTGGCTGTCTGCCCCAAGTGCGGCGAGCCCGTCATGCCCCACAGAGCTTGCAAGGCTTGCGGTTCCTACAATGGCCGTCAGGTCCTGGCCGCCAAGGCTGACTAAGGCAGGAAAAGCGGAAACGCAGAGGAAGGCTTCAGCCTTCCTCTTTTTCCTTGTCTGGGAAAAGTAAGGTAAATTATCGTTTATAGCAGCGCAAATGCGCTGCAATTGAAAATTGATAATTGAGAATTGATAATTATTGTGTCGGCTTTGCCGACTAATTAAAATCATTTCCGTAAGGAAATACATTCATTTTCAATTTTCAACTTTCAATTCTCCATTCGGCGTTTACGCCGCTAAACGATAATTTCGTTCATCAACATTCATGGCACTTTGGCATTGCTTTTTCGGATTAATTGTGCCATAATATATAAGATATCCCTTAGAAAGGAAGTGATTGCATGGCTAAACCTTTGGTGGCCATTGTTGGTCGCCCCAATGTTGGTAAATCCATGCTCTTCAATAAGCTGACTGGACACCGCACCTCCATCGTGGAGGACACCCCCGGTGTGACTCGGGATCGCATCTATGGCGATTGCGAGTGGTGCGGCCGGCAGTTCAGTCTGGTGGACACCGGCGGTATCGAGCCGGGCACCGAGAACGATATGCTGAAATTTATGCGCCGTCAGGCAGAAATCGGCATTGAGCTGGCGGATGCGATTATAATGGTAGTGGATGTCCGCTCCGGTGTTACCGCCGCCGATCAGGATGTGGCTACCATGCTGCGCAAGTCCCGTAAGCCCGTGTGTCTGGCGGTGAATAAGTGCGACTCCATCGGCACCGTGAATCCGGATGTATTTGAGTTCTACGGCCTCGGTATCGGCGACCTGTTTGAAACCTCCGCCATCCACGGCCATGGCACCGGTGATATGCTGGACTGGGTGCTGGAGAACATCCCTGAGGATGACAGCGAGAACGAAGATGATGAAATCATCCACGTGGCCATCGTGGGCAAGCCCAATGTGGGCAAATCCAGCCTACTGAACCAGATTCTCGGTGAGGAGCGGGTCATCGTTTCCAACGTGGCCGGCACCACTCGTGATGCCATTGACTCTTACTATGAGAACGAAACGGGCAAGTATTGCCTGATCGACACCGCCGGTATGCGCCGCAAGAGCAAGGTGGATGACATTATTGAGAAGTACTCCAATATGCGCTCCATCAGCGCCATCGAGCGGGCGGATGTGTGCCTGATTCTAATTGACGCCAACGAGGGCGTGACGGAGCAAGATACCAAAATTGCCGGACTGGTTCATGAGGCCGGTAAGGCTGCCATCATCGTGGTCAACAAATGGGATGCGGTGGAGGATAAGGAAACCAACACCATGCGTGATATGGAACGCTCTGTGCGGGATGGTCTGAGCTATATGACCTATGCGCCTGTGATGTTTCTGTCGGCGCTGACCGGCTCTCGTGTGGATAAGCTGTTTCCTATGATTCAGGAGGTTCACAAGCAGAATACCAGCCGCATCACCACCGGTGCGCTGAACAGTATTCTGGCGGAGGCCACTGCCCGTGTGCAGCCCCCCTCTGACAAGGGACGCCGGTTGAAGATCTACTATATGACGCAGGCTGGTACGAAGCCCCCTCATTTCGTCATTTTCTGCAACGATGCGCGACTGTTCCATTTCTCTTATCAGCGGTATCTGGAAAATCAGATTCGTGAGGTTTTCGGCCTGAAGGGAACCCCTATGCGCATAACCATTCGCCAGAAGGGCGATAAGGAGGAATGAGCATGTGGTATCCGATTTTGATTACAGTGCTGGTCAGTTACCTGCTGGGTAATTTGAACGGTGCGGTGCTGATGTCCAGCCTGATGGCTCATGAGGATGTGCGCAGCCACGGCAGCGGCAATGCTGGCCTGACCAATTTCGCACGGAACTACGGCGGCATTGGCTCTCTGGGCGTGATTCTGGTGGATGGCGGCAAGGCGGTGCTGGCCTGCCTGCTGGGTGGCCTGCTGCTGGAGCCCTACGGCATGACGTTGGAGGGCATGACCATCGGTGGTTTGGCCCTGATGATTGGTCACGATTTTCCTGTGCTGCTGGGCTTCAAGGGCGGCAAGGGTATCCTCAGCGGCTGCCTGATTGCCTTTACCATTGACTGGAGAATCGGTACGCTGATTTTGGCTATTTTCGCAGTGATTTATTTGATTACCGGCTATGTTTCTTTGGGCTCTGTGATTGCTTCGGCGGCCTTTGGTGTTGGCTTCGCCATTTTCCACCACGACAATCTGGTGGTGATGATTTGCGGACTGGCCATGGGTGTGCTGGCGGTGTTTATGCATCGGAGCAATATCGTGCGGCTGGTGAAGGGACAGGAACGGAAGACCAATCTGTTTAAGAAAGGATCGAAAAAATGAAAGTTGCTGTGGTTGGCAGCGGCGCATGGGGCACTGCTCTGGCGATTCGCCTGTGTAAGAATGGTTATGATGTGATCATGTGGACCTTTGAAAAAGAACTCATTCCCCAGATGGAGAATGAGCGGCTCAATATTCGTCTGCCCGGTGCGGTGCTGCCGGAGGGATTGAAGATTTCTCCGGATTACGCCTGCGTCAGCGGTTGCAAAATGGTGGTTGTGGCTGCGCCGTCTTTCCCTATTCGTAGCGTCAGCCGTGGAATCGCGCCGTACATCGATGAGGATGCGGTGGTGGTTTCCGTCACCAAGGGCATTGAACAGGGGACTCAGATGCGGATGTCCGAGGTGGTGGCGCAGGAGACCGGAAGAACCGTTGTGGTACTCACTGGCCCCAGCCATGCGGAGGAAGTGGCGCTGGATGTGCCTACCGGCTGCGTTTCTGCCTGTGTGGACAAGGCTATGGCGGAGTTCGTTCAGGATGCTTTCATGTCCGAAACTTTTCGCATTTACACCAGTCCTGATGCCATCGGTGCGGAGCTGGGTGCGGCGTTGAAGAATGTTATCGCCTTGTGCGCCGGCGTCACCGACGGTTTGGGCTATGGCGACAACACCAAGGCTATGCTTATGACCAGAGGTTTGACCGAGATGGCCCGCCTGGGCATCTCCATGGGCGCAAGCAAGGATACCTTCGCCGGTCTGGCCGGCGTGGGCGATTTGATTGTCACCTGCACTTCCATGCACTCCAGAAACCGCAGGGCCGGTATCCTGATTGGTCAAGGTAAGTCTGTGGATGAGGCAATGAAGGAAGTGGGCGCTGTGGTGGAGGGCTACTACGCCGCAGCTGCTGCTTATGAGCTGTGCCAGCGGCAGGGTGTGGATATGCCTATCGTTACTGCGGCGTATCAGTGCCTGTACGAAGGCAAGAGCGCCAAGGAGGCGGTGCGTGACCTGCTGGGTCGCCAGAAGCGTTCCGAGCAGGAAGACGCTGGTTGGCTGTGATACATGATAAACGGGTCTGCCCAGTGCAGACCCGTTTTTTATAGAACCTTGGTGATGGTGCCGCCGCCGAGAACCATGTCCTCTTGGTATAGGACAACTGCCTGACCGGGGGTGATGGCTCGCTGGGGCTGGTCAAATTCTATGCGGGCGATGCCTTCGCCCTCAGGATAGATGGTGGCTGGCTGCTCGGTCATGCGGGAGCGGGTTTTGGCCATGGCCCGCATGGGAGCGGCAGGCTCAGGGATGCTAATCCAGTTCCAATCCTTGGCCAGAAGGTTTTTTTGGAACAGCGCTTCGTTGGGACCCACGGTGACGGTGTTGGCGCACATATCTTTGCCGCAGACGTACACCGGCTGTCCCATAGCCAGTCCCAAGCCCTTCCGCTGTCCCAGCGTGTAAGCAATGGCACCTTGATGCTGTCCGACCATGTTGCCATTTTGGTCTAAAAAGTTGCCGCAGGGATAGTTCTTGCCGGTATACTGCCGCAAAAAGGACACATAATCCCCATCCGGAACGAAGCAAATGTCTTGGCTGTCCCGCTTGCGGGCATTCAGGAAGCCTTGCGCCTGTGCTACCTGACGGGCCTGCTCCTTTGTCAGTTCACCCAAGGGGAAACGGATGTGGGCAAGCTGCTCCTGCGTCAGAGAATACAGAAAATAGCTTTGATCTTTTGCGCTGTCCACAGCCTTATAGAGTTGATAACGCTCGCCGGATTGGATGCGGGCATAGTGACCGGTGACCACATACCCACAGCCAAGGGCGATGGCTTGTTCCAGCAAAGCTCCAAATTTTAAATGACGGTTACAAAGGATACATGGATTGGGGGTCAGTCCCTGTTCATAGGCTTCTGCAAAAGGGGTCATGACCGCTTCTTGAAACGACTTAGTCATATCGAAAACGTAAAAAGGCATTCCCAGCCCCTGTGCAACAGCCTGTGCGTCATGGATATCCTGACCGGTGCTATCCAGAAGACGCATGGTGGCGCCGATGCAGTCAAAGCCTTCCTGCATGGTCAGATATGCGGCAACGGAGCTGTCAACGCCGCCGCTCATGGCAATCATTGCCCGTGGATGCTGCTTCATGGGAATCCTCCTCGATGATGTTAGGCTTATTTTATCACAGCCAAACGGGGTTGGCAATAGGGTGGGGGAAATTCCTATTATTTACTAAAATTTCACTAGATTTAGATAGTTTACACAAGATATGAACAGAAATCATGTGAAATACGTCGAGTTATGGTAAACCGGAAAGACCTTGAAAAATCGACAGCAATCTGCTATAATGTTAAACGTCAAAGTTTGAGCTTAAGGAGAAGATGCCCATGAAGAAAAGACTGATAAGTTTGTGTCTTGTTTTTGCGGTTATTACCGGTCTGTTTGCTCTGGCACCGGTTTCCGCTGCTTCCGACATGAAGACCAGCGACTCTGGCCTTGACCTCATCAAGCAGTTTGAAGGATTTTCCGGAACGCCCTACCGGGATACCGACGGTCACTACACCATCGGTTACGGTACGCGCTGTCCGACGGATATGATCGAGTATTATATGCAAACGCCTATGACCCACGAAGAAGCAGAGGCGGAGCTACGCAAGGAAGTGCTTACATACGAAAAAGCGGTGAATTCCTTTATTGACCGCCATGGCGTGACCTTCACCCAGCAGCAGTTCGATGCGGTGGTTTCGCTGGTCTATAATGTGGGCCCGAGCTGGCTGACCAAGGGCGGTACACTGATTAACGCCCTCGCCGGTGGAGCTACCGGTAATGAGCTGATTTATGCCTTTACCATTTACTCCATGTCCGGCGGCAACCGGAGCGTGGGTCATGTGAAGCGTCGCCTGGCTGAGGCCAATGCCTACCTCAATGGCGTGTTCAGTCGTGAACTGCCGGACAATTACGCATATGTGATTTATGACGGCCGTGGTGGCACGGTCAGCAGCTACAATGTTCAGGGCTTCGATGCGGATTTGACGGCGGTGCCTATGGTTTCTGCCAGTCGGGACGGTTACGAGTTCAAGGGCTGGCATACTGCAATTACCGGCGGCCAGGTGGTTACGCTGCTGGATCATTCTACTAAAAACATCACCCTGTACGCCCAGTGGGAAGCGCTGAGCGGTGAGGTTGTGCCGGATGACAAGCCTGTGGAGCCGCCCGTGGAGTTGCCTGCACCCGACGAGAAAGAACTGGTGGTTACGGTCGATGCGAACGATGTCAATGTTCGCAGGGGCCCCGGCCTGAGCTATGGCGTTGTAGCCAAGGCCAACGAAGGGGACAAGCTGGTGATTACCGATGTGGTGGAGAGCGACGGCTATATCTGGGGTCAGTTCGATAAGGGCTGGATTGCGCTGGAGTACACCGATTACCAGCAGGAGGGTACCTGTAAGCACAAATATGTAGTTTCCGCAGAGAAGACTCCGACCTGCACGGAAGCGGGGAGTGTGACATACACTTGTGAAAGCTGTGGCGATTCCTACACGGAAACCCGTGGTGCCACCGGTCATGATTACGCCGCCGCCACCTGCACCGCTGCCAAGAAGTGCAAGATTTGCGGCGCTACCTCCGGAAGCGCATTGGGTCACAATTATTCTGCCGCTACCTGTACGGCAGCCAAGAAGTGTAAGGTTTGTGGCGCTATCTCCGGAAATGCACTGGGTCACAATTATTCTGCCGCTACCTGTACGGCAGCTAAGAAGTGTAAGACCTGCGGTGTTACCTCCGGCTCCGCGCTGGGCCACAGCTACAATAAAGGAATTTGCACCCGTTGCGGTCATGTGAACGGCGAGAAGGTTACGGTCACCGGAACCTCCGTCAATGTGCGCTCCGGCCCAGGTACCAGCTATAAGGTGGTGACCTCTGCGAAAAAGGGTGATGTCATCGTAATCACCGAAAGCCGCTGGGAGGGGGGCTACCTGTGGGGTAAGTTCGACAAGGGGTGGATTTCCCTGCGGTACACCACCTATGATAAGGAATCTACCGATCCCTGCGTCCATGATTACAACGTCAGCAGCAAAACCCCGGCCACCTGCACCAATAAAGGCAGCGTGACCTTTACCTGCAGCAACTGTAAGGATAGCTACACGGATACTGCTCCCGCCAAGGGACATGATTACGGCGTGAATGGTTTGTGCGTATCCTGTGGTGCCAAGAATCCAAATTTCAAGGGAATGAACGTTACGGTTACTGCAAATAGTGTGAACCTGCGCAGCGGTGCGGGCTTGAGCTATGGCACCGTAGGCAGTGTCAGTACCGGCGCAAAGCTTTCCATTACTGACGTGAAGCAGAATGACGGTTACCTTTGGGGCAAGTCCTCCAAGGGCTGGATTGCGCTGAAGTATACTAATTACGACAAGGTAATCGTAGACTCCTGCGACCATGACTATTCCATTACCGGAAAAAAGGATGCTACCTGTGCTGCTGGTGGCAGTGTGAGCTACACCTGTGATTACTGCGGTCATTCCTATACGCAAACCTCCGCTACGAAGCCACATACTTACAATGCTGCTACCTGCACCAAGCCCAAGACCTGCAAGAACTGCGGCGCTACCTCCGGAGCCGCTCTGGGCCATAAGTATAGTGAAGCTACCTGTACAGCGGCCAGAAAGTGCGCTACCTGCGGTGCTACTTCCGGCAGTGCGCTGGGGCACAAGTATGGCACCGATGGACTGTGCAGCCGCTGCGGCGGAAAGAATCCTAACTACAAGCCCAACACAACGGTGACGAAGCTTTACGCAACGGTCATCAACACGGATACGCTGAATATCCGCAAGACTCCCAATGGTACCATCGTAGGTGTTCTGTACAAGGGCGATCGTGTGGAGATTCTGGAGCAGAAAACCGTCAGCGGCAAGCTGTGGGGACGTTGCTCCAAGGGATGGATTTTCATCCATTCCTACGGAAAGCTGGAAACTGTAACGGAAACTGATACTCCCGCTACAAAGCCCGATACCACCCCAGACACCAACAAGAAGGTCACGGTGGTGAAGCTCTATGCTACTGTAGTCAATACCAATTCTCTGAATATCCGTGTCACCCCCAATGGTAGCATCTGTGGAACGCTGAAGAAGGGTGAGAAGGTAGAGATTCTGGAGCAGACAACTCTCAACGGTAAACTGTGGGGCCGCTGCTCCAAGGGTTGGATCTTCATTGAAACCTACGGAAAGATGGAAACGGTGAAGACAACCGTGGAGGCTTCGACTCTGAAAGGCAAGACCGCTGTGGTCAATGCGTCTGGCCTGAAGGTTCGTTCCGGTACAGGTTCTCAATATGCGGTGGTCTATGTGCTTCCAAAGGACACGACGGTTGTGATTTTGGAGGAAAAGACGGTAGATGGTCTTGTCTGGGCCAAAATCAACATCGGTTGGGTCAGTGCCAGATACCTGAAATAACGATGAAAAGCGACGGAATGTTGAATTCCGTCGCTTTTTACCATTGCAATCAATTAGGGGATATGCTATAATATTTCAATGTGAAGAAGGGAGGATTTGTGGTATGGTTCACAAGCACCGCCGTCATCATAAAAAGAAATATTACAGTGTCACGGATCGTCCGTCTTTCAAGATTGTAGGTTCAATCCTTACGGCAATCCTGTTTTTGCTGTTGTACTATTTGATTGTCATTTTAATGGAGAATCCTAGCTTTGCGCTGATTTGCTCCATACCATGTGTGATTCTGTTGATTTGGGTGGCGGTAAAGCAGCGATATTTCTGGTGGATTTGGCTTCTCGGCGCCTGCCCCTGTGTGGTGTTGATGGTGTTTTTCCGTCAGCCGCTACTGTCCTTTGTCGTGCAGACCGTTTATTGGGCTATGACTTACGGAATGTGCCAGTGGCTGATCTGCGTCGACTCCAAAGCCAAGCACCGTGCGAAGATGAAGCGTTCTTCCCGTGGGCATCATTCCCATTCTTCCCACCAGCCGCCGGCTCCCCGTCCCAAAGACGAGCTGCTGGAAAAGCTGTTTGCAGATGTAGAATAAAAGCAGTACGGAATGTGTCCGTACTGCTTCTTTTATAGCTTGGAATAGGTTTTATCCAGAAAACGCTGGCTGGTAACGATGCAGCGCTTGTGGGTGCCCTCGCCAATGACACCGGCCTCGTCGTAGGCGGTGATTTGGAAGGTGATAATCTTGCCTTCGACAGCGGTGATCTCAGCCTCTGCCCGAACCTCCAAACCAACGGGGGTGGCGGAAACATGGCGGATGTTCAGCTCGGTGCCGACGGATGTCTGGCCTTCGCCCAAGGCAGATTCAATGGCCTCGCAGGCTGCACCCTCCATCAGTGCTACCATGCACGGGGTGGCGTAGACCAGCAAAGAGCCGGAGCCGACCTCTGCGGCGGTGTCTTCTTTTTCTACGAGGGTGGATGCCGCACCCTTCATACCAATGGTGATTTCCATGATACAATCCTCCTTTTTTATAAAAATATATCGCACCTTGTGAGATAAGTCAATAAAGGGATTGCAATTTTGGTGAAGCTGCGCTATAATAAGTACAATTATATCGATAAAGGAGTTTCGTTATGAAAGTCTACGACAAAATCAATCTGACCATGCTCTGCGATTTCTACGAGCTGACCATGGCTCACGGCTACTTTGAGAAAGGCTATCGTGACCGAATCACTTACTTTGATTTGTTCTACCGCCGGTGTCCCGATGGCGGCGGCTTTGCCATTGCAGCCGGTCTGGAGCAGATTATTGAGTACATTCAGGAACTGCGCTTCGAGCCAGAGGATATTGAATACCTGCGGGGGCGGAAGCTGTTTAGCGAGGAGTTCCTGCAGTATTTGGCGGATTTTAAGTTCACCGGTGATATCTGGGCAGTGCCGGAGGGAACTCCCGTGTTCCCCAGAGAACCGATTCTGACCGTTCGGGCACCGGCGATTCAGGCGCAGTTGATTGAAACCTTCCTGCTGCTGTCTGTGAATCACCAGAGTTTGATTGCCACCAAGGCCAACCGTGTGGTTCGCGCGGCGCAAGGACGGACGGTGCTGGAGTTCGGTTCCCGCCGTGCGCAGGGCGCTGATGCGGCCATTCTGGGTGCCCGTGCGGCTTATATCGGTGGCTGTAATGGCACGGCCTGCACCATCTCCGATCAGCTTTTTGGGGTTTATGCCGGCGGCACCATGGCTCACGCTTGGGTTCAAATGTTCGACAGCGAGTATGAGGCCTTCAAGTCCTACTGCCAGATGTACCCTCACAATGCCACGCTGTTGGTGGATACCTATAATACTCTGAAATCCGGCATCCCCAACGCCATTCGGGTGTTCAACGAGGTGCTCAAGCCCATGGGCATCACCAAGTGCGGCATCCGTCTGGACTCCGGCGATATGGCATATCTGAGTCAGAAGGCTCGAAAGATGCTGGATGATGCGGGCTGGACCGAGTGCCAAATTTCCGTATCTAATTCGCTGGACGAGTATATCATCCAGGATCTGCTACGGCAGGGTGCTCAAATTGATATGTTTGGCGTGGGCGAGCGGTTGATTACTGCCAGAAGTGAGCCGGTGTTCGGTGGTGTGTATAAGCTGGTCGCTGTGGAACGTGAGGACGGCACGGTTGAACCGAAAATTAAAATTTCTGAAAATGTTGGCAAGATTACCAATCCCCACTACAAGAAGCTCTACCGGTTCTACGGCAATGATACCGGCAAGGCCATTGCGGATTATATGTGCGTTTACGATGAAACTGTGGACGACAGCCATGATATGGAGATTTTTGATCCCGAGGCAACCTGGAAAACCAAGACGGTGTACAATTTCACTGCCAAGGAGTTGCAGGTGCCTATCTTCAAAAACGGCGAGTTGGTGTACCGGTGTCCTAGTCTGCAAGAGGTTCGTGCCTACTGCTTGGAGCAGGTGGATAAACTGTGGGATGAGGTCAAGCGCTTCGATAACCCCCACACCTATTATGTGGACCTGTCCCAGAAGCTGTGGGATATCAAGTACGGTCTGCTGAAGAAGAACAGTCACTATGAGGCATAATTCTGCGAAAAATGTGGCGCTGGGCGGCGTGATGGCTGCGCTGGCGGTGGTCATCATGTCCATGGGAACGCTGATTCCGGTGGCAACCTTCGTCTGCCCCATGTTTTGCATGGTGCTGCTGACGGTGGTGCTGCGTCTGACCGGAAAGCGTACCGGTTGGGCGTGGTACGGAGCGGTGAGTATCCTGTCGCTCCTGCTGGCTCCGGATAAGGAAGCGGCAGCGGTGTTCGCCTTTTTGGGGTACTATCCTATCATCAAGCCATGGTTTGACCGTTGGAAGTTGGCGGTTGTGCTAAAATTTGTGTTTTTCAATGTGGCCATCTTTGCCATGTATGGTGTGCTGATTTGGGTGTTCGGCTTGGAGGATTTGCTGGAGGATTATCAAGAAATGGGCATGATTCTTACGGCAGTGACGCTGGTGCTGGGCAACATCACGCTGTTTATGCTGGATGTGATTTTGGGTCGTCTGGGGAGCCGGAAACGTGGATAAGACATGGACACTATATGTCCTGCGCTGTGGTGACGGCAGTCTGTACACTGGTATCACCACCGATGTGGAGGTTCGACTGGCGGCGCATCGGGCTGGC
Organism: Oscillospiraceae bacterium; assembly: GCA_015067605.1. Classification (GTDB taxonomy): domain Bacteria; phylum Bacillota; class Clostridia; order Oscillospirales; family Oscillospiraceae; genus Faecousia. Next base: position 19,239 of record SVME01000005.1, read on the forward strand.
AAGGGCGCAAAGTACACCCGTGGACGTTTGCCGCTGGAGCTGGTCTATTCCGAAAAATGTGGAACCCACTCCGATGCCCTGAAACGGGAGCTTGCCATCAAGGCATTGCCCAGAGAAGAAAAAGAACGCCTTTGTAATCTATGAATCACTTATTATTTTGCTTTTCTAAAATACCTCGACTTCGGTCGGGGTATTTTGCGTTTTTTAGTTGTAATTATCCATAAAGTGTGGTAAACAAAATATGCCAAACAAAATCTTTACAGTGGTGTTATGTTTCTTAGTGCTGGTTTCTTTGTTTGGATGCGGAACCGGGGATAGTAAAGAGGAGGATTTAGTATCGGATACGCAGGCTTCACATTCGCATGATTTTTTGCCGGCGACTTGTTTTAACCCAAAGACCTGTTCCTGTGGAGCGACAGAGGGAGAAGCGTTGGGTCATCGTTTTAATGATGCAACTTGTACCGATGCGGCGACTTGCTGCCGCTGTGGCGTAAAAGATGGGAATAAGTACGTTCGGACTGATTTTACCACCTTGAATAAGGTGGATATGACCCTGGGGACAATTAGTGTGTACCACGATTATGAACAGGCTATTATGAAGGGGAATATTTCTAACGGGTTGTTTTCGGTTAGCTTCGATGTTTCAAACTATCCGGCGCTCTATTTCTATGATTTGAACGGTAATATGGTTATTGATTTGTCGGAATATAAAACTGGATGGCAATGGCCATTCTTCTCCAATGGAGAGTGTGAGATTGAAATAATCAATAACAACGATACAGAATATATCATCACGATTGATAAGGAAGGTAATGTTCTGGACTCTGTAAAAAAGTCGGATTAATTGTAAAGGGGCGTGTTGCGAATGTTGCAACACGCCCCTGAAAACTAGGCGATAATCATAAATGTACCAGTTCTGCATCGACCATTTTTTGCAGGCTCATAAGGATGCCCAGCTTGGCGTGGGCCCATGTCAGACCACCTTGGAAATAGACGGCGTAGGGTTCACGGATGGGGCCGTCGGCGGACAGCTCCATGGTAGAGCCTTGCACGAAAGCACCGGCGGCCATAATCACCTGCGCATCGTAGCCGGGCATATCGCCGGGGATGGGGTCGGCGTAGGAATCCACCGGCGCGGCGGCTTGAATACCCTTGCAGAAGGCAATCATGGCTTTCTCACTGCCCAGCTCCACCGCCTGAATGATGTCGTGACGGGATTCGGTGGCGTTGGGTACGCACTTGAAGCCCACCGGCTCGTAGAGGTTCGCGGCAAAGATGGCACCCTTTTCGGCACTGGCCACCACGGTGGGGGAGAGGAAGAAGCCTTGATACAGCGCCGGCATCAGTCCCAGATTGGCACCGACCTCCTGACCCAGACCGGGAGCGGAGAGCCGATAGGCACACCGGTCAACGCATTTCTGAGTACCGGCGATGTAGCCACCGATGGGAGCCAGACCGCCACCGGGGTTTTTAATCAGAGAGCCCACCACCATATCCGCCCCCACATCAGAAGGCTCAATGGTTTCCACGAACTCGCCGTAGCAGTTGTCCACCATCACCAGCACATCCGGCTTGATTTCCTTGCAGAAGCGAATCAGCTCGCCGATTTGCGTGACGGAGAAGGTGGGACGGGTGGCGTAGCCCTTGGAACGCTGAATGGTAATCAGCTTGGTCTTTTCGTTGATGGCGGCACGGATGCCCTCGTAGTCGAAGGTGCCGTCGGGCAGCAAATCTACCTGATTGTAGGTCACGCCATATTCCGCAAGGGAACAGGGGCTGGGACGGATGCCGATGACCTCCTGCAAGGTGTCGTAGGGCAGACCCACGGGGGAGAGCAGTTCGTCACCGGGCAGCAGGTTGGCGGACAGGGCGATGGTCAGGGCGTGGGTGCCGCAGGTGATTTGAGGGCGCACCAGCGCCGCCTCCGTGTGGAACACGTCGGCGTAGACCTTTTCCAGATTGTCACGTCCCATGTCATCATAGCCGTAGCCGGTGGTGGCGGCAAAACAGGCGGCGGACACCCGGTTTTTCTGCATAGCAGTCAGCACCTTGGCCTGATTGTATTCGGCTACCTTGTCGATGGCGGCGAACCGGTCGCTGATGCGTGCCAGCGTCTTTTCTCCGTATTCATACACAGCGGGGGAGATGCCCATAGTCTGATAAAGTTCCAGCAATTCGTTCATGTGATTTCCTCTTTATATAATGTAAGCTCCGAAAATTATAGCGAAAACCGCTCCGGCTGTCAAGCCTGTTGAATGATTGTTTAGCGAAATGTAGGGGCGACCATTGGTCGTCCGAAACGCAATGATTACATATGAATCGGTCGAGCGATGCTCGCCCCTACAAATAATAAACGATGATTTTGATGTGAAGGTTGAAAAAAGCCGCTCCGAGGTGGAGCGGCATGGGATATCAATCATCTCTACGTCCGCTGAACAGAAGCAGCAGTCGCAACAGCTGAGCAAGGGATACGGCAGTGGCGGCCACATAGGTCATGGCAGCGGCGGTGAGGGTCTTGCGTGCGCCTTGCTGCTCGTCGACGGTCAACAGATTAGAGTCCGCAATGGCCTGCATGGCGCGGCGGCTGGCGTTAAATTCCACCGGCAGGGTCACCAACTGGAACACCAGCGACAGGGCAAAGCAACCGATGCCCAGATACACGAACAGGAAGGAAAAGCCTTCCATGAAACCTAGGATCAGGCCGAGAAGAATCAGGGGCATTGCCAGCTTGGAGCCGATGTTGGTGATAGGGATGATGGCGGCTCGGAGTTTGATGGGAGCGTAGCTCTGGGCGTACTGCACTGCGTGACCGGCCTCATGGCAGGCAACGCCGATGGCGGCGGTGGAGGTGGAATCATACACCTCGTCGGACAGGCGGATTACATTGGCCTTGGGGTCGTAGTGGTCGGACAGCTTGCCACCAATACGCTCAATCCGCACGCCACGGACACCATTGGCCTGCAGTACCCGTTCCGCAGCCTGTGCGCCGGTGAGCCGGCGCATGGAAAATTGCTTGGAGTACTTTTTGAAAGTGCTGTTTACATTGAAGCTAGCCCACAGGGACAGCAGGATACAAGGAAGCACCAGAATCAGGTATAGCGGATCAAAGCCGTAGAAGTAGTAATAGGGCATGGTATTCTCCTTTTAGATGGATACAGGGTCCATGGCATCGTGAAGCGTATCCGTGATGGCACCACGGAAAACGCCCCATGCCTGAGAATGGAGGGTCTGGAGGGCTCCGGCGGACATATTCACCGGTACATTGCCAGCCATGAACAAATCCTGATCGAAAATAAACTTGATTTCGTTATCCTGCTGGCCGTTCTTCTTAACAAGACCGGGGCCGGCGTGGAACTTGGCCTTGCAACCGCCACGGAGATTCACCTCCGCATCGATGCTACAGCGGGCGATGGCGGAGTCGTTCACATCCTCCTCGGCCAGCAGACCTAAGTAACAGGGGGCAATCAGTGCGGAGAAAGGCTGATCCAGACCCAGCTCCTGACGGGAGATGAAGTTCAGATAACGCAGTCCCACACGCTCAAAATAGGCGGGCTTATAAATTTTGATGAAGGCAACCAACGGCTTATCCAGCTTGGCGGCAAACTCCTCCCAGCAGGTATAACGGCTGCAGGACAGGGAGATGAATTTGCTGGTAAGATTCACACGCCACACACCGTCAGCAGAGGAGAACTGATAGTTGATGGTCTGGGGCTGGTTTTCCACAGTCAGATTGCCGGGGGTGCCGGTGAGCCGAGGGGCGGGAGCCTCCTTACGGGCGGCGTACTGGGGGTATTCGTCACGGATGGCTTCCTGAAACTGGACGGGCACATTGGCGCCGATTGTCAAAATCTCAGGGAAACGCAGCTGGCAGATGACTTCGCCCAGCTGATTGGAGCGGTATCGGCAACGGGGTTCGTTAGAAAACATGGGCTATCCCTCATTTCGTAATATGTTCATCTCTATTATACCCCGTAAATTCAAAAATGCAAGTGTGAACCCAAAACCTTTACACTTTCGCAAAAGATTGGGGTGGATAATACTTGCAGAGGGGGAATCGATATGATACAATGTAAAAAATATGCCATGGAGGCTGCTTATGAAATACGCATCCATTAAGAATTGTGATATCGCCAATGGCCCCGGTGTGCGGGTGAGCCTGTTCGTATCCGGCTGCACTCATCGGTGCAAGGGCTGCTTCAACGAAGTGGCGTGGGATTTTAACTATGGCGAGCCCTTTACGCAGGAAACCATCGATAAAATTCTCGATATGCTGGCACCCTCTTACGTGAAGGGACTGACACTTCTGGGCGGCGAGCCTTTTGAACCTCAGAATCAGCCAGCAATCGTGGAACTTCTGCGGCAGGTGAAGGCCAAGTATCCGGAAAAGAGCATCTGGAGCTTCTCCGGTTATCTGTTCGACCGGGACATTCTGCCCGGCAAGCTGGGTGATCCGGCAATCACCAGAGAATTTTTGAGTTATCTGGACGTGCTGGTGGACGGGCCCTTTATTGAGAGCCGGAAGAATCTTTCTTTGCGGTTCCGTGGCTCTGATAATCAGCGGCTGATTGATGTGCCCGCTTCGCTGGAGCAGGGGAGCGTCGTTCTTTGGGAGGACTGGCAGGGCAATGGAAGGGGGATGAAGGGATGAATCCCATTCGAGTGAAAAAGCTACACCCGCTGGCGAAGCTGCCCAGCTACGGAAGCCCCGAGGCGGCAGGCGCGGATCTGTATGCCTGTCTGGAGGAGCCGGTGACCATCCTGCCCGGCGAAACCGCCTGGATTTCTACCGGCATTGCGCTGGAGGTGCCCAAGGGCTGCGCCGGACTGGTTTATGCCCGCAGCGGCATGGCGGCGAAAAGGGGACTGGCACCGGCCAACAAGGTGGGTGTGGTGGACAGCGACTACCGTGGCGAAATCAAGGTGGTGCTGCTGAACCATGGTACCCAGCCCCAGACTGTGGAAAACGGGGAGCGTGTGGCCCAATTTATCATTGCGCCGGTGTATACTCCTGCCTATGAGCTGACAGAGGAGCTTTCTGATACTCACCGGGGAGAGGGCGGTTTCGGCTCTACCGGTGTATAAAAGAGCGCTTCAAAACACTCTTTCGGCAAAGTGTACGTACCTTTTGTGCCAATTTTTACGGATGGAAATCTTGGAATATACCCTGAATACCAAGAATTTTCGTATAATAATCTTAAATTAGTTTTTGGACATCTGAAAAATAATGCGTTTTTAGAGGAGAACCTAGTATAATTCCACTGAATTTGAGGAAATATACATCGGCACGCAAAAAAATAACATTTTGCATCTGTACAACCTCCGTTGCGAGTGTTATAATGTACAATAGCCCTATGTGGACGAAACTAAAAACGAAAAACAGGAGAGATCCAAAATTATGACGAGAATGGATATCGCTACCGCCATAATCTCGCTACTGGGCGGTCTGGCCATGTTCCTCTACGGTATTGAGGCCATGGGCGACGGCCTGAAGAACAGCTCCGGCGCTGCGCTGAAGCGTGTGCTGGAAAAGGTAACTGGTAACGTGATTCTGGGCGTTTTGACTGGTACGCTGGTCACCGCCGTCATCCAAAGCTCAACCGCAACCATCGTTCTGACTGTGGCACTGATTGGCGCTGGCGTTTTGAACCTGAAGCAGGCTGTGTCCATCGTGATGGGTGCCAACATCGGCACAACCATTACAGCCCAAATTATTCGACTCGGCTCTATCGAGGCAGGCGATAATTGGTTCTTGTGGGTCTTCGATACCGATACGCTGGCTCCCATCGCTCTGCTGATTGGTATTATTCTACTGATGTTCGTCAAGTCCAAGAAGACCAAACCCATCGGCGACATCTGCATCGGCTTCGGTGTCCTGTTCGTGGGCCTGAACCTGATGACCGAAGGTGTTAAGCCTTTGATTGGTACGGATGCGTTTACTGCCTTCATGGGCGTGCTTGGCAACCCTTGGCTGGGCATCCTCTTTGGTCTGGTGCTGACGGTCATCGTCCAAAGTTCCTCCGCTACGGTGGGTATGCTCCAGACGGTGGCGGCGGTACCCGGCTCTGGCGTGACCTTCGCCATGGCTTATCCCATCATTATGGGCATCAATCTTGGCACCTGCGTCACAACGGCGATGGTTTGCTCTATTGGGTCTTCTAAGGATGCCAAGCGCACCGGTGTGGTACATATCGCTTTCAACACCATTGGTACCGTCCTGTTCATGGCGGTCATGATGATTATGCAGCGTTTCGCTGTGTTCGGTGCGGAATTCTGGAAGGCTACCGTTGATAGCGGCGGAATCGCCAATTTCCAGACTATTTTCAATCTCCTTACCGCAATTGTTCTGATTCCTTTCTCCGGCCTGCTGGTGAAGCTGTCCATGCTGATTGTCAAGGAGGACAAGCAGAAGCCCCAGCGTCACGCAGCTCTCTACGCTCTGGACGAGAAGCTGTACATTTCTCCCGCCGTAGCGGTGGCAGAGGCCACCAAGTCCGTGGCTGTGATGGGCACAGTTGCCCGTGCCAACTTCGCTCAGGGCTGCAAGATGCTTGTCAACTATGATGAATCTAAGATTGCCGACATCGATGAGGATGAGAATGAGCTGGATCAGTTTGCTGACCGCTCCGACCGGTTCCTGATTGGTTTGAGTAAGGTCATTGAGTCCGAGGCTGACGATCGTCAGGTGGATATGCTGATGCAGACTGTGCCTAATTTCGAGCGAATCGGTGACTATGCTACCAATCTGGTGGAGCTGGGTCAGCGGCTCAATGAGGCCGGTACCTCCTTCTCCGATATCGCAAAGCAGGAGCTGAATCTGATTTGCTCCGCTGTGGACGAGATTCTGGACATTACAATTAAGGCGTTCTCCGAAGATGACAACGAGGGCGCCAAGTCCATCGAGCCTTTGGAGGAGGTCATCGATGATATGGTCATGATTCTCCGTGACCGTCACACTAAGCGACTGAAGAACGGCACCTGCTCCGTGGATACAGGTCTGGTGTTCATGGAAGCCCTGACCTATCTGGAGCGTGCCTCCGACCAGTGCTCATCCATTGCGGTGATGATGCTGTCCCGTGATAATGAGGCGATTTTGCAGAATCACTACGATTACTTGAGAGAAATCCACTCCGGCAATGACGCAGCCTACGCTACTGAAAAGGCCCGTCGCCGTGAGCAGTATATCAAGCCGCTGAAGCAGATTGTTTAAGCGAGCTATATCATATTAAGGAGGAAACACGATGAACAAAAGAATTCGAGCGCTGCTGCTGTGTGTTCTGATGGTGGCTTCGCTGCTAAGCATGGCTGCCTGCAGTGACGAGGAATCCAAAGCCGACCCCACTACCAAGCCCAGTGAGCAATCTAAGCCCATCACCGGTAAGCTGAATTATCAGGTTAAGCTGGTCAACGGCGTGGGTCAGCCCTATACCGAGGGTTTGATTGTGACCTTTGTGTCTGCGGACGGAAAGGAAGCACTGGCCACTGTCAATGCCGAGGGCGTTGCGACGAAGGAGCTGGATGCCGGTGAGTACTCCATTAAGGTTGCCTCCACCGATGCCGCTGCTGTACTGAGCTATGATGAAAACGCAAAGGTCACTGCTGAGGCTCCTGAACTGGAGTTGGTGCTGGCCAATGCCATGGGCGAGAGCTTTGAAACAATCAATGCCAATTCCGTGACCATGGAGGGTAATCTGTCCTACGATGCCTACTTTGTCAATGTGGGCAGCACTGCAGTGAGCGTTACCGCTGAGGATCGGAATTACTTCCTGTTCGTTCCCACTGAGGCGGGCAAGTATGAGCTGAGCGTCACTGACAATGCCGCTACCATCGGCGTTTACGGCGCAAGCACCCATTACATTATGGGTCAAAGCACCGTTGAGCCGGTGGATGGCAAAATCAGCATTAACGTTGCCGCTGACATGATTGGCTCCGGTAATACCGGTACTACTGTTTTTGTCATCGGTCTGGATGTGGCCGAGGGCACCGAGAGCTGCGTGCTGAACATTATCCGCATCGGCGAGCAGGATTGGACCGTGGATCAGGAGCCCTGGTCTATTTATGCGCCCAAGCTGGAAATCAAGGACTACGTTTTGCCTGAGGGAATTACGCTGAAGGAGTTCGATTTGACGGCCTCCACCGATGCCTGCAAGCTGGTGCTGAACGAGCAGGACAATTGTTACCACCTGAATACCGCGGATGGCCCAATGGTGTTTGTGCAGCTGGGCAAGCCCATGTACGGCATTTGCCTGATGGACATGGTGGGCGAAATCGTCTACGGCAGTGACGGCACCCTGATGCAGACCGGCAGTGCCCCCTTCCGCTACATGTATGACAACGGTCGTGAGGACTTCTTCAAGGAGGACTACACCGATGCTATGCGGCAGTACGTTACCGCCAGAGATAAGGCCTCCGGCGTCTACCCCCTGAACAAGGATCTGTTTTACATCCTGCCCAAGGGCATTGAGCAGCTGGGCTGGTGCAGAGAGGATACTGTGAACTACCTGTTTGGCACCGAAGAGGGAATCAATAGGGAAATTGCCTGGATGTTCCTGCTGATGCATGAGGATGCCCCTGTATCGGAGCTGCCTGAGAATCCCGACAATACGGAAGATCCCAATCAGGGTGGCACTACGGAAAATCCCAATCAGGGCGGTACAACTCAGAATCCCAACCAGGGCGGTAATACCCAGAACCCCAACCAGGGCGGTACCACTCAGAACCCCAACCAGGGCGGCAGCACCCAGAACCCCAATCAGGGCGGCAGCACCACTCCTAAGCCCTCGGAACCCATTGAAGATAACAAGGATACCCCCATTGAGATTGGCGGCGTTCTGGAGTTCAATGCCGAGGTCAAGGCTAATCATATCGTATACTACAATTTGTATAAGGTGAATGATGCGAACCTGACCATTAAAAGCAGCGATGCTTACATTATTTTCGATGGCAAGACATATGAGGCTAAGAATGGCAGCGTGACCCTCAGCAACCTGCAGTCTGATGATGTTACCTTGCCTGTTAAAATCGCAATCGGAAACAAGGGCACAAAGGATCAAACCTTCAAGGCGACCCTGAGCTATCCCAAGGGCCATCGGGAAAACCCCTACACCTTTAACCTGGGAGCGAACAAGACGGAAACTGCGGCTGGAAATGATTTGGGCGTTTGCTACAAGTGGACGGCTACCAAGACCGGTACGCTGACCATCACCATTGATAAGTGCAGCAGTAAGTTTGGTGCCAGTATCACCGTTACCCGAGTGGTAAATGGCATTCCTGTTCAGGAAACTATTGAGGATGGTGCCAACAGCGTGTCCATTGATGTGAAGTCCGGCGAAAAGATTGAAATCATCATCGCCGCTAAGCCCAATTCCAAGTACCAGTACCCCAAGGCTACTATCGAAACCACTGCTACCATTGCCTGATAACTCCCCCCTGCTCTTTGCGGAGCAGGGGGGATACAATTATCTGGTTAATTTGTGAAATATTCTTAAATTGGGGCTTGCGCAGATGGTTGATTCATGTTACAATGCATAGTGAGTTAGTGAATGTTATAGCTCGGAATATCTTTAAGGAGGAAACAATCAATGAAGAAGATTATCGGCTTTGTTGTTGTGTTGGCGATGGTTCTGGCCATGCTGCCTGTTGCTGTCTTCGCGGCTGACACTTATATCGTCGCCGGCGTGAGCGGTCTGTGCGGCAGTGAGTGGAACGCTTCCGACGCAAACAACAAGATGACCCAGCAGGGCGATGTGTATACTATCACCTACACTAATGTTCCTGTGGGTAACTATCAGTTCAAGGTTACCGATGGTACCTGGGACAACAGCTGGGGCGATGGCTCCCAAAATTATAGCTTTGCCAACAACGTTAAGGGTAATATTACCATTACCTTTGACCCCGCTACCAAGGCTATCACTGTTACTGGTCCTGGCGTGGGTACTGTTGTGTTTGAGGCCAGCTCCATTACGGCTGTTGGTGCCGGTGCAGGCGGATTCCTGAATAATATCAGCTGGGATCCCGCAGCGGCTTCCAACCACATGACCAATAATGATGGCGTGTGGAGTATTACTTATCCTTCCGTGGCTGCCGGCAATTACGAGTTTAAGTTCGCCGCTAACAATAAGTGGGACGACAACTGGGGCGTCGGCGGTGCTGTCACCGTTGGCGAGTGGGCTGATATTTTGTACAATGCCAACAACTCCACCTTCACCGTGGCTGAGGATGACTCCACGGTTACTCTGAGCCTGGATTTGACCGGCTTCGACTACGGCTCTAAGAACGGTGCCAAGGTTCTGGTGGAAGTGGTTGCCCCCGGTTCTGAAGAGGGCGGCGAGGCCCAGGAGCTGGCTTCCATCACTGGCGAGTCTGTTGGCGTGGAAGAGCCCTGGACTTATTCCTTCACCACCGAAACCACCGGTGTGCTGAATGTCAAGATTGGCGACTGCAATCCCGGCTGGCGTTATAAGATTGTTTACCCCAACGGCGAGGAGTCCCTGTATTTCAGCGCCAGTGCTTGGAGTGTCGGTCCCGATGCCGACCATGAGCTGACTGATGTCGGCGAATACACCATTAAGCTGTGGGCATACAGTTCCTCTGAGTATTCCGATGTGGATGGCACCGTTTCCGCTACTTTGACCTTCACTCCCGATTCTGGCGATGTGGAGATTCCTAAGGATGAGTATATCATCGCCGGTACCATTTATATGGGCGGTAACGATTGCCCCGCTGATTCCACTGCAATCAATACTCTGTACGAGTTTGAGCCCACCGAAACCGGTGTCTATACCTTCACTGCCCCCGCCGGCGTTCTACTGGGCGACTGGAACACCTTCACCTTCCCCTTTGATAAGCTGGGCGACAGCAAGACCAATGTTGTTGAGTGGGACTGCACCGCTGTTGGCCAGAGCATTCTGATTGGTGTTACCGTGGATACCACTGTGACTGTTGAGAAGAAGGGCGAGGCTGTTATTGAGGATCAGATTGATTACGTTCCCTATGAGAACCAGCATACCCCCGACATCTCCAACCAGCTTGTTCTGGAAGATGGTCAGGAGCTGGTAGCTGTGGATATCACCGTTCCTCAGGCTGTTTATATGGATGATAACGGCATCTGCCATCTGGGCAGTGAGGATGGTCCCATCATTTACATGAACCTGCTCAGCGATGGCGTTGATATGGCTCTGTATTACTACGGTGGCATTCCTGCGTTGCACCTGAGAGGTCAGCTGAAGGATCAGGACGGCAATGTGATTGCCGCTTACGACTTCCTGGACAGCATGAAGGAGTATGTGGATGCTTCCGACGATGATGGTCTGTATCCTCTGACTGTTGACCTGGTTATGTTCTTGGCTGCTTACGGTGAGTCTAACAAGTGGTTTGACCCCGCCTTCACTCCCTTTGAGGAGATTGATGAAAACACCAATCCCGACTCTGCTTATCTGGTAGCTTGCTACTACGTTGCGGAAGAGGGAGATACCCCTGTCGTTGACGATAATGAAATCCGTGTTGTGGGCAGCGCCGATTGGCTGGGCAGCTGGAATCCTGCCAACTCTGTTGGCCTGATGAACAAGGTTTCTATGGGCGTTTATCAGATTACCTTCGAGGACGTTGTTGCCGGTAATTACTTCTTCAAGTTCACCAACCATGGCACTTGGGATGAGAACTGGGGCGTTGAAGGTGCCAACGGTAGCGACATTCCTCTGGATGTTGCTGAACTGTCCAATGTGACCATCACCTTCTATATTGCGGATGGTTCCTACGAGATTGAGATTGTCCCCGTCCCGGTGATTATGCTGGGCGACTACTATGTTGCCGGTAGCGCTGGTCTGTGCGGCAGCGAGTGGGTCCCCAATGATGAAAGCAACAGAATGGTTGACAATGGCGATGGCAGCTATTCCATCACCTACACCGATATCGCTGCAGGTTCCTACGAGTTCAAGTTCACCAAGGGCACTTGGGATGAGAACTGGGGCGTTGGCGGTGCCAATGGTGGTAATATCCCCGTGGAGCTGACCGCTCTGTCTGATGTGACCATTACCTTCTATGAGGCAGATGGCAGCTACGATGTTACTATCACTCCCAAGGATGATTCTATTGATCCTCCCATTGATCCTCCGGTTGATGATCCCATCTTGAGTGACTACTATGTTGCCGGTAACTCCGGTCTGTGCGGCAGCGAGTGGGATGCCGCCGATGCCAACAACAGAATGACCGACAACGGCGATGGCACTTACACCATCACCTACAACAATGTTGCTGCCGGTACCTATGAGTTCAAGATTACCAAGGGCAACTGGGATGAGAATTGGGGCGTTGGCGGTGCCAACGGCGGCAATGTTTCCGTTACCATGGATTCTGCCGGTTCTGTGACCATCACCTTCAATGCTGCTACCGGTGAAATCACCGTTAACAACAAGCAGGCAGCTCCCCCCATTTCCACTGGCGATGTCAGCCTCGATGGCATCTTCTTTGTCATGATTCTGGCTGCTATGGGCGTTGTAGCTACCGTTGTTTGCAAGAAGAAGTTCTTCTAATCAAACCTAATATTGAACCGGAGTGGGCTTGCCCACTCCGGTTTTCTATACGAAGAATTCCTCCGTGCATGATGCACGGAGGAATCGCTATCAATAAAACAGTAAATCCGAATAGGTGGGGAAAGGCCAATAGGTTTTGTCAGTAATCAGCTCCATCGCATCGGCTTCCGCCCGGACGGCATCCATGGCGGGGACGATTTCCTCGCTGAAATACTGTGCGGCTTCGATGCTGGTTGCCGGAACGGCACGGAGCTTGCTTTGCAGTGTTTCGATGCAGTCATACAAGGCGTCGATTCCGGTGCTGAGCTTTTCCAGCAATGCGGATTCAGCGCGGCAGGCGCAGCCCACTGCTTTTTTGCCGGTCACTCGATTTGCCAAATCTGCGCAATAGCTACTGACGGCGGGGAGAATCTGACGCAGAGCGATATCCGCAGTGGTTTTGGCTTCAATGTTGATGGTTTTGCGGTAGGTTTCCAGATGGATTTCGTTTCTGGCTCGGAACTCCGGCTCGGTGAAAATGCCGTGCTTGGTAACCAGTGCGACATTTTTCTCGGAGGCGTACCGGGGCATGGCTTCGGTGGTGCTGCGCAGCTCGCTGAGTCCACGGCGAGCTGCCTCCTGCCGCCAGGCCTCTGAGTAGCCGTTTCCGTTGAAAAGGATCCGTTGGTGGGCAGTGAAGGTATCACAAACTAGTGTTTGTAGCGTTGCATCGAAATCCTCGGCATTTTCCAAAATGGTGGCGAAGCCATTCAGCTCTTCGGCCATGATAGTGTTCAAGGCAATGTTGGGGTCGGCAATAGACTGGGAAGAGCCCAGCATACGGAATTCAAACTTATTACCCGTGAAGGCCAGCGGGCTGGTTCGGTTCCGGTCGGTGGTATCCTTGGGGATGGGGGGCATCACGTCCACGCCAATACGCATGACGCTCTTTTCGGGTGCGGTATAGTTACTGCCGTTGATGATGGATTCCACTACGGCGTGCAGCTCATCGCCCAGATAGATGGACAAAATTACGGGAGGGGCCTCGTTTGCACCTAGGCGGCGGTCGTTGCCCGCATAGGCCACGGAGCAACGGAGCAGATCCTGATATTCATCAACACCCTTGACAAAGGCGGCCAGAAACACAAGGAACTGCGCGTTCTGGCGGGGGGTTTTACCAGGGCTGAACAGATTCTTGCCGGTATCGGTGGCCAGCGACCAGTTGTTATGCTTGCCGGAGCCGCTGACGCAGGAGAAGGGCTTTTCATGAAGCAGGCACACCAGATTGTGCTTGGCGGCGCACTTCTTCATGATTTCCATGATGAGCTGATTGGAATCACAGGCGTTGCTTGCGCTGGAGAAAATGGGCGCCAGCTCGTGCTGACAGGGAGCTACTTCATTATGCTTGGTTTTCGACAGCACGCCCAATCGCCACAGCTGCTCGTCCAGATCCTTCATGAAGGTGGACACACGAGTGCGGATGGTACCAAAGTAATGGGTTTCCAGCTCTTCGCCCTTGGGGGCCGGGGCACCGAACAGAGTCCGACCAGTGAGCCGGAGATCCTCTCGTTGGGCGTACAAATCCTTAGGTAGCAGGAAGTATTCCTGCTCGGCACCGACGGAGGCGGTGACTCGCTTTGTTTCGGTGTCGCCAAAAAGCCGTAGGATTCGGATGGCTTCCCGGGACACCTCGTCCATAGAGCGCAGCAGGGGAGTTTTTTCGTCCAGTGCTTCGCCGGTGTAGGAGAAGAAGCAGGTGGGGATGTACAGGCTGTTATCCTTCACAAAAGCAAAGGCGGTAGGATCCCATGCAGTGTAACCTCTGGCTTCAAAGGTGGCCCGCAGACCGCCGGAGGGGAAGGAGCTTGCGTCGGACTCGCCCCGCACCAGCTCCTTGCCGGAGAATTCCATGATGACCCGTCCATCGCCCCGAGGGGAGATGAAGGAGTCGTGCTTCTCGGCGGTGATGCCGGTCATGGGCTGGAACCAGTGGGTATAATGGGTCGCACCCTTTTCGGTTGCCCATAGCTTCATCGCTTCGGCAATTTCGTTAGCAACGTTCAGGGGCAGGGAGGAGCCGGTACGGATGCATTGCTTCCAGGCCTCATAGATATCTGGGGACAAGCGCTGCTTCATTGCGGCTTCGTTAAAAACGTCAGTTCCGAAAATTTCCGGTACATTCAAGGTGGGATTCATAGGCCCCTTCCTTTCAATCGATATACACTAAAATTCTATGCTAGGTATGCGGAAAATGCAAGTGTGAAAATGGATAAAAATAGCTCTGTAAGAAGTGGAATTTTGGGCAATGATACAAATATACAGAAATACAAAAAATGAAATGAATTTTTGCGACAATGGACTTGCATTTTTGGGCTGTTTTGCATATAATAAGCCCATGATGAATGGGAAAGGATGATGGAAGTGGCCACCTATGCTTGCAGGAGCAGAGAGGAACTTCGGATTGAAGCAAAGAAAATGATTTCGCGCTACGGCGCACTGTTGCAGGAGAACTTGAAGCTGGATATGTCACGGGGCAAGCCCAGCAAGCTGCAGCTTGATTTGGTCAGCGATATTATGACGGAGCTGACCGATGCGGAGCAGTGCATCCTGAACGGCAACGATTGCCGCAACTACGGTGATCTGGCCGGTTTGCGTTGCGCCAGAGAATATTGGGCGGATGTTCTGGGCTGTAAGCCGGAGCAGACCTTTGTTGGCGGTAATGCCAGTCTGAGCCTGATGCATGATTTGATTGCCCGTGCCTATACCCACGGTTTGAAAGACAGTCCTCGGCCCTGGTGCAAGGAGGAGCGGGTCAAATTTTTGTGCCCCTCTCCCGGCTATGACCGGCATTTCCGCATCACGGAGCATTTTGGCTTCGAGCTGATTACCGTGGCGATGCATCCCGATGGTCCTGATATGGATACTATCGAGGAATTGGTGAAGGATCCGCAGGTCAAGGGCGTTTGGTGCGTGCCCAAGTACTCCAATCCTCAGGGTTATATTTATTCTGACGAGGTCATTGATCGTTTCGCCAACCTGAAGCCTGCGGCACCGGATTTTGCCATCATGTGGGATAACGCCTACTGCGTCCATGAGTTCGATGGCGAATTCGAGCCCTTCCGGGACATCATTTCCCTGTGCGAGGCTGCGGGCAGACCCAACATGGTCTATGAGTTCGCTTCTACCTCCAAAATTACCTTCCCCGGTGCGGGCATCTCTGTGCTGGCCTCCTCTGAGGAGAATATTCAGTATCACCTGAAGCTGATTGGCGTGCAGACCATTTCCTATGACAAGGTCAATCAGCTGCGCCATGTGCGGTATTTGAAGGATCGGGCCCATACGCTGGAGTTGATGAAAAAGCACGCACAGATTCTGGGCCCCAAGTTTGAAATGGTTTTGAAGATGCTCCGCTCCGAGCTGACCAACAAGGGCATTGCCCATTGGCATCATCCCAAGGGTGGTTACTTCGTCTGTGTTGCGGCGATGCCCGGTACGGCGAAGCGGACGCTGGAGCTGTGCAAGAAGGCTGGCGTTATTTTCACGGAGGCTGGTGGCACCTATCCTTATGGCCACGATCCTCATGATTCCATGATTCGAATCGCTCCCAGCCTGCCTCCCATTGAGGAATTGGAGAAGGCCATGATGGTTTTCTGCACCTGTCTTAAAATTGCGGCGCTGGAAAAGTATCTGGGTCTGGAGATTATTGAATAATAAAAATGGTGCGCTTTACGGAGCGCACCATTTTGTCATAAGGCATATATCATTTGCAGCAGTATCCACCCGGCTACACCGATGATGCCGGTGACAAGACCGGCGGTGGTCATCTTGTGGGTGTTGCCCTTGGATTTGGCGACACCGGCGAAAATGATGGCTAGTGTGCCGGTGATAATGGGGAACAGGAAAATCGAAATGATGCCCAGTACCAGCGCAGCGATGGACAGCCCCTTGGCCGGCTGCACGTCGGTGGAGGTGGAGCCATAGGGGGGCGAATAAGGATGCCCGTAGGGCGGAGTGGGTGCCCCGCTGTAAGAGCCGTAGGACGGTGGCGGTGTCATATGATAAGAACCATAGGGCGGCGTGGGGCCTGCGTCATAGGGGGAGTGAGGTGCCTGCGGGGGCAGAGCGCTGATGGGTGCGCCACAGTCTGAGCAGTAGGTGGATCCGTAGGGATTATCGGTTCCGCAGTTGGGACAAATCATAAACAAACCTCCTTTGCGTATTCCTGCAATCATGTTACCATATATTTCTGGATAAATCAACAAATGTTTATGTGCGGGAAACAAATTACTTTACAATTCTCTCGTTTTAGGTTATGATGAAAGAAAAAAGGAGCGGTTAAAATGACTGAAATGCATAAGAAGTACTATGATAAGCGTGGACAGATTCTGGTGAAGAATCTGAAAAAGCGGCATTTTGATGCCTATTACTGCGCCACGAAGGAGGAGGCGTTGACCAAGGCGCTGGAGCTGATTCCGGAGGGTGCGACAGTCGGCTGGGGCGGCGTGATGTCTGCGCACCAAATTGGGTTGATCGATGCGCTGAACGTGGGCAATTACCGTGCCATCGACCGGGATAAGTGCGAAACCCCCGAGGAAAAGCAGCAGGCGGCGAAGGATTCCATGTTTGCGGATGTTTTCCTGACTAGCGCCAATGGTCTGAGCATGGAAGGCGAGATGGTCAATATTGACGGCATGGGCAACCGTGTGGCGGCCATTGTTTACGGCCCCAAGGAGATTCTGGTGATTGCGGGCATGAATAAGGTGACGGATACGCTGGAAGATGCCATCACCCGTGCCCGTACTGTTGCCGCACCCTTGAATCAGCAACGTTTCGGGTTGAACAATCCCTGCACTGCCACCGGCACCTGCGCCGATTGCACCAGCGAGAGCTGCATTTGTAATCAGATTCTGATTACCCGCCACTGCCGTCCTGTGGGACGTATCAAGTTTATTCTGGTAGGCGAGGAATTGGGCTTGTAAAAGTATAACGATGGGAAGGCACTGCGTAAATGCGGTGCCTTTCTTATTGACAAAACCGATCATACTGTATATAATTAGTATATACAGTGCGGGTGGAGGAGTGAATGTGCATATACTGATTGATAATAAAAGTGGCGCACCCATATATGACCAGATATACTCTCAAATCAAAGGCCAAATTATCAGCGGGGCATTGCGTGAGGATGAGATGCCGCCGTCCATTCGTGGTCTTGCGAAGGATTTGCGCATCAGCTTTATCACAACCAAGCGTGCCTACGATGAATTGGAAAAGGACGGGTTTCTCTATACGCTGCCCGGAAAGGGGTGCTACGTTGCGCCGAAGAATGTAGAACTGCTTCGGGAAGAGAATCTAAAGAAAATCGAAGCATACATGGATGAAATATATCGGCTTGCCCAATCATGCAATCTGGGCAAGCAGGATATTTTGAATATGGTCAATTTTAGTTGGGAGGAACAGGGATGAACGCACTGGAAATTAGAAATTTATCAAAGACCTATCCAGGTTTTAAGCTGGATGACTTGAGCTTAACGCTGCCCAGCGGATGCATTATGGGCTTAATTGGAGAGAACGGTGCCGGCAAGAGCACAACCATAAAACTGATTCTGGGCATGATTCGCAAGGACGGTGGATCAATCAGTATTTTAGGAAAGGACAACGCCGATGGTATTGCGTTGTCCAAGGAAGATATTGGTGTTGTCATGGACGAAGTAGGCTTGCCGGAGTGCCTGACAGCCATGCAGGTTGGGAAAATAATGAAGCACACCTTCCGAAATTGGCAGGAAGAAGAATATGACCGACTGCTGCGGAAGCTATCCTTGCCGGATGGTAAACCCTTCAAGGATTTCTCACGGGGTATGAAAATGAAGCTCGGTATAGCGGTGGCCATGTCCCACGGTGCTCGACTGCTAATTCTGGACGAGCCTACATCCGGGCTGGATCCGGTGGTTCGTGATGAAGTGGTGGAGATGTTCAATGAGTTTACCAGAGATGAAAATCATGCCATCCTCATTTCCTCCCACATCGTCAGTGATTTGGAGAAGCTCTGTGATTATGTGGTGTTCCTGCATAAAGGAAAAGTGCTTCTGTGTGAGGAGAAGGATCGCTTGCTGGAGGAGTATGGATTGGTACATTACACGGCGGAATCGCTCCAGATGATTCCCGCTGCGTCGATAAAGTACAAAAAGGAGAATCCCTATGGCATTGAAGCCATAGTTTGTAGAAATGCGGTGCCGGAGGGCGTTCCGGTCAGTCCCGTCAGCATGGAAGAACTCTTTATATTTATGGCAAAGGAGGCGAGGTAAGGTGAAGGGATTACTTCTGAAAGACTGGTATATGATGAAAAAATATTGCCGGTCATTTTTGCTGATTGCGGCGGTGTTTCTTGCAATATCCTTTGCCGGTGATGAGAATATGTTCTTTGTGTTTTATCCCTGTCTGCTTTGTGGCGTGCTGCCGGTGAATCTGCTGGGATACGACGAGCGCAGTCGCTGGATGCAATACAGCGGCACGTTGCCATACACCAGAGCGCAAATCGTATCTGCAAAGTATCTAGTTGCGTTGCTGGCGCAGGTTGCGGTTTTGCTTGCGACTGGGTTGGTGCAGGGAATCAAGATGGTCATGAACGGAAGCTTTTCGCTGGAGGGCTTTCTGACGCTGATGCTGCTGATGATAACCGTGGCGACAGTGGCTTCTTCTATTTCTATGCCGTTTATGTTTAAGCTGGGGGTCGAAAAGGGGAGAAGCGCCTATTATGTGATGGTTGGCGTTGTTTGCGGAGCCAGTGTAATTGCGCCCCGTATCTTTAAAGGACAATTGCGCTTTAATGCTCGCCCGAATGTGCTTTTGGCGGTACTGGCGGCTGCGGGCGTTGGCGTATATGCGCTGTCGTGGTATCTGTCTGTTGTCTTTTATCGGAAACGGGAAATTTAAGATTGCATATCCCTAAGCCCCTCGAAAAACAGTATCGCTTCTAGATTTGAACTCCCGTATCTACAATTCCTCAATGTCGGGAGTCAATTCATTATTTATTAAGAAAATCATGTCATATCGAATGAATAATGAAGGATGGATATTGAATAATATAAAAGAAAATCCTGCCGATAAAACGGCAGGATTTTCTTTTGGAGCTAGTGACCTGACTCGAACAGGCGACCTTCTCATTACGAGTGAGATGCACTACCGACTGTGCTACACTAGCGTGTCTTTCAGCTAAGATATTATACTGGGTTTTGTGCCGCTTGTCAACTGCTTTTTCAATAATTGGATTGCACGATTGGCGCTGAGGTGGTATAATGTCCGGTAAGAGGTGAACGGATTGAAACGAACGTTAAAATATATGAAAGGCTACGGCAAGGAATGTGTTCTCGGGCCGCTATTTAAGCTGCTGGAGGCATCCTTTGAGCTGATGATTCCGCTGGTGGTGGCCAGAATTGTGGATCAGGGCATACAGGGCAACGACTGGGGATACATCGTGAAGATGAGCCTACTGATGGTGGCGCTGGGCATTGTGGGACTTATCAGCGCAGTGGTTGCCCAGTACTTCGCCGCAAAAGCCGCAGTTGGCTTTGCGGCACGGCTTCGCAATGCTTTGCTGCGGAAAATCCTTGGTCTGAGTTACTCCCAAATCGATGGGCTTGGCACGTCCACCATGGTTACACGGATGACCTCCGACGTGGACAAGGTGCAAAACGGCGTGAATCTGACCCTGCGGCTACTGCTGCGGTCGCCCTTTGTGGTTTTTGGTGCTATGCTTATGGCCTTCACCATCGATTTCGATTCCGCATTGGTATTTGCCGCCGTGATTCCCGTGCTGTGCATTGTGGTATTTGGCATCATGCTGATTACCATGCCAATGTACAAAAAAGTTCAGGTCAAACTGGACGGCGTTACCGGTGCCACGCGTCAAAATCTCACCGGCGTCCGTGTGCTGCGGGCCTTCTGCAAGGAGCCGGAGGAAATTCGGGACTTTCAGGACAAAACTGCCCAGCTTACGGCCAGTCAGGTATCTGCCGGTAGAATTTCCGGACTGATGAATCCGCTGACGCTGGTAATCATCAATCTGGCGGTCATTGTCCTCATTCGTGTGGGGGCGCTGAAGGTGTTTGACGGGGTACTATCGCAGGGACTGGTGATTGCGCTGTATAACTATATGTCCCAGATATTGGTTGAGCTCGTGAAGATGGCGAATCTGATTATCAGCATCACCAGGGCTGTGGCTTGCGCTGATCGAATCGAATCGATTCTGGAGATGGACGAGGCAGACGGAGGACAGGGCGGCTGGAAGCAGGATATTGCCGGTAACGTGGAATTTCAAAATGTTTCTGTCCGCTATGAAGGGGCTGGCGCAGATGCGCTGGAGGGGATTACCTTTCGGGCAAGAGCCGGTCAGATTATTGGCATTATCGGTGGCACAGGCGCAGGCAAGTCCAGTCTAGTCAACCTGATTCCACGGCTGTATGATCCAAAGACCGGAGCGGTTTTGATTGACGGTGTGGATGTTTCCAGCTTGGATGTTCAGTCGCTGCGAAATCAAATTGGCATTGTGCCCCAGAAGGCAGAACTGTTTCGTGGCACCATTCGGGAGAATCTGCTTTGGGGCAATGAGAACGCCACGGATGCGGAGCTTTGGCAAGCTCTGGAGCTGGCGCAGGCGCTGGATGTGGTGAAGAGCAAATCCGACGGGCTGGACGAACTGGTAGAGCAGGGCGGTCGGAACTTCTCCGGTGGTCAGCGACAGCGGCTGACCATTGCCAGAGCGTTGGTCAGAAAACCTAAGATTCTGATTCTTGATGACAGTGCCTCCGCGTTGGATTATGCCACGGACGCAAGACTGCGGATGGCGATTACCGGAATGGAACATCCTCCAACCACCTTTATTGTTTCTCAGCGAGCAGCTTCGGTTCGCTTTGCGAATCAAATTGTTGTGTTGGATGATGGTAAGCTGGTGGGGCTTGGAGGTCATCAGCAGTTGCTGGATGACTGTCCTGTCTATCAGGAAATCTATTATTCCCAGTTCCAGAAGGAGGTGGCTCCCAATGGCTAAGAATCAGAGCCAAATCATTCGGGAGGTGCTGAGCCGTCTGCGCCGCTATTGGGTCTTGCTGGTGCTGTCGCTGCTGATGGCGGCGCTGAGCGTTGCCATGTCGCTGTACATCCCGATTCTGGTGGGCAAAGCAATTGATTGCATTATTGGTGCAGGAAACGTGGATTTTGCAATGCTGGGCAGACATCTGCTGGTAGTGGGGATTGGCGCTGGGCTGTCAGCGCTGGCCCAGTGGATTATGGGCATGTTCAATGACCGAGTGACCTTTCGAATCAGTCGGGATATTCGCAATGAGGCGTTTATTCACATTCAAAATCTGCCGCTGAAGTATTTGGACAGCCATCCACAGGGTGATTTGGTTAGCCGTGTGGTGTCGGATGTGGACACCTTTGCGGAAGGCCTTTTAATGGGATTTTCCCAGCTATTCACCGGTCTGATGACCATTTTGGGTACCTTGGTTTTGATGCTACTGATTAGCTGGCAGGTGGCGCTGGTGGTGATTTGCATTACGCCCCTGTCGCTGCTAGTTGCCAAGTTTATCGCTCAGAAAACCTATGATATGTTCCGTCTTCAGAGTCGCACGAAAGGGCAGCAGGCTGCGCTGACTGATGAAATTCTGGGACAGGTAAAGGTTGTAAAGGCCTTTGGTCATGAAGAAGCTTCCGTAGCGCAGTTTGAACAGGTGAATGAGCGGCTGCGCCAGTGCAGTCTGCGTGCTACATTCTTTTCCTCACTGGTCAATCCTTCTACCCGTTTTGTCAATTCCCTGGTCTATGCCGGTGTGGCGCTGACCGGTGCGTTGATGGTACTGGGTGGCGGAGCGCTGACGATAGGCTCGCTGACCAGCTTTTTAAGCTACGCCAATCAGTATACGAAGCCCTTTAATGAGATTTCTGGCGTGGTTGCGGAGCTTCAAAATGCGCTGGCTTGTGCCGGACGGGTGTTTGAGCTGCTGGAGGAACCGGAACAGTCGTCGAATCCTGAGCGGCCGGAGCATCCGCAGGTGACCGGAGCGGTGGAAATCCAAGGGGTTGATTTTGCCTATGATAAGGCAAAGCCGCTGATTCGGAATATGAATATTTCGGTTCGGTCTGGACAGCGTGTGGCAATTGTTGGCCCTACGGGGTGTGGAAAAACTACCTTTATTAATCTGTTGATGCGGTTTTATGAACCGGATGAGGGGCAAATCTGTATGGCGGGTGTAGATATCCGTCAGATGGAACGTGCCTTTTTGCGAAAAAACGTTGGCATGGTGCTGCAGGATACATGGCTGCGGGCAGGAACCATTCGGGAGAATATCGCTATGGGTAAGCCGGATGCGACGGATGCGCAGATTGTGGCGGCGGCGAAAATGGCCCATGCGCATAGTTTCATCAAGCGGCTGCCCAAGGGATATGATACGGCCATCGAGGAGAATGGGGGCAGCCTGTCCCAAGGACAGAAGCAGTTGCTGTGCATTGCCCGTATGATGCTGTGCCTACCGGCTATGCTGTTTTTGGATGAGGCCACATCTTCTATCGATACTCGTACCGAGGCGAAGATTCAGCAGGCTTTTGATACCATGATGCAAGGACGTACCAGCTTTATCGTAGCCCATCGGTTGTCTACGATTCAGTCGGCGGATGTGATTCTCGTCATGCGGAACGGGCAAATCGTGGAGCAGGGGAAGCATCAAGATTTGCTACGTCGTGGCGGTGTTTATACGGAACTGTATAACAGTCAGTTTGCCCATTGAAAAAACGCAATTTGTAAAAATAATGCTTGACAAATGGTGCGCGATGCGCTATTATAAGCAAGTCGGTTGCAGTGCCGCGCAGATGGAGAAGTCGCGTAGCTGGCCGAGCGCGCACGATTGGAAATCGTGTATACCCCAAAAGGGTATCGAGGGTTCAAATCCCTCCTTCTCCGCCAAAAAAGAACACCACCCGTTTGGGTGGTGTTTTTTTGGCGGAATATAGAAGGGAGATTTGAAACCATATGAAGCCCCATCCGCCGGCCGGCGGATGGGCTGGGTATAAAGGAAATTACAGCAGCATATTCAGAAGCTGTGCTGTGGTATCGGCAATGGCAATGGCACCGGCGGTGCGCATATCCTCTACGGTTCCGTAGCCCCAACTGACACCGATGGTAGGGATGCCATGGGCCGCAGCACCTGTTACATCGTAGGCGGTGTCGCCAATCATTACCACGTTTTCGCAAGAGCCGATTTTGTCCAATACATAACCAATGACTTTGTCTTTGCTGTCACGAGAGCTATCCATGGATGCACCGCAGAGCAGTTCAAAATAGGGAGCCAGCTCAAACTTTTCTACAATGGCAGTGGCCATGGATTCGGGCTTGGCGGTGGCAAGAATCAGCCGGTGACCTGCGGCACAGAGTGCAGCCAGCAGGGCTTTGATTCCCGGATAAGGAGTGTTTTCAAACATTCCCGTGGGTACATAACGACTGCGGTAGATGGCAATGGCTGTTTCCACATCCTCTGGCTTGACGCCGAAGCGCAGGAAACTGTCCCGCAGGGGCGGGCCGACGAATACACGCATGGTTTCTCTGTCAGGTACCGGTAAACCGAGCTTTTCAAGGGCTAAGGAGGCACAATTGATGATGCCCTCGCCGGAATCTGTCAAAGTCCCGTCCAAATCAAATAGAATTGTCTTCATATCGTCACCTTAGGGGAGCAGCCTGAGAGCTACGTCCGAGCGAAGATTCTGACGGAAAATCATTCTCCACGTAATCGTATCAGCTGGGGCATAGCGCATAGAAGATAGAGCGAAATGACCGCCTGCGGGGATTTTTCCACTGAGTAGGGTGGACATGGGAGCTTCGGGACTGCTTTCAAAGGGATCGCCGGGGTCACAGTCTACGATGCTGAACATTTCAGAATCCATATCCGGCTCCAGCGTGTAGCTCAGGCGGGTATAACAGCAGGGGTGGTTACTCAGGAAGTTGGGGTCCAACGCTTCACGGGTTTGTGCAATTACCTTCATGGTATGTAGCTGACCGGTGGAGGGATGGGCGAAGGTCATGGTATCGCCGGCTCTAGGGGCGATGAATCGCTGGCCGGGAACGGACACAGGGGCAGCCTGAAGGGTCAGTGCCATTTCCCGAATGGGAGGATTTTTTCCTCTGCGCATAAAGTGCTCCCGACGCAGAAGATATGCTTTGTTTCGATCCAGACCGTAATGCTCCAAGGTGCGGCGGGCGTGCCAGTCGTTATTCTGGGTTGGATCCCAGCGCAGCTCTGTGATTTTGCGCAAAGGCACTGGTTTGCCATTCACAGTCAGGCTACTACGAACCTCCTGTGCCAGCGGGTCGTCCAGCTTTTTGCGCATCTGTTCTTCCACAGACATCTGACTGTTACTGCGAATATCCCATTTTTCATGGAACTTTACCATATCATCGGTAGGGACTTCCAGATAACTATCCACCACGATGCCGTTTTCGCACAAATAAACCGAGGGGAAATTCCATACCTCGCCGCTCCACTGGACGCTGCGATTCAGCCGCAACTCCTGACCGGCCTTAGCCTTCTCACAGTGCTCAGCAAAGCCCGTGCCGTAGCCAACATCCCACCGGAGCATACCCGGCCGGATGGGACACCATTCAAAGTAGTCTGCACGAAGAGGGAGCGTTTCATAGGCAAACCCCTCCTGTAACTGAGTAATATAACCGAATGGGTCATCAATGACCGGCGGATGAAAATTATTCTTTAGCGCACGCAGAACGGTATTGGTACGCATATCCCGTCGGACGGCACCATGGAGCCGTTGGAACAGGCAACTGCTGAGCTGATAGGCTTTGGCAATAAGAGATGCATCAGCGCAGGCGATAATCAGTCCAATGAAGTCCTCCAGAGAATGAGCGACCGGATGTACGCAGTCGCCGGGAGGGGCAGAAGGATCCACCGCAAACACGGTGTCGCCAAAGCCCTCCACCTGACAAAAATGATACTGCAAATCCTTTGACCACACCACCATACGAGATCTGGCGGGGGTATAGACGCTGTCGCTTTCCTCCGGGCCGGTAATCAGTCCCAGAGGTGTGATATCGATACTGGATTTTCGGAATTTCTGGTACAGCATAGGCTGTCACCGTCCTTTCGGGCCGTTTTGTATGTTTATCTGAGGCTGTTCCAGCAGGGGATAAAGGATGAGCTGGTCACCTTGTAAGTTCTCCAACGTCATATCAATGGCGTTGATTTGGGAATTGTCGTAAGTGGTGTAGTAGTATATTCCTCGATTGGTGTTACAGCAGCAGCAATAGCGGGTGATTTCGTATTTATCCTCGCCCATACGGACGCTGCCACGGGGCATGGCCACAGAGGAAAGAATGTGGAAAAACTGACTCACGCTTTGCGCCTCACCATCGTCGCAGACGCTGTTACATTTGACGAAGGCGGCTTTTACAAATCGGGATGCAGAGGAAAAGTCGCCGGGCAGACCGATACCGCCCATGCCATTACTGAAGGGAGTCAGGGTGATGCCGGAGCGGTCTGTGGCCGGGTTGGGGGAAAGATTCAAATAGTTTCTAATATTGTATAGATGATAATCGAAGGGCGGTTCGTTGGTTAAGACGCCCACAGGGTTCTCATAGATTTTCAGTCCCTGCGCCATGGGTTCTACAACAATGGACTGGCTTGCATCGGCAATAATCCAATGCAAGGGGGAAGGGGGAAGTGTTGTGTTGAACGGAATATTTATCAGATTCAGTTTGCGCAGCTTATCCTTTGCTTCCGGAACGGTAGCGCATTGTCCCAAAATCCATGGAATGAATTCAAAGGGCGTAATGTTATCCATATCCGGCTGTTCCGGCAGATACACGGCGGATTTCGGGAAGTTCAGACCGGCCATGCTGAGCCCATGCTCGTTGGTTGCTTCGTAGTAGAGCGGGTAGCCATCCATGACGGTAGCCATGCCAATCATAGCGTAGTGACGATTCAGTGTCTGAGCCTTGCGAAATGGAAAGGGGAAAGCTCTGGGGGTAATGGTAACGGTTTCGTGATAGCCGTACTCCAAATCCAGATTTCGTCCGAAGTAATGGTCACGGGTCAGCAAGCTGATGGCAGTGCACATAGTAAAACCTCCCAATATACCCATAGTATACCACTTTTTTTGAAGGTTTACAATGGGAAAGTGAAATAAATTATGAGCGCGCTCCTCCGGAGGGAAGAACGCGCTCGAAGATTAGAAAGAGGGTTATTTTTTATTTTGGCATCCGCAACTGCAACTACCGCAATTGCCGGAGCAGGAGCCGCTATCCGGACAGCCGATGCATTTCTTTCCGCTCTTTTTGGCTTTGTAGACGTAAAACGCAGCACCCCCAAGGATTGCCATTAAGACCGCGATGATGATGACATTTTCCATAGCTTACTTCTTTCCACTGAGGGCGTACGCAGCTCTGACCTTTTTGCCGGAATTGACACACAGGAATACCACAATCAGTGCCATCACTGCCACTGCGATACCGCCGCAGAGGGTCGGGACGAACGCCAGTGCATCGCCAACAATCAGACTACCAATGGTGTAGACCAGATAGCCGATGGTGTAGCCAACACCCAGCTGCAGAGCGATACCGCCCCAGAGCCATTTTTTATCCTTGATTTCAGCGTTCATAGCACCAATGGCCGCGAAGCAGGGAGGGGAGAACAGGTTAAACATTAAGTAAGCCAGTGCGGCAACCGGGGTGATATCAAATACTGCGGCCACCGCAGCACCCGCCCCCTCGGCCATTTCCAACGCTTCGGTGTCAATCAGATTGGAGATGCCGTAGCACACAGCCAGCGTGCCGACCACGTTCTCCTTAGCGATGAAGCCGGTGACCGCGGCGGCGGCTAACTGCCATGCCTTGATGCCGATGATAGGCACCAGTACGACAGCAATGGGGTTAGCGATGGAGGCAAGGATGGAGGTGTTTGCATTCCCTTCCTCCACTAGCTGGAAGTTCCAGTTGAAGGACTGCATGAGATAGACCACAGCGTTACACAGCATGATGATGGTGCCGGCCTTGACGATGTAAGACCAGCCACGGCTTAGCATATCCATGCAGGCGCGCTTCAGGGAGGGGCCTTTGTACTCCGGTAGTTCGATGATAAAGAAGGATTTCCGGTTTTTGTGGCCGGTAATCTTATTGACCAGCAGCGCACACAGAAGAATAATCACAATACCGGCAAAATACATCAACGTACCCACCCAACTGGCATCATCGAAGAAGGCACCGGCGAACAGGGCGATGACGGGCAGCTTGGCACCGCAGGGCATAAAGGGAGCCAGCATAGCAGTGGCATTACGTTCCCGCTCGTTGCGAATGGTACGGGCGGCCATAACGCCGGGGATGGCACAGCCAGTGCCGATGATGAAGGGAATGACGGATTTACCGGAAAGACCCACCTTTTTGAAGATGGGATCCAGAACCACGGTAGCGCGTGCCATGTAGCCGCAATCCTCCAGCAGGGAAATCAGGAAATACATGACCATGACCAGCGGAAGGAAGCCAACAACAGCACTGACACCGCCGATAATGCCCTCCGTCAGTAAGGCGACCAGGAAGGGGTTGCCGCCCTCTAGCGCTCCGGCTACCCATTCCTTAAACATATCAATCAGCGTTACCAGGCCGGGGATAGTGAAGCCGTTGGCGAACTCGTAGCCTTCGGCAATCCAAGGTCCGACCCATGCCTGAGAAATCTGGAACACCAAAAACATGACTGCCGCAAAGATGACCAGACCGGCAACGGGATTGGTCAGAACGGCATCAATCTTGTCCTGAGAATTTTTATCCTTGGTTTTGACCTTGCGCTTTTCCACTTGTGCGACTGCCTTGTTGACGAACTCGAATCGCTTTCTATCTGCGGCCTCGACAGCTTTCTTGCTGCTCAAGTTGATATTGCCCTGCGTGTAAGGGGCTTTCTGTCTTTTGCCCTTGAGTTGGATGGCTGCCGTGACAGCTTCCTTCAGACCATCGCCGGTGGTAGAGGTGGTGTCCACGACGGGACAGTTTAGAATTTTGGACAGTGCGGCTGCATTGATTTGAGTCTGTTTCTTCTCGTTCACATCCGCTTTATTCAAAGCCACCACAACGGGGATGCCCAGCTCCAGCAGCTGTGTGGTAAAGAACAGACTGCGACTCAGATTGGTGGCATCTACTATGTTGATGATGACATCGGGATTCTCATTCTTCACATAGGCGCTGGTAATGCTCTCCTCGGAAGTGAAGGGGGACATGGAGTAAGCGCCGGGAAGATCCACAACAATCAGCGCTTCTGAGCCGACTTGGTAGGTCTTTTTGATGGGATGTTCTTTTCTCTCTACGGTAACACCGGCCCAGTTGCCGACCTTTTCATTTTGTCCGGTCAGGGCGTTGTACATGGTGGTTTTACCGCTGTTAGGATTGCCTGTCAAAGCAATTCTCATGGTTTTACCTCCTGAAAATGGAATATATCCTCACACACCAAAATAGATGGCTGGTAAGTACGATGGTTAGGCTCTGCTAACTGGCATCCAAAGAAAACGACCTTTCGGCCGCTCTTTTTTCGTTTAGATGCGGATTGCCTCCGCAAGTTGATCGTCGATATTGTATCTGCCATCCTTGATGGAAACGGTGCAGTTTCTTTTACGTCTTGCAACTACGGTAATAGGCTCGCCGGAGTAACAACCCAGAGAGAACAGGAAGGCATTTAGTTCCTCGTCATCCGTTTCGATGGCACGGATAATATATTCCTTGCCGACCTCTGCACTTCTAAGATCCATACGATTCACCTGCTTTATGATTAGTCTATGCTAACCAGCTTGCTGAAATTACGATTAGCTACTGCTAACCTTCAATATAATACTTCCAGAGCGTTGATTTGTCAACCCATTTTCCGCATTTTTTGTATCTTTTTTCCGAAATTGTCACTATTGCAAAATATTAGGAATTGTGGTATACTGTTAATAATCAAAATCACCAAGGAGAACCGCCATGGCTCTGCATGAATCTGCCGAAATGTATTTGGAAACGATTTATTTGCTCACTCAGCGCAGCAGCAGCGTCCGCAGTATCGATGTAGCAGAGCATATGGGCTATTCCAAGCCCAGTGTCAGTCGTGCGGTAGGCCTGTTGAAGCAGGGGGGCTATGTGGTTACCGATGGTGATGGTTTTTTGTCACTGACCGATAAGGGACTGGAGGCTGCGGCCTTGATTTTTGAGCGGCATACGGTGCTGACAAAACTGCTGACCACCATTGGGGTGGAGGAAACAATCGCCGCAGAGGATGCCTGTCGAATCGAGCACGTCATCAGCGACGAAACGCTGGCGGCCATCAAGCGGTTCTTACAATAAAAAGCAGCGGCACCGCAATTGCGATGCCGCTGAATTGTGCTGTATTATCAGACTGCGCGCTCAACCTTATTGGAACGGAGGCATCTGGTACAAGCGTACACATGGCACGGAGTTCCGTTGACCACAGCCTTAACGCGCTTTACGTTGGGCTTCCAGGTACGGTTGGAACGTCTGTGGGAGTGAGAGACCTTGATACCGAAGGTCACGCCCTTGCCACAATAATCACACTTCGCCATTTTTGTTGCACCTCCTAACATTCATCATTCAATGCGCCCGCTAAGACGCTTAGATATGATAGCAGACTTTGTCCGAAATTGCAAGCTTTTTTTTATTATTTTTTTACTTTTTTTATTTTCGTGTTGATATTCCCTGATGGTGCAGGTATAATAGAGCTAAAATATAGGAAAGAGGTGCTGGCCTTGGCGGATGGTTACAGTGTACCGTTGACAGATATTATCAAAGAATTTAATCTTCAGGTGGCTCATGCTGCTTCGGATTTGGATGCGATTCGGATTACGGTGCCGGATATGTCCCGTCCTGGCTTGCAGCTTGCGGGTTATTTTGATCATTTCGAGCCTATGCGGCTGCAGGTTATGGGCAACGTGGAAATCAGCTACCTTGCTAAGCTGGGCAGAGTGGAGCGTGCCATTACCTTTGATCGGCTGTTTTCTTATAAGATTCCTGCGCTGGTGATTGCCCGAAACAGTCCTCCGGATTCGGAGTGTCTGGCTATGGCGAAAAAGCATAATGTCACCGTCCTCCAAAGCAAAGAGGCCACCAGTAGCGTTTTATCCGGCATCATCACCTACATGAACTCTGCTATGGCACCTCGTATTACCCGCCACGGCGTTCTGATGGAAATTTATGGCGAGGGTATTCTCCTCACTGGCGAAAGCGGCATCGGTAAAAGTGAGGCGGCGGTGGAGCTGCTGAAACGTGGCCACCGTTTGATTGCGGATGATGCGGTGGAAATCAAGCGGATTTCAGGAAAAGCTTTGGTTGGTACTGCACCGGAGCTGATTCGCAATTATATTGAACTGCGGGGCATTGGCATTGTGAATGTGGCGAAGCTGTTCGGCATGGGCGCGGTGAAAGAGGAAAATAAAATCGATTTGGTGGTGGATATCGTTCCGTGGAACACCCATCAGGTCTATGACCGTCTGGGGCTGGAGGATCAGTATATGGACATTCTGGGAGTCAAGGTGCCTATGTACACCATTCCCATTACCCCCGGACGGAATCTGGCGGTGATTCTTGAGGTGGCGGCTATGAACAACCGTCAGCGCCGGATGGGATATAATTCTGCTATGGAATTTACCGAGCAAATTAACCGTAGGTTCGACCAGAACGCAGGGCGTTGAGTATGAAGGAATTTACCATTGGAAGTAATGATGCGGGGCAGCGTCTGGATCGGTTTCTGGCCAAGGCAGTGCCACTGCTGCCGGCCTCTCTAGCTCAGAAGTATATCCGTATCAAGCGAATTAAGTGCAACGGCAAGCGAATCGAACGGGATACCCGTCTGCAGGCTGGAGATGTATTACAGCTATATATTAATGATGAATTCTTCGACAAGCCTCGGGAGGATAACGCCTACCTGACGGTGGCGGTGCCGAAGCTACAGATTGTTTACGAGGATGAGCATATTCTGTTGGTGGATAAGCGGCCGGGCCTGGCGGTGCATCCCCACGACGGAGCGGAGTATGGCCGGACACTGATTGACCATATCCAGTCCTATCTGTATCAAAAGCGGGAGTGGCGTCCCCGTGAGGAGAATGCCTTTACCCCAGCACTGTGCAACCGCATCGACCGGAACACCGGTGGTATCGTGATTGCGGCGAAAACTGCAGAGGCATTGCGGGTGATGCATCCGACGCACAAGGATCGGG
>SVME01000086.1 GCA_015067605.1 Oscillospiraceae bacterium
TCAACGTATCCAATTAAATACAAAACTGACTCCGCTGGAAAAACGAAGTCAGTTTGTTGCTTAAAATTAATTGTTTCTGCCACAGGGGCCTTTTTTGTGCTGTCCGTACAAAATGGAGCAGTTCACGGATGAGCGCAACCTCTTTCTTCACAGCAAGGCATGGGCCTGGGCTGGATACTGTTTTGTAATCATCGCAGCCGTTGCCTCCATTGTCCTGAGAATCGCTGGGCAAGATCTTCTGTCCACAGCTGCCGGCTTTGCCGTATGTCTTATCACAGTGCTGTACTGGATTGCCTACTTGATTGAACGAAAGAAGTACTGATTTATTTGCCTCGCAATGTCTTGCAATCCAGTTCAGAGTGTGATACGATGGGATAAAATAAACGGGAGGTTTATTTTATGAGCGTCATCGGACAGTATATCAAGAAGTACCGGATGGAGAAAAACATCACGCAGGAACAACTGGGAGTTCAGGTGGGCGTGACGACCCAGGCGGTTTCCAAGTGGGAGCGTGGGGGCACGCCGGATGCGGAGCTGCTGCCGGCAGTGTCCGAAGCGCTGGGGGTGAGCATCGATGCGCTGTTTGGCAAGGAGGAGAAGGATTTTTCTTTTACGTTGGTCAAGAAGCTCAATCAGATGCCGCTGGATGAAGCGTACCGCTATGCCTTTGACCTGTGCTGGGCGATGACGCACGGCATCACACGGGATTCTCAGGATGTGCCGGATGATTTTTTGCGTTTGTACATCGATTTGGATGTGCTGGACGAAAAGGAACACGCCGTATTCGGAAGGATTATGCACGATGAAGGAATGGTAGCTGTGCGGACAAGTCCCGATTTTCGCCACCTTTTCCTGCTACTGGAGCCAAAAAACGGCCTACGTGCGAATCTTTTGGAGCCAGAGGCTCTGCGCCGTGTGTTCGAGCTGCTGGCGGACGCAACCAAACTGAAACTCATCTTCTATCTGTATACTCGTCTGAATACCCCCATTGCCGCATCGCTAATCAGCAAGAATACCGGGCTGTCCGAGGCGGAGGTGGATTGGCATATGGAGGGCCTGTATCAGGGCGGGCTGGTCAAGCGAACGGCCATCGCTGCTGCCGAGGGCGAGATTTATTCCTATATGTTTAATCAAGAAAACGCCGTTATTCCCCTGCTGTGCTTTGCCGATGAAATCGCCAGACAGGAAGACCCGCCGCTGTTGTGGTCCTTTAACCGAACAGTCCCCATTATGAGATAAACCGCCGGTTTAATTCATCGCTGCCGGTTGAGCGGCTGTCCGTATACTTGATTGATAATCATCCTCCTTTGGTTTATACTGGTGTTACCAGACAGCCAAAGGAGGTTTTTGTCATGAAAAAGACGTTTTTCGTTGTTTTGAGCCTAGCGCTACTGCTGACCGGCTGCGCTGCGGATACACAGGAGCCGTCGGTTACGACACTGACCACGCAGGCCACGGAGGCCCCTGCGCCGGCAGAACCGGCGTCTACCAGCTCCACCCCGCTTTTGTACCGCATCACCGATGAGGAGGGACATATCCTGTACCTGCTCGGCTCCGCTCACGCAGGTTTGAAGGAGATGTATCCCCTTCCGGACTATGTTTTGGATGCTTTTGAAAGTGCGGATGCGCTGGCGTTGGAGGCCAATCCTAGCTTTACTGGTGTCAGTCTGGAAGAGTATGCCATGGTGGAAGAGGCCACCACACTGGAAAAGGGCAAGACCATCCGTGACTATATCTCCCAGCAGACCTATGATGAAGCCGTGAAGATTTTGGAAGAAAACAACCAATATTCTGCGGCCATGGATCAGCGCACGCCGGTGGTGTGGATGATGGCCATCGACCAGCTGATTGTCAGAAAGTGCGAGTCTGCGCCCAATTATGGCGTGGACAACATGCTGATGAATATGGCGAAAAATTCAAAAAAGCCCATTGTAAATGCGGAAACTTATGTAAACCACAACGCACCTCTCACTGACGTTAGCATGAATCAGCAAATAAAGCTACTGGAGCGTGTGGTAGTTGCCTATCAGGATTCGGCGGTTCCTCCGATGCGAGATAGTATCTGCAAAATGTGGGCGGCGGGTGATAAGTCCGCCATGAAAGCCCAGTTAGCCGTTGACCCGTTCATGTGGGCACTGGAGGATGGAGAATTGGCGGCCTATCAGGAATATTGGGAGATTCTGGGCAATCAGCGGGATAATCACATGGTTCACTACATCAAGGATACGCTGGCTTCTGGAGATACGGTGTTTGTTTGTGTCGGTGCTGCTCATGTGATTGCGGACAATGGCATCGTGGATCAGATGATTCAGGCCGGCTATACGGTGGAACAGGTTAAATAAAGGAGGAAACCATATGAAAAGAGTATTTGCGATTGTGTTGAGCCTTGCGCTACTGCTGACCGGCTGCGCTGCGGATACACCGGAGCCGGAAAACACCACCGTGACCACCACAGCACCCGCCCCCGCAGAGCCGGAGCCGGTGGTAGTCGTTACCGACGAGGTGAAGGCCGCGCTGGACGCCGTGCTGGAAAAGCACAAGTACGAGGGCATCGTTTATTTGACCCATAACGGCCAGCCTGTCTATCAGTGGGTATCCGGCACCAACGACATGGGCCAGCCTCTGACCATGGATTCGCCCATGTACATCGGCTCGATTTCCAAGCAATTCTGCGCTGCGGCGATCCTGATGCTCCGTGATCAGGGTAAGCTGAGCCTTGATGACACGCTGGAAAAATACTTTCCCGAGTACACCATTGGCAAGGACATCACCTTGCACAACCTGCTGTCCATGCGCTCCGGCATCGTTCAGGATGCGATGCTGTTGGCGGAGAACACAGATATGTATGCTCAGATGCCAGCAGAAGAACTCAACAGTATCGTCTTAGACTGGATTTTTAGCCAGCCTCTGCGTTTTGAGCAGGGCGCTAAGCATGACTATTCCAACGTAAACTATATGCTTCTATCCTATGTAGTAGAGCAAGCTTCCGGCCAGAGCTACGAAGAGTTCATCCAACAGAACATTTGCGAGCCGCTGGGCATGCCCCACACCGGCTTCAGAAACAGTGTGATGGAGCATCCTGAATGGGGGCTGACCTGCGAGAAAGTGAACTTTGCGCTTACGCTGGGCGATGTCGCTCAGGGCTGCGGTGATTTAATCAGCACAGCCGGAGATATGGATATTTGGATGACCGCTCTTAAAAGCGGTAAGGTAGTTTGCGAGGAAAGCTATCAGCAGATGACCACCGATTACAGCCCTGACAAAAATAACCCCTATGGCTATGGCCTGATGCCCGACATCAGAAATGGCTGGGGGCATGGTGGTGCGGACGCATACTACACCTCTGGAATGTATTTTAACAGAGAGTATGGCTACAATTTTTATATCGTCACCAACAATTCGCCGGTGATAACATCCGGAGGGCTCATTTTTCCTACTGGTCGGACGGATAAGGTGAGTACCGAGCTGCTGAGAATCCTGTTTACTGCCACAGATGCCGCCAACAAGTAATGGGGTGAGGACAAAAAGATGAAAAAAATACTTATTCTTTTGGCTTTTGTGCTTTTGCTGACCGGCTGCGCTGCGGATACACCGGAGCCGGAAAACACCACCGTGACCACCACAGTACCCGCCCCCGCAGAGCCGGAGCCGGTGGTGGTCGTCACCGATGAGGTAAAGGCACAGTTTGATGAGATTCTGAAAAGAAATCAGTTTGAGGGCATCGCCTATCTGACCCACAACGGCGAGGTGGTCTACCAGTCTGTATCCGGCACCAGTGATATGGGAAATCCTCTGACCATCGATTCTCCCATGTACGTCTGTTCCATCTCCAAGCAGTTTTGCGCCGCTGCCATTCTGATGCTGCGGGACCAGGGGAAGCTGAGCCTTGATGACACGCTGGAAAAATACTTCCCCGACTACACCATCGGCAAGGACATCACCTTGCACAACCTGCTGTCTATGCGGTCCGGTCTGATTCGGGACTATACGCCGGTAATCGATAATCCGGAGCAGTACGCAGACTGGACAGCGGAGGAAATCAATGCCCACATGATACGGTGGATTTTTGAACAACCCTTGCAGTTTGAGCCGGACAAGAAATTTGAGTACAGTAATGTGAACTACATTTTGCTGTCGTATATCGTAGAGCAGATATCCGGCGAAAGCTATGAGGATTTCATTCGACAGAACATTTTCGCACCGTTGGGAATGGAGCACTCCGGTTTTCTCAGCCAGGTGGAGAATCATCCGGAATGGGAACTGACCTATGATGCACTTCTGGAGGGGAGCGCACAGGGCGACCAGTGTCAGGGCTGTGGCGATATTGTCACCACCGCCGGCGATATAGATATCTGGATGACTGCCTTGCGCAGCGGTCATGTGGTTTCTGAGGAAAGCTATCAAGAGATGACCACCGACTACAACCTCGGAAGAGGATATGGCTACGGTCTGACGGTGGGCGTGCGAGGGGGCTGGATGCACGGGGGCACCAACGGCGCCTATACGTCCATGGCCTATTTCAATAAGGAATATGGCTATAACTTTTATATCGTTACGCCCAGTACACCCCAGTTCCGTCCTAATCAGACGCAGGATATTACAGTAGATCTTCTTTCAAAGCTGTATGCCGCCGTAGACGCCGCCGAGAAGGTATAAATCATCGTTTAGCGGATCAATGAATTCTCGTTGTAGGGGAGGGTCTTGACCCTCCCACGGCTGCGAAGCCGCCAAGGCCTCCCTCTGCGACTCGCCAAGAGCCGCCCTGCGGGCGGTTGCTCGCTTGCATAGCGCCTGAGGGCGCTTATATGAGGGAGGTGCCTCGAAGGGGCGGAGGGAGAGAAAAAGTTCTATTTTACTGTGCCGCTAGCGGTAAACTGTATCTCTCCCTCAGTCAAAAATCGACTTTTTGAAGCCGATTTTTGCCAGCTCCCTCATCAGAGGGAGCCAAGAGCGCCTGCGGCGCTTAGGGAGGGTCAAGACCCTCCCTTACGATAACGTTTATTGTAGTTGCGCCGCTAAACGATAATTTTCAGCTCCTGAATAAATAGCAAAGGTGCCGTCGGGTGACGGCACCTTAGTTATTTACTTACCGAGAAATTCCTTCGTGACCTTTACGATGTTGTCAGCGCACAGGCCGAATTTTTCCAGAACCTCCGCAGCAGGACCGGAACAACCGAACTCATCATTAACACCAATCCGGCGCACGGGGGTGGGATAGTTCTCAGACAGGAAGCTGCAAACCGCCTCGCCCAGACCGCCGATGACGCTATGCTCCTCGCAGGTGATGATCTTACCGCACTCCTTGGCGGCTTTCAGCACCAGCTCCTCGTCCAGAGGCTTAATGGTGGACATATTGATGATGCGGGCGTTAATACCGGCCTCAGCCAGAGCCTCGCCAGCCTTGATTGCCTCGTAAACCATCAGACCATTGGCGATGATGGCGATGTCGTTACCCTCACGCATCACCTCACCTTTGCCAATCTGGAACTTAAAGCCCTCCTCGTGGAACACGGGCACAGCCAAACGGCCCATCCGCAGGTAAACGGGGCCTTCGTATTCGTAGGCAGCGATGGTGGCGGCCTCAGCCTCCACGCCATCGGCGGGACAGATGACCACCATGCCGGGAATGGAGCGCATCAGAGCGAAATCCTCGCAGCACTGGTGGGAAGCGCCGTCCTCGCCCACGGACATACCGCCGTGGGAAGCGCCAACCTTCACGTTCAGCTTAGGATAACCGATGGAGTTACGAATCTGCTCATAAGCACGGCCGGAGGCAAACATGGCAAAGGAGGATGCGAAGGGTGTGAAGCCGCTGGCTGCCAGACCGGCCGCTACGCTCATCATATCCGCCTCGGCGATGCCGCAGTTGAAATGCCGGTCGGGGAATTCTTTTGCGAACATACCGGTCTTGGTGGAGCCGGCCAGATCCGCATCCAGCACGACGATATCATCATGGGCCTTGCCCAGAGCAACCAGCCCCTTGCCGTAACCCTCACGGGTGGCCATTTTCTTAACATCTGCCATTTTCTCAGCCCTCCAGTTCTGCCAGCTTGGCCTTCAATTCGCCCATAGCCTGCTCAAACTGGGCATCGTTGGGCGCAACGCCGTGCCAGCCGGCATTGTTTTCCATGAAGGAAACGTCCTTGCCCTTCACCGTCTTCATGACGATGGCGCAGGGCTGACCCTTAACGGTCTTTGCCTTTTCCATAGCGGCATCAATCTGCTCGAAGTTGTGACCGTCGATGGCCTGCACATGGAAGCCGAAGGCCTCCAGCTTGTCCACAATGGGATAGGGACTCATGACCTTAGCCACATCGCCGTCAATCTGCAGACCGTTGTTATCGATTATGACGCACAGGTTGTCCAGCTTGTAGTGGCTGGCGAACATACAAGCCTCCCAGACCTGACCCTCCTGAATCTCGCCGTCGCCCAGCAGGGTGTAGACCCGATTGGACTTACCCTTGACCTTGGCGGCCAGCGCCATACCGCAGGCGGTGGAGATACCCTGACCCAGACTGCCGGTGGACATATCCACACCGGGAACGCTGTTCATGTTGGGGTGACCCTGCAGGTAGCTGCCAACCTTACGCAGAGTAATCAAATCCTCCACAGGGAAAAAACCACGCAGCGCCAGAGCGGCATACAGACCGGGAGCGGTGTGACCCTTGCTGAGAACGAACCGGTCACGGTCGTCCCACTTGGGGTTTTTGGGGTCTACGTTCAGCTCCTTGAAGTACAGGTAGGTGAACATATCCGCAGCGGACAGGCTGCCGCCGGGATGACCGCACTTGGCGGCGTGGGTGGATTCGATGATACCCATGCGCACCTTGCAGGCGGTGATGGAAAGCTGTTTCAGTTCCTGAGCAGTCATAGTTTATCTCCTTCGTTATCCAAAGTCGCCTATTTTTGCATTTTTGCATACTACGTCACTATACTATCATTATTCCCCAGATTTTTCAAGGTTTTTCGTGAAAATGCTCTCACTAAATCAGCTCCATGATAATCTACCAGATTCGGCATTTCGCACAATCGGTAAGCTAAATTATCGTTTAGCTTACTAAGCGCCGCAGGCGCTATACCTTCCCCCCGGGGGAAGGTGGTTCGGGCTTTGCCCGAACCGGAAGGGGAATGGCGATACCTGAAATGCAGTAGCAAGTC
>SVME01000087.1 GCA_015067605.1 Oscillospiraceae bacterium
CATAAATATGACTCAGGAGGAGGCTGTTGTCTGCTACGCCCAGCTGAACCCCAAGGCCGGAGAGATTGCCGACGATGAGCTGGACAATGTATCCGGCGGCGCCTGCAAGACTACCGTAGACGGAGAAAAGCGTACCGTTGTAAGCAGCGGCCTCCAATGCTTCACCGGTAAGTACGAGTGTGCTTATTATGTTAATGAAAATAACGTTGCAGTGTGGAAAAGGGAAGATAACAGTGCCCTGCGTTGGTTCTGGGATAGCCACTGCTACGTCAAGGTGGTTGGAGCTACCTGTGGCAGCTGCCTGCATCTGGAATTCAAAAACGGTACCGGCTACTGCGGCGTTTCCTAATCCGTAAAATGTGATCGGTACTGCACAGTGGTAATGATATGATTATTACATCGGAACTGATCACATAAGTAAAGAAAGCCAAGTCTGCTGAGGAATTGTTGGCTTTGGCAAAGGAAAACGGCTGGGAAATGACCGAAGAGGGGGCCAACGCCTATTTTAATCCGCTTGCCTCCAAGACCGGGGAACTGGCTGACAGGTTCTATGTCAATAGTTGAGGTAGAGCCAAAATGAAATAATTTTATAAATCGTGTCGGAGCCATTGCTCCCGGCACGATTTTTTATATAAAGAATACCACCGGCTCTGCCGGTGCGTGCAAAAAAGTTCTACTTATGCGTAGAAAAAGAAAACCTCCAATGCTAGAGTTGTAAGTAGGTTCGCCAACCGCCTACAACAAAGAACAATGGAGGTTTATCCTAATGGACAACTATAGTTTAGCACATATAAAGTGGAATTGCAAATATCACATCGTGTTCACACCCAAATACCGCAGACAAGTAATTTACAAGAAGATTTCGGCGGATATCGGACAAATAATAAGGAAGTTATGTGCCCAAAAGGGAGTGGAAATAATCGAGGCAGCAGCAATGCCCGACCATATCCATCTCTATGTGGCGATTCCTCCTAAGTATGCAGTATCGGAATTCGTAGGATTTCTCAAGGGGAAGAGCAGTCTAATGATAATCGACCGCCATGCAAATCTTAAGTACAAATATGGCAACCGGCACTTCTGGTGCCGGGGATATTTCGTAGATACAGTGGGACGGAATGAAAAGGCAATACAGGAATATGTACGCAATCAGCTACAGGAAGATATCGCCAGTGACCCAATGTGTATGAGAGAGTTCAAAGACCCGTTTACGGGTGAGCCGGTAGTCAAAGGCAAATAATTAAGCCGCCCCCGGAAGGGGGCAGCCAGTAATAAATTTGCGGTTGGCGAACTGTTCATGCGCCTTAAGGCGCTGCTGTACTATGCCCTTCTAGGGCTGAATCAAGCCACCGGCTTCGCCGGTGGTTATGACTATAGAACCAGAAAAAACAACAAGCGATTTTGCAGATGTGAAAGAGATACTTTTCCCTTTCTGAAATGACCTGTTTTCACCTGTCATTCTACCTTTGTGTTTTTTGACCGTAAAAACGGCGAAAACCCCGATTTTATCGGGGTTTTCTGTGGGTGCATCTATTTTATGCAACCCTTTTGGTGCGAGAGATGGGACTCGAACCCACACGGCGAAACCACACGCACCTCAAACGTGCTTGTCTACCATTCCAACACTCTCGCAAGTGCTTGAATATTATAACCCCAGTGGGATGTTTTGTCAACACTTTTTTGTGGTATTAGTCGGTGAAATAGGCAATAGAAACTTACCGTCTACTTGAAAAAAATGAGGTTTTTTGCTACACTATATAAAAACACAGGAGGGGATTCCAATGGTGCGATTTTTTGTTTCTCCGGAGGAAATGCAGCCGGATTTTATGTCATTGACCGGCGAGAATGCCCAGCACGCCAAAGTGCTGCGACTGAAAAACGGGGAAGAGGTTCTGGTCTGTGACGGGCAGGGAGGGGAATCTCTGTGTGCCATCAGCGATGTAAACGACGGGCAGATTTCTCTAGTTGTGCGCCATCAACAGCAGAGCGTAACCGAGGCAAAGGTTAAGGTCAGTATTTACATGGCGTTTCCCAAGGGGGATAAGCTGGAACACGTGATTCAGAAAGCAACCGAGCTTGGGGCTTTTGAAATCGTTGCTTTTCCATCAGCTCGTTGTGTGTCCCGTCCAGACGAGAAAAGCCTGAGAAAGAAACTGGATCGGTGGCAGAAAATCGCTCAGTCTGCGGCGGAGCAGTCGGGCAGAGGTGTGATTCCCAAGGTGGTTGCTCTGCCTAGCTATGCGGAGGCGCTGAAGCATGCCGCACAGGCAGATAAAGCGATTCTGTTCTACGAGAATGAACAGGCAGTCACCCTGAAAATGAGTCTTCAGGCGGGGGAATTCCAATCCATCAGTCTGCTCTCCGGCCCGGAAGGAGGACTGGAGGCGGTAGAGGTAGAGAAGGCCCGTGAGGCGGGATTCGACATCTGTACATTGGGCAAGCGCATCCTCCGCTGTGAAACAGCGCCGTTGTGCGCTTTGTCGGCAGTAATGTACCATACTGGAGAATTTTAATGGAAAGACCGGAGCGCAATGCTCCGGTCTAAACTATTTGTGATATTTACTGCCGGCTTGGATGGCCTCAGCCCGATAAATCTGTTCCAGCACCATAATCCGTGCCAGATGGTGGGGGAAGGTCATTTTGCCCATGGACAATCGAAAATCCGCTTTGTCCTTGATGCGCTGGGATATCCCGAAGGAGGAACCAATCAGGAAGCAGGCGCTGCTTTTGCCGGAGATTTTTACCTCCGACAGCTTTTGCGCAAAGCCCTCGCTGGTCAGTTCCTTACCCTCCGGGGTAAACACACACAGCCAGGTGCCCTTTGGGAGCTTGGCCAAAATCTGTTCCGCCTCTTTTTCCAGTCCCGCCGATATTTCAGCAGGAGAGGGATTTTCAGGCAGTCGGTATTCCGGCAACTCAATCAGCTTGAAACGGCAATAGGCACCCAGCCGTTTGGTGTACTCTTCGGCCGCTGAAAGGTAAAACTTTTCCTTCAGCTTGCCCATGGTGATGAGCGTAATGTCAAACATTACTGATGCTCAGCCTCGAACTGCTTCAGGCAGTCCACCAGAGCGACCACGCCTTCCTTGGGCATGGCATTGTAGATGGAAGCACGCAGACCGCCAACGGACTTATGGCCCTTCAGGTTGTCGAAGCCGGCGGCCTTGGTGTAAGCGACCACTTCCGCATCCAGCTCCTTGGAGCCGGTGACGAAGGGTACGTTCATCACGGAGCGAACCTCCTTGTCCACGGTGCCCTTGAACAGCTTGGAGTTGTCCAGATAATCATAAAGCACAGCGGCTTTATCCTCATTAATCTTCTGGATGGCCTCCAGACCGCCGTTGTCCAGCAGATAACGGAACACCTTTCCGCAGACGTAAATTGCCCAGCAGTTGGGGGTGTTATACATAGAGCCGGCACCGGCGTGGGTGTCATAGCGCATATAAACGGGGGTCTTGGGGTCCAAATCCTCGCGAATCAAATCCTCACGGATAATGACGATGGCCAGACCGGCGGGGCCGATGTTCTTCTGAACACCGCCGTAAATCACGCCGTAATCCGCCACGTTGCAAGGCTTGGACAGGAACATGGAGGACTGGTCGGAAACCAAAATCTTGCCCTTGGTATTGGGCAGCTGCTGGAAGGTGGTGCCGTGGATGGTTTCGTTTTCGCAGATGTAGACGTAGTCCGCATCCTCACGGATGGGCAGGTCGGAGCAATCGGGGATGTAGGCGTAGTTCCGGTCGTCGGAGCTGGCGATGCACTTCACATCGCCAAACTTTTTGGCTTCGGTAAAAGCCTTCTTGCTCCATGCACCGGTCACGATGTAATCGGCCTTGCCATTCTTCATCAGATTCATGGGAATCATGGAGAACTGCAAGGTAGCGCCGCCCTGAATGAACAGAACCTTGTAGTTGTCGGGGATGTTCATCAATTTGCGCAAATCAGCCTCAGCGTTGTCGTAGATTTCCTGAAAAGCCTTGGAACGATGGGACATCTCCATGACACACATACCGCTTCCACGGTAGTTCATCATTTCATCTCGAATCTCCTCCAGAACGGCCACAGGCATAGTGGCGGGGCCGGCGGAGAAGTTGTAGCTACGATTATACATATGGATACACTCCTTACTATTATTCATTTTATAATTATACATCATTTGACCCGAATTCGCAATTGGCGAATTGGTAAATTTTCCTCATGGAATGGACAGTTGTCCTTGTGGTATCCTACAAATACCGAAGGAGGTGGACGAATGGAGGAGAAAAAGCGCAAGCATACGGTGATTCCGCCGATGCCGCAGGTGAACACATTTCCTGTGATAACGGATCCTTTTGGCAGCTATACGGGCCGTTCTCTGGATATGGAGCAGCCGGTTCAGGATGCGGATGACCTGTGATGGAAAGTCCCCCAACCACAGCGGTTGGGGGACGGTTCATAGGTTTCCTTTATATTTTTTTCGCGTAGCCATACCGCCACGAATATGCCGTTCTCTTTTGTTCTGATCCAACACTTGCCGTACCTTTAGATATAGCCCTCGGTTGCACTGTGGCAGCCGTTGCTGCAGGTCTTTGTGGACGGTCGATTTTGAAATACCAAAGTGGTGGGCTGCGGCGCGGACAGTAGCGCCGTTTTCGATGATGTACACAGCCAATGCGCAGGCTCGATCCTCGATGGTGTCTATCATGGTATCCCCTCCGATGCTGTGTCCTGTCACGATAACTCTATGAGTCGGTGCCCCCCGGTATTCACGGAACTTTCATTACCGATTCACCAATTCTTTATGTTTTTCACAGGCAATGGGGATATAATGATATCAATATCGGAAAGGCGGGAAATGAATGAGCATCGATAAAGTGACACTGCGGAGGATATTTTTGTGGATTTTTGGCGGAATCCTGCTGTTTTGGGCATTACATGAAACGGAACGTCTGGTTGCTGCGTATCGGTTTATCCGTGATATGCTGTCGCCCTTTGTGACCGGCGCTTTGCTGGCGTTTATTTTGAATGTCCCCATGCGTGGCATTGAGAATCGTTTCGGGCGCATCAAAAAGGCTGGCATACGACGGATTCTGGCGCTGTTTTTGACGTTGATTCTGATATTAGTTGTGCTTTATTTCCTGTTTAGTCTATTGCTGCCCCAGATTGTAGACACGGTTTTCTCGCTGATTGAACAGGTGAGGATGCTGGTGGAAAGCAATCCTCAGTTGATGGAGCTGCTGCCGGATAACGATACACTTCAAAACATGGATTGGGCGGCCATCCTTCAGGAAGTGTCGCTGTATCTTGGAGAGGGCGGCATCGGAGCGGTGATTGGGATAGCTTTCGATGCTATTGGAAGCATATATAGTGTGATTTTCAATGGGGTCATTGCGGTGGTGTTTTCGATATATTGCTTGGCGCGGAAGGAGATTTTGGCCAGACAAGCCAAGCGGATTGCCTATTCATTTCTGCCGGAACGGTTTTGTGACAGGGCTGTGCGGATTCTGCGGCTGACGAATCAGACCTTTTCTAATTTTATCTCCGGGCAGTGTTTGGAGGCGGTAATACTCGGAAGCTTATTTGCAGTGGCGATGAATATTTTTGGTATGCCATATATCCCTCTGGTCAGCGTGCTGATTGGCGTGACGGCGCTGATTCCCATTGTGGGGGCTTTTGTCGGCTGTGTGCTGGGTGCGCTGTTTATTTTGGTTGATAATCCGATGCAGGCCATCTGGTTTGTGGTGATGTTTCTGATACTTCAGCAGATTGAAAACAATATTATCTATCCGAGAGTGGTAGGCAAGTCCGTAGGTTTGCCGGGAATGTGGGTGCTGGTGGCAGTGACGGTTGGCGGCGCATTGATGGGCGTATTTGGAATGCTGTTGATGATTCCTTTAGTGTCGGTCTTCTACACCTTGCTGCGGGAGATAACGGATAAGAGGCTTCGTCAACGAGGCGTGCCTAGTGATAAACTGAATAATCAACCCTACGCAATTTCGTTGAAACCGAGAAGAAAAAGAAAGAAGAATCCTCCGTCAGC
This sequence comes from Oscillospiraceae bacterium, assembly GCA_015067605.1. Classification (GTDB taxonomy): domain Bacteria; phylum Bacillota; class Clostridia; order Oscillospirales; family Oscillospiraceae; genus Faecousia. The sequence continues at coordinate 6,020 of SVME01000087.1, forward strand.
GCAGACCACAGAGGATTCCTGAATGGGTAACGGCTCCGCTGATTCAGCGGAGCCGTTTCTTATATGCTGGTGAATTCGTAGTCCTCGAATTTCAGCCGGTCGCCCACATCAACACCGAACGGGAGCAGTGCGATGGCAACCTCGGACACCACGCCGCTGTCCTCGTATTTAACATAGGCATAATCTCCACGTATATCTACAACAGTACAAATCATGGAGTACCTCTCAGCGGATAAAGTTTGTGAAAACAGGCGCTTCCTTTTCGGGAAGACCGTAGGACTCCTTGCCAAGGGCGATGGATTTCATGAGAAATGCCATGTTTTTGGCCAGAGAACGCATAACCTTCAGTCCCTCTGCATCCTGCGACCCTTCGCCGGGAACGCCGCCATGGACGCTGTTCCAGTACAGGCCGGAGGCAATGGGCATTTCGCTGATGGTGAAGTACTTGTTCAGTTGGTCGAAGGTTGCGGAGCAGCCGCCACGGCGGGCAACAGCCACGCTGGCACCCACCTTAAATCGCTTTTCAAAGGAAGTGCTGTAAAACAGCCGGTCCAGGCAGGCGGTGAGGGTGGCGTTGGCAGAGGCGTAGTACACGGGGCTGGCGACCACCAAACCGTCTGCTACCTCGAATTTCGGAGATAACTCGTTGACGATATCATCGAATACGCATTTTCCGTTCTTTTTACAGGACGTACAGGCTATACAGCCACGAACGTTCTGATTGCCAATGTGAATGATTTCAACCTCTACGCCGGCATTCAGAAATTCTTTCTCCATTTCCCGAAGGGCGATGGCGGTGTTGCCATTGGCTCTGGGACTTCCGTTAAGCATCAATACTTTCATGATAGACCTCCTTTAGAAAAACCGCCCCCGTCAACGGGGGCGGTCAATATTAGCTTATGCGAGGATTAGTCCTTGTACATCTCGACCAGCTTCTTCAGATGCTCCCAACGCTCCTTGGCAGCCTCTTCGTTCTTCACGAACAGCTCCTTGGCACGGTCGGGGAACTCGCGGGTCAGACGGCTGTAACGAGCCTCGTTCATCAGGAAGTCCTGATAGCCATCCTTGGGATCCTTGCTGTCCAGCTGGAACTTGCCGGTCTCCTTGGAGGG
>SVME01000088.1 GCA_015067605.1 Oscillospiraceae bacterium
CTGTGCCGGGAGATTGCCACGTCGCCCTTTCAGGGCTCCTCGCAATGACAGCTTTTTCGCTACGTTTTTGTTGATTTGTGATTGTGCTTACTTAAAGGGATAACCATAATTATTGTTTAGCGGTGCAAGCGCCGCAGGCGCTATACCTTCCCCCGAGGGGAAGGTGGGCCGCCTTTAGGCGGCTCGGAAGGGGAATGGCGAAAGCTGAAAGTTTTCAGCAGGCCTGATACATAGAGTAAAACGAGCCTTTCCGCCCGCATTCCACATCCGATTAGTCATGGTATAATCTCCACTGGAGATTATACACAATTCAAATCCGCTGCGCGGAGCACCACCCCCTTCGGGGGCACCTTCTCCCCGGGAGAAGGGATAGCGGCTTCGCCGCTAGTGTGATAAACATTAATCTACGTTTCTCAAACAGCGAATAAGGGGTTTTGGAGAATTTTATGGCAATCAAAACCATTAAAAACGGTGAATTGGAATATTTGATCTCTGATCGCATCGGCGTGCCACACTGCTTCACCACCCGCTTTGGCGGCGTGAGCCAAGGGCATTTGTCCAGCCTGAATCTGGGAATACGCCGTGGAGATGAATGGGAAAATGTTCTAAAAAACTACGATATTATTGGAAATGAGCTGGGATTTGACAGGAGAAAAATCGTGCTTTCCCATCAGACTCACTCGGATACGGTTCGTGTGGTTGGACAGGCAGACGCGGGCGCCGGTTTGTATGCGCCGGAGCTGCCGGAGTGCGACGCTCTGGTGACGGACGTTGCCGGACTTGCGCTGGCCATTTTTACCGCCGATTGCACTCCCATCCTGCTCCATGATCCGGTGACCGGTGCCGTTGGTGCGGTCCACGCCGGATGGCGGGGCACTGCCGCCTCCATCGCCGGCAAGACTGTGGCTACCATGGTGGCCAATTACGGCTCCCGACCGGAAGATATTCGGGCAGTCATCGGCCCGAACATCGGCCAGTGCTGCTTTGAAACCCACGAAGATGTGCCCCAGGCCATGTGGGAATCCTTCGGCACTGAGGCGGGGGCGCACATTCGCCAGAGCGGCGAAAAATTTCACATTGATTTGAAGGCTCTGAACCTGCTGGTGTTGCGGCGGGCGGGGGTGCGGCGCATCGATGTCAGCAACCACTGCACCGCCTGTCAAAATCATCGGTTCTGGTCCCATCGGGTCACCGGCGGCCTGCGAGGCTCTCAGGCTGGAATCATCGTCTGCGGGGAGGGGTTAGGATGAAGCGTCTTTTGTGCTTGATGCTGAGCCTTCTTCTGCTGACCGGCTGCGGGGCCAAGGAGAAGGAGCCTTATGTGGCCACTGGCAATGGCCTGTCCTCCGAAAAGCCGAAGCCGCCGGAGGGTTCTCAGGTCACCGCCCAGTCCCTGTCGCTGGCCCTGTTCCCCGACCGCTCCCTCTCCCCCTTCCAGTGTACGGACATCACCAATCGGGTGATTTTTTCGCTGGTTTATCAGGGGCTTTTTGCGGTGGACAGCGATTATCAGGCCCATCCGGTGCTGTGCAGCCGCTACACTGTTTCACGGGACATGAAAACCTACACCTTCTATCTGGAGGAGGCCAGCTTTTCCGATGGAGAACCGGTGACGGCGGCAGATGTGATCGCCAGTCTGAAGGAAGCGTCGGAGAGCGCATGGTTCGGCGGGCGGTTTTCCAATGTGGAAGCCTACAAAACCACCGACGAGGGTGCGGTGGAGATTACTCTGACCACCCCCTATGAAAATTTCCAGCTTCTGTTGGACGTGCCCGTCGTGCCGAAAAAGCAGATCGATCGGGAGCGGCCTGTGGGCAGTGGCCCATACATCTATGAGGAGTTCGACGGCCAGCTCCGGCTGCGCCGCCGTAGCGACTGGTGGTGCGTGGCGGAGCTGCCGGTAACAGCGCAAATCATCACGCTGGTGTCCGGCCAGACCATGTCCCAGTTGCGGGATGAATTTGAATTTTCTGGCCTGGGTGTGGTCTGTGCCGACCCGGGCAGTGAGAGCTATGTGGATTTCCATAGCGATTATGAGCTGTGGGCTTGCGAAACCGGCGTGTTTTTGTATCTGGCCTGCAACGAGGACAGCAAGGTTCTAAAACCCAAGCTACGCAAGGCTTTGACCTACGGCATCCATCGGGAGGCGCTTGTGGAGGCGTATTATCGGGGCTTTGGAAAGGCTGCTTACCTGCCGGCCTCTCCGGATTCTCCTTGGTATTCCACGGTGCTGACTAAGGATTTGCGCTATGAGCCTGAAAAACTGACACAGGCGGTGACGGACAGCGATGCCGGCGGACAAGCAGTGGTGCTGCTGGTGAATAAGGATGACGGTGTCCGTCTGCGGGCGGCCCGTGCCATCGGAGATTCGCTGGAAGCCTGCGGTATGAAGATCACCATGTCGGAGCTTGCCACGCAGGACTATGTAAAGGCGCTGGAAAAGGGCGAATATGACCTGTATCTGGGGCAAACCAAGCTGTCGGCCAATATGGATTTGTCCGCGTTCTTTGCTCCGAAGGGAGCGCTGAGCTTTGGCGATATGGACGATAGCGTGGTGTATGCGCTGTGCAAGGAGGCGCTGGCCAACAGCGGCAACTACTATACCCTCTATAAGCAGGTGCTGGACGAGGGGATGCTCTGCCCGATTCTGGTGCGAAGCTGTGCGATTTTTGTCCAGCGGGGAATGTTTACAAATCTGAACGCCGCCCGGGATAATGTATTTTACTACGATTTGGGCAAGGATCCGGCAGCGGCCCGTGGCGAGACCCAATGAAAGGAAGTTTTTTTATGAAAAGAATGCTTGCAATGATTCTGGCGGTAATGCTGCTTTTGGCGGCCTGTGGCACTGGGGAGGAGCCTGCCGCGACGACCAATCCCACCACCAGCTCCACCACCGCACCTACCACGGAGCCGGTGACCCAGCCTACCACCCAGCCTACCACAACTGCACCGGTCACCGAGCCCACCGAGCCGGAGCCTGAACCGGAGCCCGAGCCGGAGCCGGAGCCTGAACCGGAGTTCGTCAACCCCCTCACCGGCGAGGAGCTGTCCGGCCCCTACATGGATCGCATCTACGCAGTGGTCATCGAGGACGATAAGAGATCTCTGCCCCATTGGGGCGTGAGCAATGCGGACATGCTCTGGGAGATGCCCCACGAGGGCGGCATCACCCGCATGGTGGCCATGTTCACCGACGTGGCGGCGGTGGAAAAGGTTGGCCCCAACCGCAGCGCCCGCCCCTACCTGATTAGCCTTGCCCAGAGCTTTGACGCGATTTTTGTCCATGCCGGCGGCAGTACCCAGGCGTACAAGGACTTCAAGTCTACCGGCTGGAATCACATCGACGGCGTGAAGGGTCAGTGGGATCATTTCTTCCGGGATCAGGAGCGGCGGAAGCAGGGCGTTGCGCTGGAGCACACCATGTACACCACCGGCGCTGAGATTCTGGAGGCCACAGCCGACGAGGGCTTCGTCACTTCCCGTGGCTCTGAGGTGGACTACGGCTACAAATTCACCGAGGACGCTACCCCCGAGGGTATGCCCGCCAATAACATCGACCTGCGGTTCCAGAAGGACGGTAAAAAGACCTCCATTCGCTACGATGCGCAGGCCGGAAAGTACACCATCTACCAGTACGATCGGGACTACACCGACGGCAACACCGATGAAATCGTGGCCTTCGAGAACGTGATCATCATCGAAACGGATTGGGGCATCCTGAACGACTACGGCGCGCTGACTGTGGATCTGATCGACGAGGGTAAGGGCTGGTTCGCCTGTAACGGCGAGGCAATCGAAATCCGCTGGAGCCGTGGAGGCACCAAGGAGCCCATCACCTTCACCTTCGCCGACGGTACTCCCTTGGTCATGGGCATCGGCACCAGCTATGTGGCGGTGGTTCGCAACGGCGCACCGGTGACGATTTCCTGAAAAACTTGCAATATATTGGTATATATGCTATAATGCAGCTACCCAATATGGGGTAAACAAAAAATGGAGGAAAAAGAAATGAACATGAAGAAGATGCTGGCTTTGCTGCTGGCTCTGGTCATGGTGTTCGCTCTGGCCGCCTGCGGCGAAAGCGGCTCCAATAACAAGGAAGATGATACCAAGGCAACCGCTGCCAATCAGGAGAAGGATCCCGCTGGCGATACCAACAAGGATCCCGAGGAGAAGCCTGAGCCCAGCAAGGACACCGCTACCGTTCCCAGCGAGGACGCACCTGTCACTGAGAACCCCGATGTGGACGAGCCTGAGGTTGACGCACCTGTTGTGGATAATCCTGATGAGGGTGGTCCTGTTGAGCGTCCCATGCCCGGTGTGACCGACACCCCCAGTGCTATCACCGAGTTTGTCAACGGTGAGCAGGGTAAGGTGTTTATGGATGGCTTCGCTGAGGGCTTTGAGAGCACTGGCCTGACCTGCACTTCTACCATTGAGGCTACGGGTACTGGCTTTGTGGTAACCATCTGCATCAACGAGCTGGACAATGTGAGCGAAGAGGAAAAGGCTGATATGCAGGCTGCTTACGACGAGATGGCCCCCCTGATGGGCGAGAGCCTGACCATGATGCAGGCTGAGGTTGAAGGCCTGACCTACTTCTGCGTCAACGTTTGCGATAAGGACGGCGACTTCCTGGCTTCCCTGTACGTAGGCGAGTAATTCCAAAATTCCATAACAAAAGCCCGTGGCTCTGCCACGGGCTTCAATACATCACGACTCGCTTGGGTGCTTTTTATCAATCTGCAATGCGATCCAGTGCATTCCTGCCAGGAATCCCAAACCAACCAGCGCCACAAGAATACACGGCCAAATCAGCTTGCCCTGCGCAACCTCAAAGTAATAATCAACCAGCGCAACCATCAAGCAGCCAACCAACGCAACCATGCCGATGATTCTGCCAATCATTGCAATGATTTTTGCGGGCGTTGACTGGAACCGATGGTTCATCATGTTGCCAACCCCTACGCCAATCTCATTACCTGCTTTCGCCATACTATCAAACCCCTTTCTGGTTAATCTGCTTGGAGCACCTCTGCGACCCACAGGCGGATGGTTTCCTCGTCAGGCTCTGAGCCGTACTGGCTGCCCTCGCCATCCGAAATGGAATAGCTCGGCATACCGCCGCGGAACAGCTTCGTGGCAACGGTTTCGCCGCTCTCCCGATCCACGATCTCGATCTCACGGCAGCGCTGATAGCCCGCAGCGTAGGAGTCGCCGTAGAATCCCACCAGCTCATCCTCATCGGTACAATAAAGGATGTAACGCACCTGCTCCGGCTCCTCTGCCTGAAGGGACTCAGGAATATAGAGCCTGGTAAAGGTGGCGTCCGCAAGGGTGACCGCCTTATCGCCCTCCACAGGCACGCTGTCCGGATCAGCCAGAACGTACATGGTTGCATGGTAGGAATCCGCCTGGAGCCCGTTTACCAGCGATACGGCACCGGCAATGATACCCGGCAAGATCAGCACCAGGATCAGCACAACGATGATCAGCTTCATTTTTCCCGTGTAATTCCGACCGGCGATATCCCACCGGGCGACCCTCTCGCTGATCTTGCACATATCGCAAATGGCTCCAAGGAAGAAGCTTCCCACAAAACCAACAAGGACAAAGACAGCACACACATACCCGATCACTCGCTGCGCTTCCTTCGGCATAAGGGCGGAGAAGCAGAGGTAGAAGTACCCAGGAAGGAGTAACGCGATAAACATCACCCATACCGCACTGCTGGGCTTATGGAACCAACGGTCTACCTCAGTTGCCAATCGTGAATGTTCAAATTCCTTGTACTTGTATGGAACCTTCATTCGAATCCCCATAGTGATACCCCCGTTATTTCGTTATATGATTATCTTAGCACGATCCATAGAAAAATGCAATTTTTTTCATAAAGTTCTACAATATACCGAACCGTCCGCACCCATTTTTCATCCGCGGCGACGGGGATAAGGTGCCCTTTCGTGTATAATTACGATTTCTGCCCTGAAAAAATCCATCTTTTTTGCAAAACTGATACTTTACAAGCCGTTTCCATTATTGTATAATGAAACCGTGCGAAATCGCACACTACATTGTCTACCATGCCGCTTCTGTGGCAAGATTTGAAATGGAGGAAATTCATCATGTCTGTTAAAGTTGCAATCAACGGTTTTGGCCGTATCGGCCGTCTGGCTTTCCGTCAGATGTTCGGCGCTGAGGGCTTCGAGGTCGTCGCTATCAATGACCTGACCTCCCCCAAGATGCTGGCTCACCTGCTGAAGTACGATTCCACTCAGGGCAACTACGCCGCTATGGGTCACGTCGTTGAGGCTGGCGAGGACAACATCGTTGTCGACGGCAAGAAGATCACCATCTACGCTAAGGCCAACGCTGCCGAGCTGCCCTGGGGCGAGCTGGGTGTGGACGTTGTTCTGGAGTGCACCGGCTTCTACACCAGCAAGGCTAAGGCTCAGGCTCACATCGACGCCGGCGCTAAGAAGGTCGTTATCTCCGCTCCCGCTGGCAATGACCTGCCCACCATCGTCTACAACGTCAACCACGAGACCCTGACCAAGGACGACCACATCATCTCCGCTGCTTCCTGCACCACCAACTGCCTGGCTCCCATGGCTAAGGCTCTGAATGACCTGGCTTCCATCGAGTCCGGCATT
>SVME01000089.1 GCA_015067605.1 Oscillospiraceae bacterium
TTGCCACTGGCAATCATTTTAATTCTAATTCGCTGCGCGAAGCACCACCCTCGGGGGAAGCGATGCGGCTTCGCCGCTAGTGCGCTAAACGATAATTTACCGCAGCGATGAGGTTTCCCATGAAAAAGAAACAAAGAAAGATATTGATTCGGGGCATCATCGCAGGTGCGCTGATTCTGGTGCTGCTGACGGCGCTGGCGTTGACGCTGAACCAGTGCGACGCTCCCGAAGAGAAGCCCTCCGCCACCACCCCCACCTTTCCGCCCGATCCGCTGCCGGACTTTCCCGGCAGCCCCGGCATTGACGTTTCCGCCCATCAGGGCGTAATCGACTGGCAGGCGGTGGCGGATTCCGGTGTGGAATTCGTCATGGTGCGACTGGGCTATCGGGGCTACGAAACCGGTCAGCTTCACACAGATAAGTACGCCCGTCGGAATCTGACAGGGGCAAGAGCCGCCGGCTTGAAGGTAGGCGCGTACTTCTTTTCACAGGCGCTGAACGACCAGGAGGCGCAGGAGGAGGCAGCGCTGGCACTGAAGGTGCTGAACGATTTCCCGCTGGATCTGCCCCTGACCTACGACTGGGAGTATGTATCCAAGGACGCTCGCACCGGCGATATGGATTCGGATACGCTGCTGGAATGCATCGATGCCTTTTGCGGTGCGGTACAGGAGCGGTACCAGCCCATGATCTACTTCAATCAGGAGCTGAGCCGGACACTGCTGGATCTGGAGCAGATTGAAAAATACCCCTTCTGGTATGCCCGATATTCCGAAAAGCTGGACGTGGACTTTCCCGTACGGATGTGGCAGTACACCGACAGCGGCCATGTCCCCGGCATCGAAGGCAACGTGGATCGTGATTGGCTTTTCCCCGAATAATCAATTCCATACGCAAAAACAGCCACGGATTCCGTGGCTGTTTTCTTTGAATCACACCTTCGCCGGTGGCTGCTCCATGGCCTTTTTGGCGGAGGACAGCATCAGCTTGATGCGGTTGAGCTGGTTGACCTCCGAAGCACCGGGGTCATAGTCCACTGCGATGATGTTGGCCTGGGGATAGGCCTTCTTCAGCTGCTTGATGACGCCCTTGCCCACCACATGGTTGGGAAGGCATGCGAAGGGCTGGATGCACACGATGTTCGGCACGCCGGTGCATTGCAGCTCTGCCATCTCGCCGGTAAGGAACCAACCCTCGCCGTACTGGTTGCCGATGGACAGGAAGGGTCTGGCCAGCTCCGCCACCTCCTCGATGGGCATGGGGGCCTCGAACCGGCGGCTGTGCTCCAGCGCCTCCAGCGCCGGCTTTCGCATCTTCCGAATCGCCCAGATGCCCAATCGGGACACAAGGTCGGACTTTTTACCCAGAAATTCGTGCTTGTAAACGCCGTTGTACAGGCAGTAGTTCATGAAATCCATCAGATCCGGCACCACCGCCTCGGCACCCTCACGCTCCAGCAGATCCACCAGATGGTTGTTGGCAAGGGGCATATACTTGACCAGGATCTCGCCTACGATACCCACCCGGGGCTTACGCAGCTTTTCGTCAATGGGCAGGTTGTCGAAGGCATCCACGATTCCGTGGCAAAGCTTTTTGAAATTCCACTTTTTCGTGGCTCCGGTCAGAAATTCCACCGCATTATGTTGCCATTTTGCGTGGAGCGCATTGGCAGAACCTGCCTCCAGCTCGTAAGGCCGCACCCGATATAGGCACCGCATAAACAAATCGCCAATCACAATCGCCTGCACGATTTTGATCATCATCTTCACAGGAATCTTGAAGCCGCTGTTCTTCTCCAGGCCGCCCAGATTCAGGGAAATGACGGGGATGTGACCCATGCCCACCTTTTCCAGCGCACGGCGGATAAAGCCCACATAGTTGCTGGCACGGCAGCAGCCGCCGGTCTGGGTCATGGCGATGGCCAGCCGGTCGGTGTCGTAGCGGCCGGACAGCACCGCCTCCATGATTTGTCCCACCACGGTGATGGAGGGGAAGCAGGCATCGTTGTTGACGTATTTCAGGCCGGTGTCGATGGCGGTGCGAGTGTCGTTGTCCAGCACCTCCATCCGGAAGCCGAACTTCCGGCACATAGGCTCCACCAGCGAGAAGTGGATGGGGCTCATCTGGGGGGCGAGGATGGTGTAGCCCTCTTTGAACATCTTCTCGGTAAATTCCTTGCGGACGTAGCTCTGGTCGTTGTACTTGGCCTTGATGCCCTGCTGGGCTCGCAGCTTCATGGCCGCCAGTAGACTCCGGATGCGGATCCGGATGGCACCCAGATTGTTCACCTCGTCGATTTTCAGCACGGTGTAGAGCTTGTTGCTCTGATCTAAGATTTCGTTGACCTGATCCGTGGTCACCGCGTCCAGTCCGCAGCCGAAGGAGTTCAGCTGCACCAGCTCCAGATCATCCCGTCTGCTGACGAATCGGGCGGCGTTGTACAGGCGGGAGTGGTACACCCACTGATCCAGCACCCGCAGCGTCTGGTGACTCTCCACCATAGGCAGGCTGTCCTCGGTGAAAACGTGCAGGCCGTAAGAGGCAATCAGCTCCGGAATACCGTGGTTGATTTCCGGATCGATGTGGTAGGGTCTTCCCGCAAGGACGATGCCCACCTCCTGATTCTCCTCCATCTGCCGCAGCAGCTGAGCGCCTCTGGCACGGATATCCTCCTTGGCTCGCAGCTGCTCCGCCCAGGCTTCCTTCACGGCGGCACGGACTTTCTCCTCGGGGATGTTCCATTCCTCGGCGCACAGCCGCACCAGCCGGTCGGCGGCGGTTTTCTCGTCGGTGAAGGCGATGAAGGGACGGATGTAACGCACATCCCCGTCGGTGACCGCCTCCACATTATTTTTCAGGTTTTCGGCGTAGGATACCACGATGGGGCAGTTGAAATGGTTTTGCGCCTGATCCGACTCCTGCCGCTCATAGAACACGCAGGGGTGGAAAATGGTCTTGATGCCCTGATCGATCAGCCACTGGACGTGGCCGTGGGCCAGCTTGGCGGGATAGCACTCAGATTCCGAGGGGATGGACTCCATGCCTCGTTCGTAGAGCTTCCGGTCAGAGAAGGGGGACAGCTCCGCACGGAAGCCCAATTCCTTGAAAAATGTTGCCCAGAAGGGCCAGTTTTCGTACATATTCAGCACTCTCGGGATGCCGATGATGCCCATGGGCGCATCCTTGGAGAGGGTTGCGTAGCTTTCAAAGAGCCGTTTGCGCTTAAATTCCACCAGATTTTCGCCCTTTTTGCCGCTGCCGCTGCCGCCGATGCCCTTTTCGCACCGGTTGCCGGTGATGTGGCGGCCGTTGGGGAATTTATTGATGGTCAGCATACAGTTGTTGGAGCAACCGCCGCAGTGGGTGGTCTTGGTGGTATAGGTCAGCTGACCGATTTTCTCCAGCGGCAGCATGGTGGTGGCCTGACCGGTGTACCGCTCCCGGGCAATCAGTGCCGCTCCGAAAGCGCCCATGATGCCGGAAATGTCCGGACAGGTGGCCTCCACGCCGGCGATTCGCTCAAAAGCCCGCAGCACCGCTTGATTGTAGAAGGTGCCACCCTGCACCACAATGTGGCGACCCAGCTCCGATGCGTCCGCCAGCTTGATGACTTTATAGAGGGCGTTTTTGATTACGGAGTAGGCAAGGCCGGCGGAGATGTCGCTGACCTGCGCACCCTCCTTTTGGGCCTGCTTGACGTTGGAGTTCATGAACACCGTACAACGGGTGCCCAAATCCACGGGATTTTGGGCGAACAGGGCTTCTTTTGCGAAGGCTTCGGCGGTGAAGCCCAGAGAATTGGCAAAGTTTTCAATGAAGGAGCCGCAGCCGGAGGAACAGGCCTCGTTCAGAAGTACGTTATCCACGCAGCCATTGCGCAGCTTGATGCATTTCATGTCCTGACCGCCGATGTCCAGCACACAGTCCACATCCTTGTCGAAGAAGGCGGCGGCGGTGCAGTGGGCGATGGTTTCCACTTCCCCCTCGTCCAGCGAGAAGGCGGATTTCAGCAGGGCTTCGCCGTAGCCGGTGGAGCAGGAACGGACGATTTTCGCCCCGGCGGGCATGGCCAGACGCAACTGCTCGATGGCCGCCATGGCGGTTTTGATGGGGTTGCCCTGATTGTTGGCGTAGAAGGCGTGGAGCAGCTGACCATCGCTGCCGATCAGCGCCATTTTGGTGGTGGTGGAGCCGGCATCGATGCCAAGGAAGCAGTCACCAGCGTATGTAGCAAGGTCGGCTCTGGGAACCACGGCCTTTTCGTGTCTTTTCCGGAAAGTATCAAATTCTACCTGATTTTCAAACAAAGCAGGCAATCTGGGCATTTCAAAATCAATTTTTACGCCCTTTTCCAGACGCTCCATCAGGGTGTCCACGGCGATGGATTCCGTGTCACCGCACTCCAGCGCCGCACCCATGGCGGCAAACAGGTGGGAGTTCTCCGGATCCACGGTGGTTTCATCGGTGAGCTTCAGGGTGCGGATAAAGGCCTTCTTCAGTTCCGGCAGGAAGTGGAGCGGGCCACCCAGAAATGCCACGCAGCCTCGAATGGGCTTGCCGCAGGCAAGGCCGGAAATGGTCTGGTTCACCACCGCCTGAAAAATCGACGCGGCCAAATCTGCCTTGGTGGCACCCTCGTTGATCAGGGGCTGGATGTCCGTCTTGGCGAATACGCCGCAGCGAGCGGCGATGGGGTAAATCTGCTTGTAGCTTGCGGCTTCGGCGTTCAAGCCCGTGGCATCGGTCTGCAAAAGGGATGCCATCTGGTCGATGAAAGAGCCGGTGCCGCCGGCGCACACGCCGTTCATTCGCTCCTCCAGTCCGCCGGTGAAGTAGATGATTTTGGCATCCTCACCGCCCAGCTCAATGGCAACGTCGGTCTGAGGCGCCACCTTTTGCAGTGCTGTGGCCACCGCCACCACCTCCTGCACGAAGCCGATACCCAGCGCCTTGCCCAGATTGATCGAGCCGGAGCCGGTGATGGCGGCCTTCAGGGAGAACGACCCCAACTGCGCCTTGGCCTCCGCCAAAAGCTGTGCCAGCGTCTGCTGGGTGTGAGCCTGATGGCGGCGGTATGCGCCAAATATGATGTTTTCCTGTCCATCCAGAATCACCAGCTTGACGGTAGTAGATCCAATATCGATTCCGGCTCTGTACGCTTTCAAAAAATACGCCTTCTTCCGCATTGTAAAATTCTTGTCGAATATTATAAGGTATATTTGTGAACATTTTGTGAATATCCGCCTTTTTCATCCCATCGCCGTAATGTTCCTAAATTATCGTTTAGCGCACTAGCGGCGAAGCCGCATGGCTTCCCCCGAGGGGAAGCTGTCACCGCCTTTGGCGGTGACAGAAGGGGAATACGGGCAGAAACATAATAGTTTTTGTATCTTTTCAGACCTGATATTGCATTTCAGGTATCGCCATCCCCTTCCGACCTCGCTTGCGCTCGGCCACCTTCCCCCCGGGGGAAGGTATAGCGCCTGCGGCGCTTGCTCCGCTAAACGATAATTTATGGCAGCAGTGGGGGGATGCAAAAAGTCCCCTCCGGCGGAAACCGGAGGGGATCGCTTATGAAATTACAGCTGAGGACCAGCGGCGACCAGAGCCTTGCCCTCGTCATTGCCGGTGTACTTAGCGAAGTTCTTGATGAAGCGAGCGGACAGATCCTTAGCCTTCTCCTCCCAGATGGCGGGGTCGGCGTAGGTGTTTCTGGGATCCAGAATGTTGGTGTCAACGCCGGGCAGAGCGGTGGGAACTTCGAAGCCGAAGTAGGGGATGGTCTTAGTCTCGGCCTTCAGGATGGAGCCATCCAGAATGGCGTCGATGATGCCGCGGGTATCCTTAATGGAGATACGCTTGCCGGTGCCGTTCCAGCCGGTGTTGACCAGATAAGCCTTAGCGCCGGACTTCTGCATCTTCTTGACCAGCTCCTCGCCGTACTTGGTGGGGTGCAGCTCCAGGAAAGCAGCGCCGAAGCAAGCGGAGAAGGTGGGAGTGGGCTCGGTGATGCCACGCTCGGTGCCGGCCAGCTTGGAGGTGAAACCGGACAGGAAGTAGTACTGGGTCTGCTCGGGGGTCAGGATGGACACAGGAGGCAGAACGCCGAAAGCATCAGCAGACAGGAAGATAACGTTCTGGGCATCGGGGCCGCAGGACTTGGGACGAACGATCTTCTCGATGTGGTTGATGGGGTAGGACACACGGGTGTTCTCGGTGACGGAACCGTCAGCGAAGTCGCACTTGCCGTTGGCGTCCACAGTGACGTTCTCCAGCAGAGCGTTGCGCTTGATGGCGTTGAAGATGTCGGGCTCGGACTCGGGATCCAGGTTGATGACCTTAGCGTAGCAGCCGCCCTCAAAGTTGAACACGCCGTTGTCGTCCCAGCCGTGCTCGTCGTCGCCGATCAGCAGACGCTTGGGATCGGTGGACAGGGTGGTCTTGCCGGTGCCGGACAGACCAAAGAACAGAGCGGTGTTCTCACCGTTCATGTCGGTGTTGGAGGAGCAGTGCATGGAAGCCATGCCGTTCAGGGGCAGGTAGTAGTTCATCATGGAGAACATACCCTTCTTCATCTCGCCGCCGTACCAGG
>SVME01000006.1 GCA_015067605.1 Oscillospiraceae bacterium
CCCCGAAGGGGGTGGTGCTCCGCGCAGCGGATTTGAATTGTGTATAATCTCCAGTGGAGATTATACCATGACTAATCGGATGTGGAATGCGGGCGGAAAAGTTATGTTTTCCTCCCTGTATCAGGCCTATTACTAGCTTTCGGATTTCGCCATTCCCCTTCCGAGCCGCCTAAAGGCGGCCCACCTTCCCCTCGGGGGAAGGTATAGCGCCTGCAGCGCTTAATGCGCTAAACGATAATTCACCCCATCAGAAGAAAGAGAGAACATTCATGCGGATAGGGAACATTGAGATAGAAAATCCGGTGGCGTTGGGGCCCATGGCGGGAGTCACGGACTGGGCCTTTCGGACGATTTGTGCGGAGCTGGGAGCCAATCTGACCGTGACGGAGATGGTTTCCAGTCGTGCACTGGTATACAAGGACAAAAAAAGCGCGGCGTTGCTAAAGAAAAATCAGGGCAGCGTCTGCGGTGCACAGATTTTCGGCAACGACCCTCAAATCATGGCGCAGGGGGCGCAGTTGGCTCTGGAAATCTCCGGCTGCGACTTTATTGACATCAACATGGGCTGTCCTATGCCGAAAATCGCCAACTCTGGCGATGGCTGCGGTCTGATGCGCACACCGGAGCTGGCGGGAGATATTGTAGCGGCTGTGGTGAAGGCGGTGGACGTGCCAGTGACGGTGAAGTGCCGCCTTGGCTGGGACAAGGGCAGCATTAACGTACTGGAGTTCACCAAGCGGATGGAGGACAACGGCGCAGCCCTGGTCACTGTCCATGGGCGCACACGTGGGATGCTGTACTCCGGCGTGGCGGACTGGGACATGATTACAAAGGTCAAACAGCAGCTGTCGATTCCCGTTATTGCCAACGGCGACATCGTCAGCGGCGAAACGGCGGTGAAATGTCTGAAACGCACCGGTGCTGACGGCATCATGATTGGCAGAGCTACCTTCGGCGATCCGTGGATTTTTGCGGAGGCCAGAGCTGCACTGGAGGGGCGGGAGATTCCCCGGCGTCCGCCGCTGGCAAAACGGGTGGATGTGGCAGTGCGGCAGTTTGAGCTGGCCCGTGAGGACAAGGGCGAGCACATCGCCTGTCTGGAGGCCAGAAAGCATTTTGCGTGGTACTTACGGGGCGTTGCCCACAGCAGCTACTACAAAGCGCAGATTTCTGCCATCAGCACCATGGAGGATGTGTACCGCATTGCCGAGGGGATTCGTCACGACCTGAAATAATTGGATTGCATGAAAAATCCGCTGCTTCATACCCTAACTTCGAGGTGAGGGAGATGAAGCGGCGGATATTTTTATGCCTACTGCTTGCCATGGCGCTGGCGGTGCCGGTGCGGGCGGAAACAATAAAGTGGGTGGATTTTGATGTTCCATACGAGTCCCTGAAATACGCCATGGAGCAGGATATCGCAACCTTTGAACAGGAGAAGCATATTCCGTGGATTGATGCGCTGGCGTTGGCGGCTTGTCGGACGGGCGGAAGATGCGGTCTTGTGTCGGTGAAGCAGGCAGTGGCGGACCTGAAAAAGGATTTGGACCCTACGGAACTGAAGCATTTTGACTATTACCATGAGGCATATACGGCTGTGCTGGGTGGTCTGCTGGGCAGCTATGCCATAGAGGTGGACGGACAATGGAAATCCACCTACGGACTGAAAGCATTTTCGCCGGTGGCGGCTGGCTACGGTTACAGCCATTGTGCGGATTTCGGTGTCAGTCGAAGCTTCGGCTTTGCCAGACGGCATCTGGGCAACGACCTGATGGGCAGTCTGGGTACGCCCATCGTGGCAGTGGAAGGCGGCGTGGTGGAGGCCATGGGCTGGAACCGGTACGGCGGCTGGCGGGTGGGTATTCGTTCCTTCGACTCCAAGCGCTACTATTACTATGCCCACCTGCAAAAGGACCACCCCTTCGCCGAGGGGCTGGAGGTGGGGGATATGGTACAAGCCGGTGACCTGATTGGTTTCATGGGGCGCACCGGCTATTCTGACAAGGAGAACGTCAACAACATCGAAACCGTCCATCTCCATTTTGGAATGCAGCTGGTGTTTGACGAGAGCCAGAAGGAGTGCAATTCGGAGATTTGGATAGATGTGTACGATATCGTGCGGCTGCTGTCGGAGCATCGGTGCAGTATTCAAAAAACGACGGAGGGCTGGAAGCGAGTGTACCCTTATGAGGACTTGGATATGAAACAGTTTCCGTGGTAGAGGATGTGGGTGTTGCCAAGCGCAACACCCATACTGAGTTTTACAGGCTATGTATAGATAGGAGTAATTATGTGGAGGTGTACAGGGGTTGCGGAGCGATGCAATGTGAGTTGGGAGCAAAAGGAGAAACATGATGTCTAGTGAATTAATTATCGAATATTTGTTTCGGAACATATTGACATTAACAGGAAATGATAGTATAATAATATAAAAAGACGGAGGTGATTCCGATAGGCTATATGTGTGTCGTTGGTAGTGTGTTTGTACTATGGAAAGGAGATTGCTATGTGTAAAATGCGAATTGCTTCGATTATCCTCTGTTTTTGCTTAGTTTTTAGTATATTACCTCAAAAAGCTTTTGCTACCGTAAATGATAGCGGTAACGACTTGGCTGTTGGTGATATTTCTTATGAAGGCAATTTTGCGTGTTGCTACTACAATGGTACTAGTTATCGCTATTGCATTGTTATTAATACTTCCTCCGGAGCGGGCTGTTTTTCTATAGTCTGGCTTGATAACTCTGATTACGTTATGGAATACTATTTTTCTGTTTCGTCTGACGATTTGTGTGTAAATGATACTGCATTTTGGAGTGGGCTAATTGCGGATTGTATCTCCAATTCTGACGAATGGAATGTTGTAGATCTCTCTTCGTCGATTACCCCGGTTGTGCCAAATAATACGTCTGCTTATGCTAGTTCTGCCATCGACCGAGAATTTCGTGAATTATTAATTGATATTTTTGGAACATCGGAATACACAGGGAAGATTATTGCCACCAAGAACATTAATGGACTGAATTTTCATATACATGAAGATTTTTATTTCATGATTAGCGAAAAACAACATTGGGTTACTAATGTTGCGCTATCGGTAGCTAGTATTATCGTTGGAATTTTTGCGCCTCTCATTATATCCATACCATTGTCGCTTTTTACGATTTATCATGGGGTTACGGTTCCCTCAGGTACAGAGATTGGTACGCATAATGTTGTTGGTCAATGGGAGCGGTATGTAAAGAGAGATGCCAGTTCTGTATGGCTTACGACTGCATGCCGTAACGTTGGTTATGATGGATACTATATTTCTAGTTTGCCTGAACCCTGCGCCATCGACACTGCAAGTCGAGAGGAAACCTATGATCCTCCTAAGGCTTATTATGATAATTACAATGCGCAATTCACGGATGGATACAACGAGTACATAGGCTAAAAGGTTGTAGTTGGGTGATTACAAGTGTAGGGGGACTTATTATGAAAAATCGGACAACTTATCTAATGCGATTGATATTTTATCCTTTTATTCCGATACTGTTCGTTGTTGCGGCGTATTATTGCTCGGGAGTTGCGGCATGGACGATTGTATTTGCCACCATAGTGGTCGCAGGACTATTTATTGCCCTGGACACTTATTGCCCAGCATGCAAGAAATTTGGCCTTCTGCCGCGTCCGCATCGCTCCAATGCAGGCTACTGCACAAACTGCGGTGAACTGATAGAGTGGGAAGAAAAAGAAGAATAAACAATATATAACGCTCCGGAACTGATGTTTTGGAGCGTTATTTGTTGCACCAGTTTCTGTTTTACAGAAACTGGCTGGCTTGGCGGATATTACTTCGCTCCGAATCGATGAGATTATGGGCCAGTGCGTTGAGCTGGGGGTCGCAGTCGCCGGAGCGGTGCAGATCTCGTGTGCTTTTGATCATGCCCTTGGTGTTGCCCTGCACCAGCATTTCCGCAATCTTGGAATTTGCATGGCCGCCTATCAAACGCATACGGGTCATCATGGCGGACATCCGCTGGATGGACGGGTCAAGGGGCGTGATGTTCCACCCCTTTTGCTGGGCAAGGTTGTAGGCCTTTTCTTCAAAGGTGTCATACTGCTTCAATTGGTCACGCAGAGCCAGTTTCAGCTGAGGATCCGTGGCCTTTTCCTGCACACACCGAATCCCAAACTGCCCCATTTGAACGGTTTTTACGATTGAGGATATCATTTTTTCATCATTCATATTTCTTCACCCGATTTCAGTATTGCCACCTCTGGTTCACAATATGCCGCGGTGCGCATATTGTAAATGGTAGAAAGGGATGATGCTGATGTGTGCGATTGCCGGAATTTTGGGTCTGCCGGTGGATGAGCGAACTCTCGATAAGATGCTGCAAACCATGAAGCGTCGGGGACCGGATGCCCGCGGTCGGTACCGCAGCGAGGACTGCGCGCTGCTCCATTCCAGACTGGCCATCATCGATCCCGACGGAGGCAGTCAACCCATGGCGTTGCTGTGGGGGACGGAGCGGTATGTTCTGGTCTACAATGGGGAGCTTTATAATACAGACGAGCTGCGGCAGGAGCTGGAGCGGTGGGGGCACCATTTCCTTGGGCACTCGGATACGGAGGTGGTGCTTCATGCATATGCTCGCTGGGGCGAGAAATGCGTGGAACGGTTCAATGGGATTTTTGCCATGGCGGTGTGGGAGGAGCGGCGCAGGCGGCTGTTTTTGGCCAGAGATCGGATTGGGGTCAAGCCGCTGTTTTACAAGCTCCATGAGGGAGGTCTGCTGTTTGCATCGGAGATGAAAACCATTCTGCGATACCCCACCGTTTCGGCGGAGCTGGATGGGGAGGGGGTAACGCAGCTTGTGATGCTGGGCCCGGGGCGAATACCCGGTTCCGGTGTGCTGCGGGGGATGATGGAGCTGGAACCGGGGTGCAGAGCCATCTATCAGGGCGGCAAATTGCAGCAGGAGTGCTACTGGAAGCTGACAGATAGGGAACACACGGAAGATTTCGACACCACGGCGGAACGGGTGCGCTGGCTGGTCATTGATGCCATTCGGCGGCAGATGGTGTCCGATGTGCCCATTGGATGCTTTCTTTCCGGCGGGCTGGACAGCAGCATTATTTGCGCCGTTTGTGGCAAAGAAAAGCCGGGGTTAGATACATTTTCCGTGGATTATCAGGACAATGACCGGTATTTTGTTGCGGGAAAGTTCCAGCCAAATGCAGATGGGCAATACATTCGGCTGATGGCATCCACCATTGGTACCAACCACCACTGGACGGTGCTGACGCCGGATACGTTGCTGGAGCGGCTGGAGGCCGCCACCGATGCCAGAGATTTACCGGGGATGGCGGACGTGGATTTTTCTCTGCTGGCCTTTTGCGAGGAGATTCGTCAGAATGTGAAGGTTGCCCTGTCCGGCGAGTGTGCCGACGAGATCTTTGGCGGGTATCCCTGGTTCCGGGATCCGGCGGTGCGGGACGGGGATGGATTCCCATGGGCGCAAAATACGGCGCTGCGGTCACAGCTGTTGCATCCCCAATGGCGTGGGGTGGATGCGGAAGAGATGGTTCGAGATCAGTACCAGGCGACGCTGGCCCAGTGCGATATTCTTCCAGAAACATCGCCTCTGGAAACGAGAATGAAACAGATGGTGAATTTGAATTTCCGGTGGTTCATGCAGACGCTGCTGGATCGGAAGGACCGGATGAGTATGTACAACAGTCTGGAGGTGCGGGTGCCCTTCTGCGATTACCGGATTGCGGAGTATTTGTATGGGGTGCCGTGGGA
Source organism: Oscillospiraceae bacterium (assembly GCA_015067605.1). GTDB lineage: Bacteria > Bacillota > Clostridia > Oscillospirales > Oscillospiraceae > Faecousia. The sequence continues at coordinate 5,792 of SVME01000006.1, forward strand.
GTTCAAGGACTGGCAGGGCAGGGAGAAGGGGCTGCTGCGCAAGGCCATGGAGGGGCTGTTGCCGGAGCAGGTGCTGTACCGAAAGAAGAGCCCTTACCCCAAGACCCATCATCCGGCGTATCTTGCGATGGTGCGAGGCAAGGTGGAGCGGATGCTGGAGGAGGATGGGCCGGTGTTTCAGGTATTTGGTCGGCAGCAGGTACGCCGGCTGCTGGACAGTGAACCGGCGTGGCCTTGGTATGGTCAGCTGATGACGCTGCCTCAGACGCTGGCGTATCTTTTGCAGGTAGATTGCTGGCTGCGAAACAATAAAATATCGCTGGTCTGATTGACGAGGGGCGTTCCTTATGGTAAAATAGGAAAAAACTCGAAAGAGGGAGAGAAAATGAGAAAGACAAAAGTTATTTGCACCATTGGCCCTGCCAGTGAGAACGAGCAGATTCTGACCGAGATGTGCAAGGCCGGCATGAACGTTGCCCGCTTGAATTTTTCCCACGGCACTCATGAGGAGCATAAGAAGAAAATCGAGCTGATTAAGTCCGTGCGGGAGAAGCTGGATCTGCCCATCGCCATCATGCTGGACACCAAGGGTCCGGAGTATCGTATCGGCACTTTCGGCAGTGGTAGTGTCGAGGTGGAAGCCGGCGCAACCTTCACCTTTACCACGGAGGATGTGGAGGGTGATCAGAGCCGTGTGTCCGTCAACTACAAGGATTTGATTAAGAATCTGGCAGTTGGTGACCGGATTCTGGTCTGCAACGGTCTGGTGATTTTTGAGGTCAAGGAGTTGAAGGGAAACGATGCCATCTGCACGGTTGTGGTTGGCGGCACCCTGAGCAACCGCAAGAGCATGAGCTTCCCCAATAAGGTCATGCCCGGCCCATTCCTGTCGGATCAGGATAAGGCGGATTTGCTGTTCGGCATCGACAATGATGTGGACTTCGTGGCCGCTTCTTTCGTTTCCACCAAGGAGGACGTGGTGGAGCTGCGTGACTTCCTGAATGCACACGGCGGTCGGGAAATCGACATCATTGCCAAGATTGAGAACCGTTCCGGCGTGGACAATGTGGAGGAAATCTGCGAGGTCTGCGAGGGCATTATGATTGCCCGTGGCGATTTGGGCGTGGAGATTCCCTTTGTGGAAGTGCCCGCTATTCAGAAGCTGCTGATTAACAAGTGCCGCATGCTGGGTAAGCGTGTTATTACTGCCACCGAGATGCTGGAGTCCATGATCTACAACCCCCGTCCCACCCGTGCGGAGATTTCTGACGTGGCTAATGCGGTTTACGACGGCAGCTCTGCTATTATGCTCTCCGGCGAATCCGCTGCCGGTAAGTATCCGGTGGAGGCTGTGCGGAACATGGCCCAGATTGCGGAGTACACCGAGCAGCACACCAGCTACCGTGAGCGGTTCCTGACTTCCGAGTTTACGATTAACAGCAATCTGGACGCTATTTCCCACGCCACCTGCGCCATGGCCATCGATGTGAACGCAAAGGGCATTGTGGTTTGTTCCGTGTCCGGCAAGACCGCCATGATGGTCAGCCGGTTCCGCAGCCCTGTGGACATCATCGGCATGACCACCATTCCCAAGGTGTGGCGGAAGCTGGGTCTGAGCTGGGGCGTGACGCCGGTGCTGACCGACGAGTTCCCCACCATGGACGTGATGTTCTACTACGCCATGAACAGTGCCAGACGGTATCTGCCCGTGAAACGGGGCGACAATGTGGTGCTGACCGGCGGACCCATCAACGGCAAGTCTGGCAACACCAACACCATCAAGGTGGAACAGATTTAATAGTTTTCGCCCCACAGTGCAGCTGTGGGGCGAATTCGCAAAGCGGAGGAAATATGGGCAAGTTATTACTGATTATGGGCGATTTGGCCACGGGGAAGTCCACCTTTGCGGGGATGCTGTCCCGGCGGTATGGGATGAATGTGTTTTACAAGGACACCTTTAAGGAGATTCTGGGGGACACCATAGGCTTTTCCAATCGGGAGGAAAATCTGCGGCTGTCGGTGGCATCGGCGGCGCTGATGCGGATGATTTTTTCTGAGTTTTGCAAGTTGGACAAGGACTTGATTCTAGAATCCAATTTCCGTCTGCATGAATTGGAATTGCTGCACGAGATTGCCGCAGAGCATGGCTATCAGGTGCTGACATTGGTGATGCAAGGGGATTTGGAAATCCTTCATCAGAGATTCTTGAAGCGACTGTACAATGAAAACCGGCATCCGGTTCATGCCTGCGGCGGCTTTGAGGATTTTGATACCTTTACGAAATATGTGACCGGACAGCGGCCGGAATCTATACCGGGGGAGTGGCTGTGTTGCTGTGCAGACAGCTTCGATTACCAGATGGACGAAGCATTGCTGGAACAGCTGGATGTTTTTATGGGAATTTCCGGATAAATAATTTGCTTGATTTTGTTGTATTTTCAAAAGAAATGTGGTAGTATGAGGGTAATCTGAAAATGGAGATGATGAGATGAAGGGAATCATTGCCTGCGTGCTGGCTGCTTTGCTGGTGCTTTCTTTGGCGGCTTGTGCGTCAGAAAGCACGACGGAGAATACCACGTCCACGACTACGACGGCACCGAAAACCACAGCGACAGACCCTGTCACCGAACCCACAGTTACCGAACCATCGGTGACGGAACCTCCTGTGACGGAGCCGCCGGTTACTGAGCCGCCGGTTACTGAGCCCCCTGTGACGGAACCGCCTGCAACCGAGCCTCCGACAACGGAACCTCCGGCGACAGAACCGCCTGAAACCAAGCCCCCCGTTGACGAGCCTCCTGCAACCAAGCCGCCGGTAACCAAGCCGGAGCCGGATTCGTTGCCTCCTCTGGAGCCGGTGGAGGGAGAGGTTCAGATTACCATGACCTTTGTGGGCGACTGCACCTTCGGCCGCAATCACAAGGCTGCATACAGTAACTCCTTCGATGAATGTTACGATAACTACGGCGTGGATTACTTCTTCGCCAATGTAATCGACATTTTTGAAAATGATGACATCACGGTGATCAATCTGGAAGGCCCGCTGACCACCTCCAACGATATCCAGACTAAGACATGGAATCACAAGGGCAGACCCGAGTATGTGAACATTATGACCGAGTCCTCCATCGAGGTGGCGGGCTTCGCCAACAACCATCGTCTGGATTACGGCCAGTCCGGCAGCGATGAAACGGTGAAGGTTATGGAGGAGGCCGGCGTTACCTACTGCTACGATGACAACTACGCCATTTATGAGGTGAAGGGCGTTCGGGTCGGCATCGTTTCTGTCAATGCGCTGCAAGGCTCCAAGGTGGAAAAGTGGCTGCGAGAGGGACACGATTACCTGCGGGAGCAGGGGTGTGCCATCGTGGTGGCTTCTATTCACTGGGGCGACGACAAGGCCACTTCCACCAATAGCTACCAGCGAGATTTGGGCCCTCGGGCAATCGATATGGGCTACGATTTCATTTTCGGTCATCATTCCCACGTGCTGCAGGCGGTGCAGGAATACAAGGGCAAGTTTATTTGTTATAGTCTGGGTAATTTCTGCTACGGCGGTAGCAAGAATCCGGCGGACAAGGACAGCGCCATCTTCCAGCAGACATTCACGGTGGTGGACGGCGTGCTGACCGACAAGGTGGATGCGAAGCTGATTCCTTGCTATCTGTCCAGCGTCAGCAGCCGCAACGATTACCGGCCGACACTGGCGGTGGAAGAAGAGTTCCAGCGCATCATCGAGAAAATCAATAAATACAGCAAGCGGTTTGACTTTGCTCTTGACAGCGAAGGCAGACCCATTATGGACGAAGAATAAGGCAAGGGCTGCAGCAATCGCTGCAGCCCTAATGCTATGCTTTTTTCTTTTCGTAGAGGGCGAAGCCCTTCTGCACCAGACAGTTTCCGAGGAAGCCGAAGCCTATGCCCAGAATCACGGAGGTGATTACGTCGGTGGGGTAGTGGACGTAAAGATACAGGCGGGAAAAGGCGATAATCAACGCCAGAATCAGTGCCGGAATCCCCAATTTCTTATTGTGAATCATTAGCACAGTGGCTGCCTCAAAGGAGGCAATGGTGTGACCGGAGGGGAAGGAGAAGTCGTGCTGGGCTTCAATCAAAAGCTTGATTTGCACACCGTATTCCTGCGCCATATAATCATAGGGGCGGATGCGGGCCACCAGCGGCTTCAATGTGATGTTGCACACCAGCAGTCCAATCAGCAGCGCTGCACCCATTCCCAGACCTACTTTCCGGAGCTTGGGGATGAACAGAAACACAACGGCTAAGGCAATCCAGAAGATGCCGGCATCGCCCAGCACGGTGATGGCGGGCATCAGGGTGTCCAGCAGGGGACACCACAGATGCTGGGCGATCCAGTTCAGAATCGGCAGGTCAAAATGCTCTGCCAGATAGCTTAGAATGTCCATCTCAGCCCTCCGGTGCGGTGAAAATGGCATATAGAATCGTGGGTTCCAGCAGTTTATCGCTGGGCAGACGCACAGTGCCACTATCGTCCGGCTGGTAGATAACAGTGTAAACGTTCTCGCCTTCCGCACCGATGGACTTAGTGGCCCAGCCGCGGAAGGTCTGTCCCTCAGAAGCGGTGACGGCGGGGGTGGCTAGGGATTTGCTGGCGGCATCCAGCAGCTCGGTGTGGATCAGGGTGCCGTCGGTTTGCAGGTAGGTTATCCGGACGGTGACGCTCTGCTCCTGCACATCCACGTTGGTCATGTCAATGACCTTCCATTTGCCGTCCTGCAGCTCCAGGAAGAAGGTGGTGTCCAAATCATAAACCTTGATGCTGCCGTCCTTTCGGGTCACGTTCAGCACCATGGACACTTTGGCGGAGAAGAGAGAGTCGGTGTAGCGATAGTAGTTCGCAACGGTCTGGTTTTCGTCGAAGGCGTAGCTCTTATAGCCCTGCATCCAGGAGTCCGTGCGGGTGATGGTCTTGTAGATTTCAGAGCCGGTGTCAAAGCAGCTCTTCAATTCTCCGGCGGCACTGGCACGGATCATATATTTGCAATAGACGGTGGCAGCGTTCAGGGCGGCGGAGGTTTCCGTGTCACCGGCAGCGGCGAGGGTCAAATCCTGCGTATAGGTTCCGGTGGATGCATCGTAGGTCATGGGGATTTCAGCGCCGTTGGCATCCTTGAGGACAACTGCAGGCTCGGCAGTCAGACCGTCGATTTGAAGAAGCGTTGTCTGGTATCCGTGGACACCCTCAGGCAGATACTCCTCAGCCTTGGTGGTGACGGTGCGGATGATATGACTGTCATCCAGCGGCGTGCCGTCCACGTACACAGTGTTTCCGGTTTGAATCAGGAAGGTGTAGCTGTAAGAGGGGGCCTCGGGCTTCGGCGCAACCTCCTTCACCAGCACATACAGGGCGATTTCACTGATTTGCCAGTCGGAAATCACTGCGCCTTCGGCCTTGCGATCCATGAGGGTGAAGGTGGCGAAGTCCAGATAGCTGCCATTGCTGAGGATGGCACGGGCGATGTATTTCTTGCCGCCACTGGTGCCGGCAGAGGTTTTGATCATGGTGATTTCAGCGCCGGCGGTATGCTCTGCCATGAAGGCGGCGTATTCCTCGGCGGAATCAAAGGTGCGTCCTTCGCAACTATCGGCCATGCCATACAGCTTAACCCAATCGGGGGAGGCAAAGTGCGCTTGGAAAATGCTCTGGGAGCGCTGATCCGGTTGGGATGCCTCAAATTCCACCAGCCAGCTCTGCAGCCAATTCATCAGGATAATCATACCCACGATGAAGGACAGAATCAGAAGACCGTAGAAGCTGTAAAAGATGATGGTGCCGACCTTGGAATGTTTGGGTTTTGCTTTCTTGTCGGCATCGTCCCCCTGCGCCAGCAGCTGCGCCTGATCTACGGTGGGGTGCTTTTTGCGGGGAGTTGCGTCTTTATTGACGAATTTGCCTTGGTACATTCTTAGCCCTCCTCTCCGGGTGCCACCATGAAGAAGGTGGGCATCCGTCTGGGCTTCTCCTGAAGCAGGGAGTAGTTGTTGATCATTTGAACCTTGCCGGCATCGCCGTAGCGGCCGTAGCGGTCACGGTAGAGCATGACGGTGGAGGAGCCACCGTCCAGATTGCAGGCGTTCACAGCGCCGTATTCTACCATGATGTCGATGATATCGCCATAGGTGCCGCCCAGAGAGCTGGTCTGACGGCCGTCGATGCACACGAAAATCACAGCGCCGTCTGCCCGCTGACCGATGGCGGTGCGGGGATTGTAGCCGGAGTTGGCGTTATATTCGGCTTCGTTGATTTGGCCGTTCATCACGAGGACAGGGCCGAAGCAGCAGCCGTCCCGAATCTTCAATTCCTTGGCCTTCTCGGCGGTCATAGAGGCGGCAACAATCAGCACATTGTCCTCGTTGAAGCCCACAAAGCCCTCTTCCGGTGCTTTACCGGTGCTCCAGACCACCTCGCCGTCGGAGATGACCAGTCCCTCCGGAACACTGCCTACGGATTTGTCGGAGGTGCCGTTGTCGAAAAAGGCACCGGCGTTGATGGCGGCGATGGCACCCTCGGTTTCGATTTGGTCGGTAATGCGGGTGCCGGGGGTGTTTTTGGAGAATTTATCCGAGGAGGTGGCCAGATACACCTTGGAGGGGTCACGAATAATCATGACGTAGGCGTTGTAGGTATTGCCATGGACTTCCTCGATGCGGATGCCGTCGGGGTAGTCCTTCCACTCGTCGTTGTCGGGATTCTGGATGGCGTCCTGAATGGCGTCCTTCATCTGCTCGATTTCAGCGGTGTCGGTAATGCCCTGAAGCTGAACGGCATTCTCCTCCTGACCGTAGAGAATCTTATCCACCGCCTCCTGTCCGATGAACAGGGCGGGAACCCATTTGGTGGCGCTGGCCTCGTGGAGAGAGGAGGTCAGCACCCGTCGCGCCGCTTCGGAGGGGCCGTTGAACAGCAGATTCAAAACCAAACACAGTCCCACGAATACCAGCACGACCACTGTACCAAGGGTCAGCAGCGTCCGCCTAAGGACAGTGAAAAAGGGAGTCTTGATCCGATTCCAGAACTGCTTTATCTTTGTTCCGATGGAGCTTTTTGTTTCTTTTTCATTCATGATTTAATTCCTCTTTTTCTTTGCTTCGGGCAAATACCCAGCGCTGCTGGGTCATAAAGCTAATCAGGTACAGACAGGCCATTACGATGGTGTAAATCAGGGTTTTCAGGAATACCTGACCGCTACGGATGTGCAAAAGATGGTAGGCACCTTGCGTTAAGCCGATTTGCAGCAGGAATACCGGAACTGCCAAAGCGTAGTAGCGCAGTAGCGCTTTACCGGTGCTGCCCTTGCTGTTGAATACCAGCTTTTTGTTCAGGGTGAAATTGAACAGGGAAGAGATGCCTCGGGCGATAAGGAAGGGGAGCAGCTGCTTCGCAATAGAATCGTCGCTGGCAAACAGCCAGCAGAACAGGGCGAAAAGCCCCGTATCGAGGATGGCGCTAAGCATACTCGACAGGGTATAGCGAATAAAATGTGCCAGAATCAGCCGGTAGATCCGCACTGAATCCCGCACCGCGCGGAAGTGGGAGCTGCTGTTTTCTTCGATGTAGACCGTGGAAATTTTGACTTCGGCGTAGGGAATGTTCCGCGCCTTCATTTCCAGCAGCATATTGGTTTCGTACTCAAAACGCTCCCCCTTGACGGTGACGAACTGCCGCACTGCGTCGGTGGGGATGGCCCGCAGACCGGTCTGGGTATCCGACAGCTTCATGCCGCACAGCAGGCGGAATACGCCGCAGGTGATGCGGTTGCCAAACCGGCTCCGCTTGGGCACGAGAGATTCCTTGAAATCACGGCAGCCTAGAATCAGCTTACCTGTGGACAGCATTTCCAATGCGCACGCACGGGTATCGGATGGGGTGTGCTGCCCGTCACCGTCCACGGTGATGACACCGGCGGCATCAGGGCGGTTCTCAAGAAACCAGCGAAAAGCGGTTTTCAGGGCGGCACCTTTACCGAGGTTTGTTTCGTGGCGCAGCAGCTGCACTTGCGGAAGCGCTGCGGCGGACTGGAAATATTGCGCAGATTCCGGCCCACTGCCGTCGTTTACCAGAATGATATGTTCAAAGCCTTCCTCCAGAAGCCCTGAGATAGTTCGCAGGAGCTTGACATCCGGATTCAGGGAAGGAAGCACAATGGAAATTCCTGAGAGTTGGTTCATAGTCATCGCCTCGCTTTCTCATTTCCGAAAATATCCATAATAACTATAACACATTGTCGCATAAAATGAAAGCCTGAATATGATAGAAAAAGTAGAAAATATCTGGAAAAGCTGTGCGAAACGGATTTTTTGTGGTATAGTAAAGATGAGGAGGGATGCATATGAAACTGACATTTTTAGGTGCGGTTCATGAGGTCACAGGCTCGTGCACATTGCTGGAGGCCTGTGGGAAGCACATTCTAATTGACTGCGGACTGGAGCAGGGGCCGGATATTTATGAAAACTGTGAGATTCCGGTGCCGGCGATGGATATTGATGCGGTGCTGCTGACCCATGCCCACATGGATCACTCCGGCAAGATTCCGGCGCTGGTGGCTCAGGGCTACAAAGGGCCAATCTATGCCACGGAAGCCACACGCAGACTGTGCGCCATCATGCTGCGTGATTCTGCCCACATTCAAGAGTTCGAGGCCCAGTGGCGGAATCGGAAGGCGCAGCGTTCCGGTCAGCCCTTTTATGTGCCGCTGTACACCATGGCGGATGCGGAGCGGGCTATTTCTCAATTTATGGGCTATCCCTATGGGGAAACTATTGAAATTTTCCCCGGGATTTCAATCCGGTTTAGCGATGCGGGGCATCTGCTGGGCTCTGCCAGCATTTATGTTGAGATTCAGGAAGAAGAGAAGCGTTCTATTCTGTTTTCCGGCGATGTAGGCAACCAGAATCGTCCGTTGATTCGTGATCCGCAGGCGCCGCCGGTGGCGGACTATGTGGTGGTGGAATCTACATACGGTGACCGGCTCCATGGAGAGCGGCCGGACTATGTGAGCCAGATAGCGTCGATTATGCAGGATACCTTTGATCGGGGCGGTAATCTGGTGATTCCGTCCTTCGCTATCGGTCGAACGCAGGAGCTGCTTTACCTGATGCGAATCATCAAGGAGGAGAAGCTGCTCCGTGGGCATGAGGATTTCACGGTGTATGTGGACAGTCCGCTGGCAGTGGAGGCAACTCGCATCTACTCTGCCGGTTTGACGGATTACTACGATCAGGAAACGTTGGCACTTTTGGCTAAGGGAATCGATCCAATCAATTTCCCAGGGCTGTGCCTGTCGGTAACGGCGGATCAATCCAAGCTGATAAATGAGGACCGCAGACCAAAGGTCATCCTCTCTGCTTCGGGTATGTGCGAAGCGGGACGAATCCGGCATCATTTGAAGCACAATCTGTGGCGTGGGGACAGCACGATTCTGTTCGTTGGCTATCAGTCTGAGGGAACGGTGGGCCGGAAGCTGCTGGAAGGCGCGGACACGGTGCGTCTGTTTGGCGAGGAGATTACCGTGAAGGCTAGGATTCTCCGGCTGGCGGGCAGCAGTGGTCACGCCGACCGGGATATGCTCACCGGCTGGCTGGCACAGATGGGGCAAAAGCCGAAGAAGGTGTTCGTAAACCATGGTGATGACGAGGTCTGCGACGGCTTCGCCCGCCATTTGGAGGAAACGCTGGGGGTATCGGCCACAGCGCCCTTCAGCGGCGATGAATACGACTTGCTGACCGGCGAATGCACCGCCAGAGGTGTGGTTGTGAAAATCACAAAAGTGTCCGACGGGCGGCGCAGAGCGAATACCATCTTTGATAAGCTACTGGCGGCTGGTAAACGGTTGCTGCGAATCATTGAGGGGAGCCGTGGCCTTTCCAACAAGGAGCTGGCACGCTTTACGGATCAGATTGAATCGCTTTGCGATAAATATTCTAAGAAGTAGGAAAACAACATGATTTATGCAGATTTTCAGGGGAAGAAACTGCCAAAATTAGGCTTTGGTGCCATGCGTCTGCCCACAACAGCAGATGGGCAGGTGGATGAGGCGCAGGTGGAACAGATGGTGGCCTGCGCTATGAAAAACGGGGTCAACTATTTTGACACTGCCTATCCCTACCATGGGGGAATGTCCGAGGTGGTGCTGGGACGGGTACTGAGCAAGTACCCCAGAGAAAGCTACTATCTGGCGGATAAGTATCCGGGGCATCAAATTAGCGACCGCTATGATCCGGCGGAGATTTTTGAAGAACAGCTGCGGTGCTGCGGCGTGGAATATTTTGATTTCTACCTGCTGCACAATGTGTATGAAAAATCCATAGAGGTGTATCTGGATCCCCAATGGGGAATCATTGACTATTTTCGAGAGCAAAAACGGCTTGGACGAATCCGCCATCTGGGCTTTTCCACTCATGGCAGGCCGGAAACCATCCGACGCTTTCTGGATGAGTGCGGGGAGGATATGGAGTTCTGTCAGATTCAGCTGAACTATCTGGATTGGACGCTGCAAAGCGCTAAGAGAAAATATCAAATGCTGACAAGACGGGGGATTCCGGTCTGGGTGATGGAGCCGGTGCGAGGCGGAAAGCTGGCGAAGCTGCCGGAGCAGCAGGAGCAGATGCTGAAAGAGCGGCGACCGGAGGAATCTGTGGCATCTTGGGGCTTCCGGTTCCTACAAAACCTGCCCAACGTGGCGGTGGTACTCAGCGGTATGTCCAACATGGAGCAGATGGAGGACAACATCAAAACCTTCTCCGGTGGAGCGCCTTTGACGGGCGAAGAAACGGATTTGCTCCTTGAACTGGCGGAGGGAATGAAAAATACAGTGCCCTGCACCGGATGCCGGTACTGTGTAGATTGGTGCCCTGTGGGGCTGGATATTCCGCTGCTGATGAAGGTGTGCGGTGAGTTGCGGTTTGCCCCCACCACCATTGGACGGCTGAGCGTGGATGCGCTACCGGAGAATAAGCGGCCTGGGGATTGCCTGTCTTGTGGACGATGCGTCAAGATGTGTCCGCAGAATATCAAAGTCCCTGCGGTGATGCGTGAGCTGGATCAGATTCTTTCCGGGATTACCAGCTGGGATGAGCTGTGCCGCCAGCGTGCGCAGGAGCAGAAAAGACTGAATCATTGATACCACAACAAACGAACCCCATCGGTTGAATGACCGATGGGGTGTTCGTTATTCTTGATTGGCTCTGTCGGAATAGGACAGCATTTTATATAGCAGACGATACATCGTTATGGCTTCCTCCTCATCCAGCAGCACGCACTTTGCCATCTCCGTGGGGATGTGCAGAGCCCGGTCCCGTAGGGCGTAGCCTGCATCAGTGATGCTGATAATGAGGTTCCGCTCGTCGTCCTTGGAACGGTTCCGGCTGATAAGCCCCTTGGACTCCAGCTTTTTCAGCAGGGGAGTCAGAGTGCCGGAGTCCAGATACAGGACGCTTCCCAGCTCCTTGACAGTGATGGAGCCCTTTTCCCAGAGCACCAGCATGGAAATGTACTGGGTATAGGTCAAATCTAGCTCGTTCAGATAGGGCTTGTAGAGCCGAATCATTTCCCGGGAACAGGCGTAAAGGGGGAAGCAAAGCTGAGCTTTCAGCTTCAGGGGGGTGTATTTTTGGTTATCCATGTCTACCTCGTATGATATCTCCTAGAAGGTCTGTGATTACAGCAAATCAATGACAGCGTCAGCATATTCCTGACAGGTGGCGCAGGAGCCATCGGATTTAACAGTCAGGGGGCACTTGGCCATGGCATCCTCCAACTGCTGGGCCTTGTCGCCACGGCAGATGTGGCGCAGCAGCAGAGCAGCGGCCTTCAGGATGCTGTCGGGGTTGGCATAGTGACCCATGCCTCGCTCAATCATACGGGGGGCGGAGCCGTGGATAGCCTCAAACATGGCGTACTTGTCGCCGATGTTGGCGCTGCCAGCGGTACCGACACCGCCCTGAATCTGTGCGGCCTCATCGGTGATGATGTCGCCGTACAGGTTGGGCAGCAGAATGACCTGGAACTTCTCACGCAGACCTTCCTTAATCAGGTTGGCGGTCATGATGTCGATGTAGTAATCCTCAACGGTGATGTCGGGATAGTCGGCAGCAACCTCATGGGCGATGGCGGTGAACTTGCCGTCGGTCTTCTTCATGATGTTGGCCTTGGTGACGATGGAAACGTGGGTCTTGCCGTTGTTCTTGGCGTACTCGAAGGCAGCACGGGCGATGCGGCGGGTGCCCAAATCGGTGGTCACTTTGAAGTCTACAGCCATACCGGGCAACTCCACGCCCTTGGAGCCCAGAACGTACTCGCCCTCGGTGTTTTCACGGTAGAACATCCAGTCGATGCCCTGCTCGGGAATGGACACGGGACGGCAGTTGGCGTACAGATCCAGCTCACGGCGCATGGCAACGTTGGCGCTTTCCAGCGTACCGCCGTGGGGGGTGGTGGTGGGGCCTTTCAAGATTACATCGCAGGACTTAATCTCAGTCAGCACGTCGTCGGGAATGGCCTTGCCCTGAGCCATCCGGTTTTCGATGGTCAGACCCTGAATCTCTTTGATGATGATGGTGCCGGCTTCGACTTCGTCAGCCAGCAGCTTCTTCAGCACACGGGCAGCGTGCTGGGTGATGATGGGGCCGATGCCGTCGCCATCTACAACACCGATGGTCACAACCTTCTTGGTGGTGAAATCGGTCTTGGTGGTATCCATATTCGCAATGCGGTTCTGCTGTTCCTCCAGCAGCTTCTTAAATGCCTCGCAGGCCTGATTGATATCCATTATTGGCCACCCTCCTTGGTGTAGTTCAGCAGACCGCCGGCCAGCAGGATTGCTCTCTGCCGCTCGGTGAGGCTGCACAGGACGTTGAATGTATTACCGCTGGTGCGGTCGGTGACGGTCAGCTTGCCCTCCGCCATACCGGAAACAATACCGGTGATCTGCAGATCCGCATCCTGATCCAGCTTGTCGTAATCCTCGGGATTCTCGAAGGTCATGGGCAGGATACCGGAATTGATCAGGTTGGCGATGTGGATACGGGCGAAGCTCTTGGCGATGACGCCACGGATACCCAGATACATGGGCACCAGTGCGGCGTGCTCACGGGAAGAACCCTGACCGTAGTTGCTGCCACCCACGATGATGCCGTCGCCCGCTGCCTTGGCACGCTCCGGGAAGCTGGGATCGCAGACCTCGAAGCAGAATTTGCTCAGGTGAGGAATGTTGGAGCGGTAGGGCAGAATCTTTGCGCCAGCAGGCATGATGTGGTCGGTGGTGATGTTGTCGCCCACCTTCAGCACCAGCTTGGCATCCAGCGTGTCGGAGAATGCCTTGCTCTTGGGGAACTCCTTGATGTTGGGGCCACGAAGAACTTCGGCAGTGGCTGCTTCCTCAACGCTCAGAGGTGCCAGCACAGCGGAATCGTCAATCTTGAAGCTCTCGGGCATGGTCACATTCAGCTCGCCAACAGTGGTGGTGGGGTCGGTGATGTAGCCGGTGAGAGCGGAAGCCACGGCAGTTTCGGGGGAAACCAGATAAACCTGACCGTCCTTGGTGCCGCTACGGCCCAGGAAATTACGGTTGAAGGTACGCAGAGAAACGCCACCGGAGCTGGGGGAGAAGCCCATGCCGATGCAGGGGCCGCAGGCGCACTCCAGAACACGGGCACCGCTGGCCAGAATATCTGCCAGTGCGCCACAATCTGCCAGCATACTCAGCACCTGACGGGAGCCGGGGGAGATGGACAGGCTGACGCTGGGGGCTATGGTCTTGCCCTTGAGCATGGCGGCTACCTTCAGCATATCGCTCAGAGAGGAGTTGGTGCAGGAGCCGATGCACACCTGATCCACTTTCACTGCGGACAGGGTGTTGACCTGCACTACGTTGTCGGGGCTGTGGGGGCAGGCAATCATGGGCTCCAGAGTAGACAGGTCGATGTCGATGATCCGGTCGTAGACCGCATCGGGGTCGCTGGCCAGCGGGGTATAATCCTGCTCACGGCCCTGAGCCTTCAGGAATGCCTTGGTCACCTCGTCAGAGGGGAAGATGGAGGTGGTGGCACCCAGCTCGGTACCCATGTTGGTGATGGTGGCACGCTCGGGAACGGTTAGAGTGGCAACGCCCTCGCCGCCCCATTCCACAATGGCACCTACGCCGCCCTTAACGGACAGAATCCGCAGCAGCTCCAGAGAAACGTCCTTGGCGGTGACGTAGGGGCGGAGCTTGCCGGTCAGGTTCACCTTGAACATTTTGGGCATGGTGATGTAGTAAGCGCCGCCGCCCATGGCTACCGCCACGTCCATGCCGCCGGCACCGAAGGCCAGCATACCAATGCCGCCGCCAGTGGGGGTGTGGCTGTCGGAGCCAATCAGGGTCTTGCCGGGTTTGCCGAAGCGCTCCAGATGCACTTGGTGGCAGATGCCGTTGCCGGGACGGGAGAAGTACACGCCGTGCTTGGCGGCCACGGTCTGTAGATAGCGGTGGTCGTCGGCGTTCTCGAAGCCGCACTGGAGGGTGTTGTGGTCGACGTAGGCAATCGACATCTCGGTTTTGACACGGGGGATGCCCATGGTTTCAAACTCCAGATAAGCCATGGTGCCGGTGGCATCCTGCGTCAGGGTCTGGTCGATGCGTAGGGCTACCTCGCTGCCGGGGGTCATGTCGCCGGAAACCAGATGGGCCTTGATAATCTTCTGTGCGATGGTCATTGCCATGTTAGTCTTCTCCTTTGATCAAAAGTGCTTTTGCGTTGATGATATGCTGTTTCATAAGAGTTTTGGCCAGCTCTGCATCGCCGGCGATGACCGCCTGACAAATCTCGTAGTGCTCACGGGTGGTCTGGGTGGTACGCTCCCAGTCGTCCATGGCGATGCGGCGGTAGCGGCGGGTCTTGCGGTGCAGGGGAATCAGGGTGTCGCTGATCACATGGCGACCGCTGAGCCGACAGATGGCATCGTGGAACTCGTCGTCCACATGGCGCAGTCGCTCTGCATCGTGTTTATTATAGTAGAAATCCTGCAGGTCGGTAATGTGGGTTAGCTCCTCTACCGCCTCCGGGGTGATATTCAGGGCGGCATAGTAGGCGGCCAGACCCTCGATGCGCTCACGGATGTTCATAATATCCAGCAGATCATCCATGGTGATGCCCAGAACCAGACTGCCCTTGCCGGTGTCGGCAATGAGCCGCTCCTGCTCCAGACGGCGCAGGGCGTCACGAATGGGAGTGCGGCTGACGCCCAGCTGCTCCACCAGCTTCAGCTCGGTGAGGATCTCGCCCTTGGGGTAAACGCCTTGGATAATATCGTTTTCCAGCTTATCAAATACCTGATCTGCCAGAGAAGTGCTCTTGAATCCTTTCATATTGACCTCTCCTTATGCTTTCACGAAGCGGCCGGGAGCCAGCTCCTGGATCTTTTCTTCCATTTCCTTGTCGGTCATGGCAGTTTGACGTTCGTTTTCGTACTGAGCATCCACCCATTCCTTCAGCGCCACTACCAGCGGGTCACGCTTATCCAGCTTCTGGTCGTCGGGCAGGTTGTAGGTCTGGTTGACCCAGTAGGCGATGCCGGCAAGGCCGGAGGTCTTGCTGATCTGCACGGTGGCGGGCTTGTTGAGGATCTTTTTGGTATCGAAGATGGTGTAGATCTCCTCGTCCTTCATCAGACCGTCGGCATGGATGCCGGCACGGGTTACGTTGAAGGCGGAGCCCACATAGGGGGTCATGGGCGGAATCTCGTAGCCGATTTCGTGCTTGAAGAAGTCGGCAATCTCGGTGATGACAGTGGTATCCATGCCGTCCAAACTGCCACGCAGAGAGGCGTACTCGAAGACCATGGCCTCCAGCGGTACGTTTCCGGTACGCTCGCCGATGCCCAGCAGAGAGCAGTTGACGGCGCAGGCACCGTACAGCCATGCGGTGGAGGCGTTGGCAACGGCCTTGTAGAAATCGTTGTGGCCATGCCACTCCAGACATTCGCTGGGAACATCGGCGTAGTGCTGCAGGCCGTAAATCAGTCCGGCAACGGAACGGGGCATGGAGGCTTCGGTGTAGGGAACGCCGTAGCCCATGGTGTCGCAGGCACGGATTTTCACGGGGATGCCGGCCTCACGGCTCAGCGCCTGCAGCTCGTTGACAAAGGGCACCACGAAGCCGTAGAAGTCGGCACGGGTGATGTCCTCCAGATGGCAACGGGGGATGACGCCGGCGTTGAAGGCATCCTTCACGGTGCCCAGATAGTAGTCCAGACACTGGCTGCGGCTCATCTTCATCTTCTTAAAGATGTGGTAGTCGGAACAGCTGACCAGAATACCGGTTTCCTTGATGCCCAAATCCTTGACCAGCTTGAAGTCTTCCTTGCTGGCACGGATCCAACTGGTGATTTCGGGGAACTTGTAGTCCAGCTCCATGCACTTCTCGATGGCCTCGCGGTCCTTCTTGCTGTAAATGAAGAATTCAGTCTGACGGATGATGCCGTAGGGGCCGCCCAGCTTGTTGAGCAGCTTGTAAATCTTAACGATTTGGTCGACGGTGTAAGGCTCAACGGACTGCTGACCATCGCGCAGGGAGGTGTCAGTGATCCAGACCTCCTCGGGCATGGCCATAGGCACACGGCGGTGGTTGAAGGCGACCTTGGGGATGGTGCCGTAGGAATAGACATCCCGATGCAGGTTGGGCTCAGCCACGTCCTGCAGGGAATACTTGTAAGACTTCTGCTCTAGCAGGTTCGTCTTGTTGGAAATTTCAAGCATAGGTAATCTCCTTTCGAGGGTGGTTTGCTTTTATGTTTCGATGTATACAATTATACGCGAAAACAGTGGCGTTGTCAATAGCAAAATGCGCTGCCACAAAAGTGACAGCGCATCGGAGATTGGTAATGAGCTATAAATTATTGTTTAGCGCAGTGCATTCGCACTGTAATGCATAATGCAGAATGAATGGTATCGGCTACGCCGATGATTTTATTTATTTCTGGAGGAAATACAATCATTTTGCATTCTGCATTCCGGTGGTACGCCGGTAAACGATAATTTGTTATGTCTTATATTTATCAGAGTATTAGGGCGGTGGTGACAATTGTGCTGTCCTTGTCGTAGTAACTGATGGTAAGCTTACTGCCATCGGCGGAGAAGGCTGCTTCGGTAATGGGCATTACGGTTGCGTTCATTCCTAAATCGGTGAAGGTTTGGGCGTTACTGGGATTGAAAATGTCGCATACCACCAGCACGCGATCTGCCAAATCTCCATCGAGATAGGCGATTTTGCCGTTGCCCACAGCGATGCCATAGTAATAGGGTCCGGAGCAGGTCAGCGTTTGGGTATCCCAGAATATGCGCTGTGTAATACCGGTGCCATAGTTCAACATAATTTCAGTCACATGAGTGGAAAGGGGTGTGACGGTGGGACAGCGGAAGCCGGTGCTCTCGTTGACCTTCAGGGAACCATTTGTGTCATAGAGCTGATAACCATAGGAGAAAGCTCCGTACTTGAGAACCATGTAAGTGGGGCCCTGGTTGACGATTTGTGGGATACATTCATAATCGTCGTCCTGCGTTACGGCAGTGACGCGATAACCGGATGCAGTAGCGTTCAGGGAGAATATAAAACTGAGGTAACAGCTATCATCGTCATACTGACACGCACGGACGGAGATTGTGTCGTCAGATTCAGAAAGCACATCGATGTGACGGAAACCGTTATAGTCGGTGGGTGTTACGATAAGATAAAGGTTTCCGGCATCGTCATTGAACAGTATATCATCCGGATATCCGCGGTTTTGAAGTTCCAATCCAATACTCCGGTCAATGTGATTGCGCACTTCATCGGCAGTGTGGCAACAGGTGAGCTTGTACTGTATGTTGAAATAGCCTTCTTGCTTCTGGTCGTTGGTCAGATACCGGGACATATCGGCGTGCACATATTCATAGTCACAGCAGACACCTACTACCCTGTACCACAGAAAGTCATCGACAGCCTTTTCGGCAATGCTCAATGCATCAGAGGGGGCGGCATCAGGAGTTTGATTGCCTAGGGAATTGGGAAAATCGTAGATGTCCTTGTTAATGAATGTAAGGGTGCCATTCTCCGTCTGAACGAAGCCAATCAAATTCGTGGCAAGACAGGACAAATCTGCCAAATGTGTATTTATTCTGATTTTGGTGGCCAATATGGCATATAGTTTTGTGTTGTTGTAAGGTATTTCCTGAACAATCAAGTCGCCATCATTCGTCGAAGTATAAACGGGGATTGATTCCTTGGTTATGGTGTTGAATATGGTAACTACGGCGTAGTGCATGCCGGATCCCCAAGAGGACGCAACTAACAAATCAAGGTTGCCGTCGCCATCGTAATCCCACGGAACGGCATTTACAAAGCCGAGGCCGCCAAAGGAAAAGCAAATCTCATACACTGCCCCATCAATCAGAGCGAATGAGGCGCAGGTATCACTGAATTTGAAAATCTGGATGTCCGTTGCTTCTGCAACCGCCGCAGGGGTAACATTATAGCAGGATTCTTCATCAAAATTTACGCCGGAAATCATGCCATTTGCTTGCGCAGCGGTGAGTATGGCCATAAAATTATCGACGGAATCCTTTGTACAAGGAAGGTTATCCAATGCCGGGTTAAAAGTGTCGATTTGGGGTGAATCCGGAGCAAAGAAAATTTCATAAATGTTTTTGGAGCGGTTGCAGGCAGGACTGATGGAATGGTACTGGTATCCAATGATAAATGCGTTCTGAGGCATTTCCACCTCTCCTGCATCAATGGCTGCGTAGTAATCCTTGATGGAGTCGTAGCCTGCCTCCTTCCAACCGGTGTAGAATAAGGCATTATAGAAAGGCCCTCTGCCGAAGGTTGGCTCGTAGTGGATGTCCATGTCGGTGAAGTCATCGGGGTACTGTTTTGCCAGCAGGGCCAGAAATGTTGCGTAAATTATAATATCCTCTGTTGCATCTGTTCCCAAATGGGTCATTCTGGTTTTGATAGTGATAATATCATCGCTGATAGTTAGCACCTCGGGGGGCAGTTTATTGAAATGGAGATAGCTTTTTACCAGCCAGTGGGAGTTAAGTGTGATGGTGTCGTTATTCTCCACCATTTGGGCGGAATAATGCAGAAGATCCAGTAGATCATCTTCTGTGGGCATTTCCGGAGTGATTACGATGGGATTGGGTTGTGTGGGCTCTGGGGCTTCTGTAGAGGTCGTGGGGGTGGTGGGTTCGGGGGCGGATTTGCAACCGGTGAATACCAGTCCGGCGGTGATGGTTACCACCAGAATCAGACAAACGGCGGCAATCAGTAGATTCTTTGGCTTTTTCACGATAAAATTCACCCTTTCCTTTAATTGTTTCTTGGATTCACTCATGGCGGTGGCGGCTTGGAAAACGTGGATAGGGGAGTGGGTGACGGTGGCCAGCAGCGTCTTTCCGTAGGCGATGCGTTGGCCGTCGCCCAGTGTTTTCAGGGCGGCTTCGTCGCAGGCCAGCTCGCAGTCCCGCTTGGACGCAATTGCGGCAATCCACACCAGCGGATTAAACCAGTAGACGCATAGGCATAGACATCGAACCCACGCCCAGATATGATCGGCGTGCTTCAGGTGCGTCAGCTCGTGGGTCAGGACGTGGTCACGAATCTGGGGGTCTGCGGCACTTTCAGGGGTCAGGTAAATGACGGGGCGAAACAGTCCTGCAAGACAGGGAGTGGATACGTTGTCGGAAATCCGGATGGGGATAGGGGTAATCACATCGGTACAAGACTGAGCACCTCGGCGGGCACGCCGGAGGAATATCAGGTTGGACAGCAGGAACCAGCCTGCCATCACTATGATACCGCTAATCCATACGCTGGTGAGAATCTGCATCGGAGTTGGAGCGGATATCCGTTTTTCCACTTCTTGCGTCAACTGCTGGTGCACCTCCGGCGGAACGGTTGGGGAGGTGGGAATCTCGGGCTGAGGTGTTTGTGTCGGTGGCTGAGGTTGGGACTGTGGCTGGGATTGAGAGAGATAGTCCTGCATCAGCTGCTGATAGATCTCCTCACGGCTGGGGCCGGCCACGGGCTTTTGCAAGTTTTGCTGCACCTGCTGGATCGGTTCGGAACGCTGCTCCAACTTTTCTGTAACAGTTGCGACGCTGTATTCTGACTGACCAAACTGGAAGGGAATCAGCAGACGCAGCGCCACCAGCAGCCATGTGGCGTAAATCAACCGTTTGCTGACCCGCCTACGCAAAACTAGCCGCAGCAGCAGAATCACACCGATCAGAACGGTGGAGGTTATCAAAATCTGTTTCATGTCATATCTGCCTCCGCTTCTTTCAGAATGGCATACAGTTCAGCGATGTCCTCCTTACTCAAATCGTTCCGATCAGCCATGGCGCTGACCAGAAGACCGATGCTGCCCCTGTAGGCACGCCGCAAAAGGGAGTCGGTTTCCTGCGCAGTGACCTCCTCGCGGGAGACGGCAGGACGAAAGATCTTGGCTCGTCCTTCCGTATGGAATGTGATAAGCCCCTTGTCGTCCATCCGACGCACCATGGTGGTGATGGTGCTTTTTGACCAGCCAACCTGATTGCTTAGGGCTGACACCAGCTCCATCAGAGTTTTGGGGCTCTCCCATAAAAGCTCCATGATTGGCCACTCGCTGGGGGTTACGGTGTGGTGTTTGTCCATATTGTACGCCTCCTTGGTTTACTCTTGTAAACCAAATATATCACAGTGGACTACATTTGTCAACCTCGGAAGAAAAATATTTGCACTTTGTTTAAAATATGTTATAATGACAGAAAATCTAGGGGAAGAGGTCGAAATATGGGGAAAACCAAGAAAAAATGGGGCGACCGTAAGGACGGCGTGTGGTTGAAGGACATTCCGGCGATGAATCGAATCATGCCTTCGCTGATGCCAAATCGGGCGGACAATGAGGCATACATCAATGTTGATATCGACTTGCGTCCCTTGAATGCGTATCTGGAGAAATTGAATGCCGGTCGGACAGAGGACAAGTATACCTTTTTCCATCTGGTTAGTGCGGCGATTGGCAAGGCATTTGTACTCCGTCCTCGGATGAACCGATTTGTGGTGGGTAGCAAGATTTATCAGCGGCATGATGTGACGGTGGCTTTTACAGTGAAGAAACGCTTTGATGACCATGCTGAGGAGGCATTGGCGTTCTTTACATACGATCCCAAGGATACGCTGTCTACCTATCATGATAAGATAATGCGTGAGATTCACAAGACCAAGAGCTATCAGCAGAAGGATACCTCTACCGGCGCCATGGACATCGTCTGCAAGCTGCCACAATGGCTGATAAACCGAATCGTGAAGTTTGTGCTGTGGCTGGACAAGCACGGCTGGGCACCCCAGTCGCTGATTGGCTCGGATCCCAACCATGCGGCGATTTTTCTGTCCAATCTGGGCTCCATCGGTCTGGAGTGCGGCTACCATCATCTGGTGAACTGGGGAACCAATTCCTGCTTCATCGTGGTGGGCAAGAAGCACATGAAGATGGATTACGACCGGGACGGCAATGGAGATT
The DNA here is from genome assembly GCA_015067605.1 of Oscillospiraceae bacterium. GTDB lineage: Bacteria > Bacillota > Clostridia > Oscillospirales > Oscillospiraceae > Faecousia. The sequence continues at coordinate 27,351 of SVME01000006.1, forward strand.
TGCATGAGGTGCTTCCTCTGGGAATTACCTTGGATGAGCGGATTGCGGACGGCTACTATTATTCCGGAACGGTGGCGTTGGTAAAGGAACTGCTGGCCCACCCGGAGCTTCTGGAGCTGCCTGCGGATACACCGGTGGAATATGCCATCAAGAGATAAGTTTTTCTTGACAAAGTGAGGGCAAAGGAATATAATACAAGCTGCGGTTAGCCGCAGCATATGGGCTTGTAGCGCAGCTGGGAGCGCACCACATTCGCATTGTGGGGGTCGGGAGTTCGAATCTCCTCAAGTCCACCAACAAAAAAACCACCCTTCGGGGTGGTTTTTTTGTTGGTGGACGAGGAGATTCGAACAATTAAATGCGGCGCGGACGAGCGCCGCTTGCCGCCGGCTGGACGGCGGCAACACCATTACTAACGAATCTCCTCAAGTCCACGTCCCAAACGCCACCCTTCGGGGTGGTTTTTTTGTTGGTGGACGAGGAGGTTCGAACAATTAAATGCGGCGCGGACGAGCGCCGCTTGCCGCCGGCTGGACGGCGGCAACACCATTACTAACGAATCTCCTCAAGTCCACGTCCCAAACGCCACCCTTCGGGGTGTTTTTTTGTTGGTGGACGAGGAGATTCGAACAATTAAATGCGGCGCGGACGAGCGCCGCTTGCCGCCGGCTGGACGGCGGCAACGCCATTACTAACGAATCTCCTCAAGTCCACGTCCCAAACGCCACCCTTCGGGGGGGCAGACTGTCTAAGAACTATAAATTATCGTTTAGCGAAGCACTGCACCCTTGCCCCCCTCGTTTTGAGGGGGGTGCCCCGAAGGGGCGGGGGGAGTTATTATAACACACTTTTGAACTCCCCCAGTCAAAAATCAAAGATTTTTGCCAGCCCCCTCAAAACGAGGGGGCCAAGGGACGGTGCGTACTTTTAGATTGCTAAACGATAATTTATCGAAGGAACATACGAATAAGTTTGGTATATAGCTTCCGGTAGGGCTGGTAGCGCATGGGCAGATCCAGCCATGTTTTCTTTTCGACGATGCTTTTATAATGTGTAAAGGTGTCGAAGCCGGTTTTGCCGTGGTAGGATCCCATCCCGCTTTCACCTATGCCACCGAAGCCCATATGGCTGGTTGCCAGATGAATTACGCAGTCGTTGACGCATCCACCGCCGTAGGCGCAGCGGCTGGTAACCAGCCGGATGGTACGGCGATTGGATGAGAACAGGTACAGCGCTAAAGGCTTATCGTGGGCGGTGACGGTTTCGATGACTTGATCTAACGTTTCGTAAGTCAGAACCGGAAGAATCGGCCCGAAAATTTCCTCGCCCATGACCTTATCATTCCACGTGACATCGTCCATGATGGTCGGTTCAATTTGCAGGGTGGCATTGTCCCAATTGCCGCCAATTACGGTTTTTTTCTTATCAATAAGACCACATAACCGATGGAAATGCTTTGAACTGATGATGTGACCGTAAGCGTCGGGGCAGCTGTACTGCCGTTGAATCTCCTCTTTGAGGTGGATCAATAACGTATCTTTGACGGTGCTGTGGCACAGGATATAGTCCGGTGCGACACAGGTCTGACCGCAGTTGAGGAATTTTCCGAATACAATTCGGCGGGCTGCCAGCTTCAGGTTGGCGGTTTCGTCCACGATACAGGGGCTTTTGCCGCCCAGCTCCAGTGTCACCGGTGTCAGGTGAGGAGCGGCCTTCTCCAACACCAGCTTGCCTACGTTTTTGCTGCCGGTGAAGAAAATATAGTCGAATTTCTGCTCCAGCAGGAAGGTGTTTTCCTCTCGTCCACCGGTGATTACCGCCACATACTCCTTGGGGAAGATTTCACCCAGCAGTTTAGCCAGCAGGGCGGAGGTGGCGGGGGAGTAGGCACTGGGCTTGATTACCGCAGTGTTGCCGGCGGCGATAGCATCTGCCAAAGGATCCAGCGTCAGCAGCAGCGGATAGTTCCATGGACTCATAATCAGAGTTACGCCGTAGGGGGTGGGCTTTTTATAGCTGCGGGAGTGGAACTGGGCCAAAGGCGTGGCCACCCGCTTTTCCTTTGCCCAGCGTCGCACATGGGAAATCAGATAGCTCAGCTCGCTGATGACCATGCCGGTTTCGCACATATAGCTTTCCTCAGCCGTTTTTCCAAGATCCTGCCGCAGAGCCTCGGCGATGGCGGCTTCGTTTTCAATCAGCGCTTGACGGAGCTTTTTCAGTGCATCGATGCGGGGCTGTACCGGCAAAGTATGTCCGGTGGCGAAATATCGCCGCTGACTTTCAATGACGGATATGATATCCTGCTTCATAAATCTCTCCTCCCCGGCGGTTTGCGGATGGAATAACCGTCAGATGGTTTTGGTAATAATGTGCAGATACAACGATAACGGGGTGGTCATATTATAATGCCGGACTGTGGATTTGTAAATCCATTCTTTCTGCCGGAGTGAAGTGGCAGAATGAATGTTGTTGCAGATAATATTTGACAATTTTTCGTATGGAACTTTACAAATCGACAAAAATAGTATATGATTACGCTAGCATATTATGGAGAGAGGGAACAGTCATGGATTGGTTGCAGCAACTATTTACAAATCCCTTCCTTATCACAGGTGTAACTTCTTGGTTCGTTGCGCAGGTGCTGAAAACGATTATCCATATCTTCATCTATAAGAAACTGGATTTGAAGCGTCTGATTGGTGACGGCGGTATGCCCAGTGGTCACTCTGCTACCGTTACCTCTATGGCTGCGATGATAGCGTTTGTATACGGCGCCGGATCGGTGGAGTTCGCCATCAGCGCCATCCTTGCGGTTATCGTCTGCCATGATGCCACCGGCGTCCGCAGAGAAACGGAAAAGCAAGCATATCTGCTCAACGGTCTTGTAAAGGCGTTTAGCGAGCTCTATGAGGACGATGATGATCTTATCCCCGAGGTGAAGCTGAAGCAGTTTGTGGGACATACGCCTGTTCAGGTTATGGCAGGCATTCTGCTGGGTTGCCTGAATGCGTGCTTGATGTATTTCCTGTTCTACTTGCTGTGACGGGGTGATAGGATGAAGCAAAAGCTGAAAAAGATTCTGCTGTTTATCTCTAATCCCCGTCTGCTTCTGTGTTTTGGTATTGCGTGGATGATTACCAATGGCTGGTGCTATGTATTTTGTGCGCTGGGACCGCTGCTGGGTTGGAATTGGATGACTGCCATGGGCGTTGCCTATGCGGCATTTCTCTGGTTTCCGGCGACTCCGGAGAAAATTATCACCTTTGCCATTACTATTGCACTGTTGCGCTGGTGGTTTCCCAATGATGAAAAGACGCTGGCGGTCATGCGGGACGGCTATGAGAAGCTGAAATCCGCACTGGTGCGCAAAAGGAAGGAACGTAAAGAAAAAAAGCTTCAGAAGGAAGAGCATAGTAAAGAAGATTGACCCATTTTGGAAAGAAGGATACTATGAAGGTTTTGATAACAACCGATTTGTATACCACGGATACCAACGGCGTGGTCACATCGGTAAAGAATCTGGTGGAGGTGCTGCAGGCACGGGGACATCAGGTGCGGATTCTGACCGTGGCGGACGATGTTCATAGCTGCCGCATTGGAAATGTCTATTATATTCGCTCCCTGCCCATCGGTTTTATTTATCCGGACATTCGGATGCCTACCTCCTATCGGCATCGCCTGATTAAGGAGCTGATTAAATGGCAGCCGGATGTGATTCACAGTCAGTGTGAGTTTTTTAGCTACCAGTTTGCATCACATATTTCGAAAAAAACCGGTGCGCCGGTGGTACATACCTACCATACCCTCTATGAGCAGTACGCAGCTTATTTGCTGCGAATCAAGGGTGTTGGGGAGAAGGCGGTAGGAAAGTTCTCCCGTATCCGTCTGAAAAAGGCGGATCGAATTATTGCCCCCACTCGCAAGGTGGAGGATGTTCTGCGTTCTTATGGTATTACGGTGCCCATTAGCGTGGTGCCCAGCGGCATTCGGCTGGAGCAGCACCAGAACCGTCTGACCCTCGAGCAGCGAGCCGAGGGCCGGAAGGCCTTGGGCATTGATCCCGAAGCCCCGTTGCTGGTCAGCGTGGGTCGTGTGGGAAATGAAAAGAAGCTGGATGATTTGCTGAACTATTTTGCGAAGGTAAGTCCGGAGCATGAGGATTTGCGGTTCTTGATTGTGGGCGGCGGTCCTGCCAAGGAGTCCTTGGAGAAGCTGGCGGTGACGTTGGAGATTCAGGATCGGGTGGTGTTCGCCGGTATGGTGGCACCGGATAAGGTGCAGGATTACTATCAGTTGGGCGATATTTTCGTCTGCGCTTCCACCAGCGAAACCCAGGGTCTGACTTATGTGGAGGCGTCTGCCAATGGGTTGCCGCTGCTGTGCCGGAAGGATCCCTGCCTAAAGGACGTGATGGTAGAGGGCGAGAACGGCTACGCCTTCACCGATGCAGACAGCTTCCGTGAGGGACTGGATAAGATGCTCGCCAATCCTCAGTGGAGAGAACAGGCAGGTCAGCGAAGTCGTGAGATTGCCGCCGGATTCGGTAAGGAGGCTTTCGGTGCCGCCGTGGAAAAGGTATACCATTCTGTAATCAAAAAGCCCGTGGCCAGCGGGGAAAGGAAATAATTCGATGAACCGTATCGTGACCATGGTGCTGAAAAATCTGCTCATTGTGCCCGGTGCGTGGATGAAGCTGTGCCGCTATGCCAAGCACACGGATAAATATCCGGAGCTGGAGAAATATCGCCATATTCAATATATATTGAAGCGTGCGATCAAGGGCGGTAACGTGACGCTGGAGGTTTCCGGCGTGGAGAATATCCCCATGGAGGGGGGCTTCCTGCTGTACTCCAACCATCAGGGGCTGTTTGATATTCTTGCGGTGGCGGCTACCTGCGATCAGCCGCTGGGCGCGGTGCTAAAAAAGGAACTGAAGGATGTTCCGCTGGTCAAGCAGATTTGTGCCTGCACCAAGTCCTTCCCCATGGATCGGGAGGATGTGCGCCAGTCGTTGACGGTGATTCAGAGTGTGATTAAAGAGGTGCAGGGGGGGCGTAACTACCTGATTTTTCCCGAGGGTACTCGCAGTAAGAGTACCAACGAGCTGCTGGAGTTCCATAACGGAAGCTTCCGTTGCGCTGTGAAGGCCAAGTGTCCCGTGGTGCCCATTGCGCTGGTGGACTGCTATAAGGTGCTGGATCAGAAGGGCAGTAAGCCCATCACGGTGCAGATTCACTATCTGGAGCCAATCCAGTACGAGGAATACCAGGATATGAACACCAAGGAACTGGCGGCTCTCGTTCGTGGCCGTATCGAGGAAAAGGTTAAATCCTGCGTGGAAAATATGGAATTGTAATATGTCGGCCGTCTGTTTTGGACGGCCGATAATGCGTTTTGTGATGGAAAATAAATACGCCGCAGGACTTGACAGAAGGGATAAATTTCATTATAATAGCGAAGTTATCGGGGTGTGGCGAAGTTTGGTATCGCGCTTGGTTCGGGTCCAAGAGGCCTCGGGTTCGAATCCCGACACTCCGACCATAGAAAAGCACTGAAATCGTATGATTTCGGTGCTTTTTCTTACTTTATACCTACGTTTGTTTACATCTTCTTACGTCAGGTCAACAAAAAGGTCAACAAACTGTATGTTTTGATATGCATTGATAGCAAAAAGAAAGGAATTGTTATCAATGGCAAGTATCACTCAAAACAAGAAGGACGGCAAGGTTGTTTCCTACAAATTCAAGGCTTGTGTGGGAAGGGATGAATTCGGAAAGCAAGTATTCAAATGCACCACTTGGAAAGTGCCTGACGGATTGATACCTTCCAGAGCGGAAAAGGCGGCACAGAAAGCCGCCGCCGAATGGGAGCAGAAAGCAAAGGACGAATACCAAAAGGATTTACAGAATCCGGAACGGGTCAGGGAAAGAGAAATTACCAAAGCAAGAACAGACTTCGCCGCCTTTATCCGTGAGATATGGTTTCCTATTTGTATTTGCGACGGCGAACACAAACCCACAACTGTGGATTTCAACCGCAACATTTCCAACGTAATCGCCAACTATTTCAGCGGCAAAGCAATCCAAGCAATCAACGGAACGGACATACAGAAGTATTTGATTTACCTTCGGACGGGGTATAAAACCGCACAGGGAAAAAACCTTGCACAGAAAACCATCCGCCACCACTATTGCACCCTTGCAAACATCTTTTCCTATGCGATGAAACAGGAATATATCCTCAAAAATCCGATGGACAAAGTGGATTGCCCCAAACTGACAAAGAAAAAGGTAGATGCCCTAAGCACAGACCAAGCAAAAGCGTTTTTCGGTCTGCTGGATGATTGTCCGATGGACTTCCGCTGTATGCTGAATTTGTTGATTACAACAGGCATCCGCCGGGGTGAATTGATGGGACTTCAATGGGGCGATATTGACATTGAGCATTGTGTTATTTCGGTAAATCGGAATGTGTCCTATACGCCAGCCAGCGGGATTGTTGTCAGCACACCAAAAACGGATTGCGGATTTCGGCAAATCCCCCTGATGCCCTCTGTGGCGGAAGTGCTGATGGAATACCGGAACACCACAGGCGAATGGAAAAGACAGGACTATGTTTTCCCCAAAGGCGGCAATCCCTCCCTTGCCCGTGACCCAAATTCCCTTACACGCAGAGTAAAGCGGTTTATGAAACTCCACGACCTTCCGGATATGTCGCCCCACGACCTCCGCCACACTTGTGCGACACTGCTACTCAGCAACGGAGCAGATATAAAAAGTGTTTCGGAAATTCTGGGTCATACAGATGCCAGCACGACACTAAATTTCTATGTGCGGTCAGACCTCCAGCAAATGAAAGCCGCCACGGATAAATTCGCAAACGCCTTTGGACTATAACGAACGTGTGCCGGGATGATTGAACATCCCGGCACGTCTTTTGTATGTGGGGCAATGTGATTGAATGTGATTGAACATTTCCGCTCAAAATAGCAGCTTTAGGGCTTTACAAATGGAAAAAACTGTGCTAAACTGGTATTGCCAAACCAACTAAATAATGCGGAAAGTATATTTATTCTATAGGGATACTATACCCTTTTTTCGCAACTACGATTTGAATTTGATAAAAATGCAAATTCTGATTCTGTAGTTGTGAAGGTATAATCTTTTCCGCAGAGTTGGTTTGGCGACTATCGGAGTTTGCGTTTTTTGTGCGACTACTTCGGTAGTCGCACTTTTTATTTTACGGGGGGGTGATTGCGTTATTATTGGGTAGCGATAATAACTATAATTTATCCTTATACCATTAGAGGAGGTAATTCAAATGCAGAGTAAAACAGACCGAAAGATGTGCGGTACTTGTGAATTTTGGTCAGGAAATCGTGAGCCTGTTTTTGATGCTCATGGTAATCCTAAAATCAATATTTACGACAAGACCGCAGTATGTAACAGACAAGGACACCGATTTACAGATGAAACTAGACGATGTGAGTTGAATTGTGGAAGATATTCTAAATGGACAGAAATACTATAGCTAGAAACTAATTATCAAAGAAAGAGGTATAATATGAAAAGAATTATTGCGATTCTAATGGCTCTCTGTATGTGTTTCTGTCTGTGTGCTTGCGGCAAAGAAACTGAACCAGGAACCGAACCAGAAACCGAACCTACAAGCAATGTTGTCGAACTAAATAGCGATAATATCACTCAATATCTTGGTATGAAAATACATAAATCTAGTGAAACCTCACCTACTAAATGGAAAAAAATAGAGTTTTATCCGCTACAAGGAGGAGTCTTTGCAAATGCAGAGGTAGTTTTATCTTGCAATTTGTCTCCTGGCTATATTCTTGATATAGTGGGGGGAGAAGTGGAAGCTGAGGACGAACGCTCAAGAATAACATTTTTACTTCCGGCAGATGGACGATATGAGATTGAACTGCAGCTTAATTCACACTGGTATGAAAGGATCGAACTTGATTTTCAAAGCGCAAGTGGTACATTTACACCAGTAAAATAACATATTTCCCTCCCCGTCATGGGGAGGGTTTTGCTATGTCAATACAGCGGCAAACGGAATTTCCAGCCGGGGCAAAATTGGGAAAATCAGAAAATTCGTGGTATAATATATTTAGAAATAGCGGAGAAAACAAGTCAGGGACATTCTAAAAAAGCACACCGCCGCCACCGTGTTTGCGTTGGCAGCAATTTATTTTACTAAGCCACAAATATATATACTTATAAGTATAAGGGTAAGGGAAAAGATACATAATGTGCGGCGAGCCGGAAATTCCGAACGCCGCCCCCCACTTGTTTTAGAATGTCCAGCTTGTGCCGCCTTTTCAATAAATAACACAAGGAGGTGGCACAAATGAGTGTGCCCAACTAGAAGATTATCCAGATAGCCCGCAGAGAAAAGCGGGACAAAGACCACCTTTTCGCAATGATGAATATTGACGCATTACAGCAAGCCATTATGACTTTGAAAGGGTCTGGCTTGAAGATGTGGCTTTATCTCAACAAAAACCAAGACAATTATCGTTTAGAATTGAGCCGACAGGCGTGTGCGGAATGGGGTATCAAAAAGGACAGTTATTACGACGGACTAAAGAATCTTGAAGAACACGGGTATCTGCACCCCGTCCGACCAGGCAGTAATATCTATGTGTTCTATGAAACGCCCCAGACGGAAAATCCGACTTCCGGTTATTCAGAATTCTATCTTATGGAAAATACGAAAGGTTTTCCGGAAAGTCAGAAATCCGCTTATGGATTTTCGAAAGGATATACGGAAAATCCAGAGAGAAATAATATATATAATACAAGAATATTACAGAATAATACATCTTCGGCTTCTCAGAAAAGAAGCCAAGAAGATTGGAAAGACAGATTAGGCTTCTAACTACATAGCGGCGGACGGAAAAACCGAACACCGCTGCAACAACTTCAATTCATAAAACAATGTGGTCAGGCGGTGGTCATTTTGGCAGATGGTATTTCAGCCAATACCAAAACCACACCGCCGCCACAGCACAGGAGGGAAACACAATGATACAAAATTTCAGTTCCAGCGGCACATATAGCGAAGATGGAAAAGGTGGCTATATTTGGCGGCGGAACACATAGGACGGACACGGCGGCAGAGCCGAACAGCACCGGGCAGAAATGCGGCAGATTGCGGAGCAGATAGCAAGTGAAAAAATCGCCGCCATCGTGCCGGAAATCCAGACAGCGGCATTACAGCAAGCAAGAAACGAATTACTGCGTGCCATTGTCTTTGATGTAGAAACAGTGGTAGAGGTGGCACTACACAACGGCGAAACCATCTTCCGGGACAAGAAAACACAGCGTGTCATTGCCGACAGCATTATGCGGGAAATCCGAAAACGTCTTGACGGGTCTATGTTCTAACCAAATAGCAAAGCGGCGGTTCGTTCAGAACCGCCGCATTACGTTGTATTCACTTTAGGATGCCGCCTTGTCCGGGTATTTGCCGAAGTTGGGAAAGGTCTTACGAAACCAATCATCAACGAATTTCCGGGGATTGTTCTGCCCTCTTGCTTCTTCTATAACTTTGTGAAGTTGTGCCATCAGATGGGCGGCATTGTCCTGACAGGCGATATATGCCCCCATCTTGTCATAGGTGAGATAGGGGGACTTGCGTTTCTTCGGTGCTTCAACAACGACCCTCATTGAAGGAAAACGGGCAGAGAATTGGTCGTATATGTTGTATTCCTTGCTACCCATATCGTTGGCTTTCACGCTGAAACGATAGGTCATATACAGGGTCGTGGTCTGCCAATCAAAATAATATCCCGTAGAGGGAATGCGAACTTTAGCCATTAGAAGCACCTTCTTCCTTCTGGGTAGCATTTTCCGTTTGAGTGAGCGTATTTTCGTCCTTGTCCTCCTTTTTCTCTTTGGCAAAGGAGGACTTGTTATATTCGTCCTTATACTCACTCAAAAACCAACTTTTCACATAGGCATACTGTCCGGGACGCCCTTCTGCTTCGAGTCGCTTCTGCTTCAATTCTGCCAACGCTTTCTTTATTTCGGCTTCGTCGTGAATATTCGTTTCAATAAACCGCTTCATCCGGGCATAGGTCAGTTTGAAGTATGTGGTCTTATTGGACTTATTCAAGTTTTTCTTTTCAAACTTGAAGGTAGGATACTTCCGCTTGAGGGTTTCAAACAAAGAACATTCTTCCGTGTGGATTTGACCCGCCGCCACAAGAAAAGCGGGGTCGACGTAAACGATACCTTCCAACTGCTCAACAAAATACTGCTTCTTCATAATGTTTCCTTTCTGGCTTGTAGCCTTACACATAGTTATGTTTGATTGATGTAGAACTGTTGTAAAGGTTTGTGCACTCACCTTGTGCCAACATAATAGCACATAAATGCATCGTAGTAAATTCGCACAATAACCAACCTTCAAAATCATTTAGACGTATGTAGTCTGGAAAAACAGCAAACCTTTACATATCTAAAACACAACTTTTACCACAAAAACGCAGTGAAACCATTACCACAAAATACACAAAATCGAAAAATAACGCTTTAGGCATCAAAATCACGTCGATTGACCCTTGTAGATACCCTTTTCTATTAGGTATGTAAAAAGATGTAGGGCAGTTGTATCTTGATATATTGGAGTTGTATTTAGGTCAACAAAAGATACATTCCAGATGTAAAAAGTCGTTGCGGCACAATGGTTTTTCGTATCTTTTTAGGTCAACACTTCGGTCAATAACATACAAAAAAGCAAGGGAAATCCGCAAAAATCCCTTGCTTTTCTTTGCGTCATTTGGTATAATAATGTTGTAAAAACTACTGCTAATCGGTGCTTTATCAGAACATTACGAACCTATTGTATGTCGATGTGTTTCATCGCGTCTTGGTTCGGGTCCAAGAGGCCTCGGGTTCGAATCCCGACACTCCGACCAAAAAGTAAAGGGCTGCTTTGGCAGCCCTTTACTTTTTGGTCGGGATGAGGGATTCGAACCATTAAATGCGGCGCGGATGAGCGCCGCTTTCCGCCGGTCCCAACGGCGGAAATACCTTAGCTTGCGTCCATTCCAGAGGCAAACGGAAACAAATCCTGACACTCTCCGGTCAAAAGGAAAGGGTGTTTGTGGTGCGAGGAATGGGAAAACCATTCGCCCCCTGTGGAACGCATACTATGGGTTCCCTACGAACGGGGAGAGGGGAGCAAAGGGAAAACTTCTGACCTCAATAATTAATCACAGATTATTTAGAAATCGTTCACTAATATGATAAGATTTTCCACCGGTTACTGCTATAATACTCTTACACAAAGGTTGCGGCGGAGGTCATCGATGCCGGAGAAGTATTTCCGGATAAGCCGACGGTGATGCTCGTGACACGCTGCATCCGGAGCAGATATGGAAAACGGCCCCGATTCCAATCGGGGCCGTAAATTTATTACACGGTTTCTTCGCTGGGAATGTCCTTAATCATGGATGTTTGCTTGGCGTAGGTACGGACGTAGTCGGCAAAAGCAATCAGCAGGAAAAGACCATCCACCGCGGCGATTATCGTAACCGCAGTATCGGGGATGTACGGCATCAGCACCAGAATAATCAGGCTCACAAACAGCACGGTAGTGCAGATTTTGCCGGACATCAGTGCACCGGAGAGCATTTTGCCCTTGCGGTAGAACACGCACATGGCAATCAGCTGGAAGGTTTCCTTCACCACGAACAGCCCCATAACAATCCACAAAACAAGATTGTTGTGCTTGATGGCCAGACACAGGGTCAGTGTGAACTGGGTGGCTTTGTCTGCGATGGGATCCAGCAGCTGCCCAAGGGTGGACTGCATATTAAAGTGTCGGGCGATTTTGCCGTCAACCAAATCGGTCAGGGAGGACACCGCAAGAATCGCACCGGAGATGTAGTAATGGGCAGCGGTGGTGGCATTCAGATAAATCACCATATAAACCGGAATCAGCAGCAGCCGAAACATACTGAGCAGATTCGGTATTGTGAAGACTTCTTTTTTCCAATCCTTGATAATCATTTTCTCTTTCCTCCAGGCGATGCGCATACCGCCAGAAATAATATATTATTATACCGCATTTGTTTCAATGAATCAAGTGTTATTTCCCTGAAAAACAATCGAATCACAAAATGTTTACAATTCTCTGGAACTGCGCGTTTGCTTTTGGCGCACGGCGAGAGGGTATTGGAGGGCTAGATGCTGCCATGTTCGTTTGTCCAATGCGCCGGATTGGGGCAGACCGGACATTTCCTGAAAGGATAGCAGTGAGATGGCGGTGGCCTCGTCCAGAATACCACTGAAGCCCGGAGGGGTGACGCTGCTGTACGCCTCGGAGATGACGGTCAAAACCGCCTGCGCCAGATAAATATTGGGGTCATCACTACCTCGCCTGAGCGATTCACTGTCCAGAACGATTTCCAGAGGCTGAGCTGGAGCGGCGATAACCAAAGCCGGCTCATATTCCGCCACGATGGCCTCCCAGGTAGCTTGATCCGTGACACCGGTGGCGGGTAGGCCGTGGTTTCGCTGAAAGGCGGACACGGCTCCGATGGTTTGGTTTCCGTAGATACCATCGGGAACAAGGCTGGGCTGGTTCGTGTCATTTTGGGCAATGACCCGAAGCATGGTCTGCAAACTGCGAACCGGTTGGCCGATAAAGGATTCCGGTGGTCTCATCGTATCACCTCCTGTCGGACGACATCCTGAGCGCCGGCGCTAAGATCGAGGCCGGGGAACTGGGTCATAGTGGTGGACTTTGCGTAGCGTTGGCGGCGGTTGGCACCGGAGCGGTCGGGGGCGGGGAAGGTTTCTGAATTCCGCAAAACAGTGTTTTCGATGCCGGAGAACTGGTCGTAGATTTCCTCCCATGTGGCGGCATTCACCACTGGATTCTGTGGGAGTCCAAAGTATCGCTGGGCTGCCAAGACCGCCTCTTTTGTTTCATCGCCGTAGACCCCATCCACTGCGACTTGCGGGATCTGTGGGATGAAGTCCGACAGAACGGCCAGCATGTATTGCAGATGACGCACCTTTTCGCCGGTGCTACCGGGGCGGGGGGAGTTGGGGTACTCCCAGGAAATCGAATAAAACCGCTGTCCCTGACTGCGCAGCTCCGACAGACGGGTTACGGCGGTGTACAGTCGCACCAGTGCGTACCATGTGGCTTTTCCCACGATGCCGTCCGGTTCAAGGCCGAAAATCTCCTGAAACCTCCGGACGGAGGCCTCTGTACGACTGCCGAAGATGCCGTCTACGGTGGCTAGTTTGGGGATGGCCGGATAGTTTTGCGCAATGCGATTCAGCTCCACCTGAACCACCACTACGTTCGGGCCGGAGGAGCCACGGCGCAGAGGCGTTCCTGGATAAGAGGAGGTGTTGCCGGCAATGGGAGCGTTGGCAACGATTTCTACGTTGCCATAGTAGCTGCGCAGGATTTCCGTGGAGGAATAGCCTTGCTGGGCAAGATTCTGGCTGCCCCACTGGCTCAACCCCTCACAAGTGACGGTGGTGCCGTTGCAGAATTTAGCGGCCAGCGGTTCCACGAACCCCGGACGCCGAAGGTAGTCGTTGAACAGTTCATCCACCAGACGGGAAACGTTGTCGAAAAAGCTGCGACCGTTGACAAAGGCCTGATCGTAGGCGGTGTTGTTGGTGATATCAAAGTCGTAGCCTCGACTGCGGTAGAACTCGGTGTACACCCGATTCAGAGCAAAGGACACGATGGCAAGAATGTTGGCTCGTAGCGCAGGCTCATCCCATGTGGGATAGATTTCACTGGAGGCTACGTTTTTTACATAGTCTGAGAAGGAAACCGTCACATTGGCGGCGGCTGCGTTTGGAGCCCCCAGATGGACGGTGATGTATCGTGGAACGAAGGGTATGACAGTGGGCATAAGCGACCCCCTTACAGATTTTGCGCCGGAGTCTGGAATATTTCCTCCTGCGCCCAAGAGTCCGGCAGCTCCGCAAGGGGTACCATCTCCAGATTCTGATCCGTGGTGGTATTGGCGAATACTTGAAGGTTTTCGCTTTCAATGGTGGCGTAATCTTTCAGTCTGGCCAATAGATTAACCTGCGTGAAGGGTAGCTCCGGTGGATTCGGCTGCTGGCTTTCTGACAAATTGGGAACGGGGACGGGAATTGGGTCAATTTTGCCGTTGCGGTCGGTCAGACGCATACCAATGGCGGTGCCATCGGCGGCGGTGACGGTGACGGCTACGTTTTTTAAGGGAATCCGTGCCCTGCTTGTGTAGGCGTATACCTGTATGTAGCCTGTGGCTGACATGATGATTCCTCCTTTCCATGTCTGCCCTCCATGATATGCGCCGGCGGCAGCGGAAGTTCCGAAAAAACCAGGCGTGCACGCACGCCTGGTTTAGAATGTTAAAGAGCGATAAATTATTGTTGTGGTTATCCCATTCAGTAAGCACAATCACAAATCAATAAAAACGTAGCGAAGAAGCTGTCATTGCGAGGAGTCCTGAAGGGGCGACGTGGCAATCTCCTGGTACAGCGTTTGTACTATATCAGCCCCACAGAAATGAAAACAACGTCAAAACGTCATTTTCATTCCTCAACGCTCATTATTGATGCAGCATTTCAGCAGGAGATTGCCGCGGGCCTACGGCCCTTGCAATGACATACGTTGCTTGTAGTCGGCTTGCTTACTAAAAGGGATAACAACAATTATTGTTTAGCGGCGCAGCCGCCAAAGCCTCCCTCATCAGAGGGAGCCAAGAGCGCCTGCGGCGCTTAGGGAGGGTCAAGACTATGGCATCAAGGGACGGGGACGACCTGAAACAGCCCGCTGAGGACATAGAGGAAGCCGTCGATATATACGGCTCGGACGTTATTCAGGGGGAGGCGTGCGTATTCCTCCAGTGGGACGCTAACCAGCTCTACAAATCTTGTGCCGTCGAAATGGAGCAGAAGGTAGTAGCTGGAGCATCTATTCGTGAAGGTTTCTACGGCCAGTCCCACAAACTGATGATTTCGATCGATGTAGTAGGACTTGTAGTCTGTGGAAAAGTAGCAGTCGCTATATTCGTAGACACAGTGGGATTCTACGGTGGTTTGTCCTTCTCGATACATCTCAATCTTCAGGTCAGACAAGCTGTTGCCGTAGCCGATGCCCATCAGATACCCTGGCGCAAAGTCCACCAGCGACATGGAGAAGCCGTCGATGGTGCCCGTATCCTTCCAGCGGATATTGTCCAAATCCGACAGGTCGAAGAAGAATACCGGATCCTGGAGCTGGATGGAGGTACAGACGTAGGCGGTGTCCCCGTCAAAACGAACGGAGCGGACGGATTCTCCCTCGGGGGCAAAGCTTTCCACCTTTGCACGAATGCTGTGGTCGGTCAAATCGATGCAGTAAAGGCTGGCGTTTCGCACCCGTCTGCTGATGGTGATGGTTTCTCCCATTTGGGTGATGGGGGATGTGGAGGTGGTGGTGACCAGACGTAAAATGCCCTGATACTCGTCCATGCTGTACTGATTTTGCAGGCTGCCTGCCACGCAGAAGCTACCGCAATTGACGATGCTGGCCTTGTCCAGCCGAAGGCGAGTGACTTCGGTCATGTTCTGATATATGGCACCGGAGCCGTTGTCGCTGACGTCGGAGTAGGAGCGGGAGAGATATATATTTTCACGGGACATATATACCTCACCGGCGTAGGAAAGCAGTGCGGTGGTGTCTACCACATCCAGCGTTTTGGAATCAAGCTGGCTCACAATTGTGTACATGGCAGAGTGGGGCTCATTGGGAATGCAGATATCCTCCATGGGAAGGTAGGTCATACCCTCCAGCGTACCGTAGCCCGGGAGAAACGTAGCTTTATCCTCCCAATCCGCCTTGTAGGGAACGTACATGGCAGATACCAGATAGAGCCCGTTATCGGTAAGACGGGATGTGCGGTAGCTGCCAGTCAAGAAGCAACTGCCCTGCAGGGTGATATTTTCCGGATTGGTCACGTCCAGAGAAACAACATACAAATAGTTCTTCAAGGTGGTTTGTGACTCCGCATTGGTGATAATGGTAACGGTGCGGCAGTCTGTGGACAAGTACATTTCATCATTGTAGTGGAATAGTACGTATTCCTCGGTCAGCTCGCTGCCAATTTCGTAGCTGCCCAACTCTCTGGAGTTCAGACCCTCGATGGAGTAGGCGGTCAGCCGTCCGGTACGCAGATAGAAAATGTGCTTGTCGGAGCGTTTAATCAAATCTGCTTCCGTGACCCCCTCTACCTGATTGTCGGTGATTTCTTCATAGGTGGGGCCGTTGGCACCGCCATTGGAGCCATCCGGCGCGGCAGTTGGGGGAGACGAATCTGTGGGACCTTCTGGCATGCCGATAGAATCTTCAACTAGCAGGTCATTAGATGAGCCTTTGAGAAGTGGGGATATTGCGTTGATCAATGGGGTATAGGGGTTGACTTGAACGGCGATTTCGTTTTTTTCAACGGTGGGGCGTGTCGCGTCTGTAATGCGTGGGGGTGTGCGGCCGTTGGGTAGAAGCAGTAGCCCCGTAAGCAGCACCATGCAGCAACATAGTGACACCATTCCGGTAATCATTTTGCGGCGCTTCTTCTTCGCCGCAGCCTTCGACAGGATATCCTTTGTTCGCTCATCATAACTCTTCATGACAGATACCCTCCTTTATGAGTAAATCTTTTAATGCGCCTTTGGCACGGGTGTGGAGGTTGTATATCTGCTTCATGGAGCGGCTGAGAATCTGGGCGGCTTCCGGTAGGGAGAACCCCTCGAAATAGCACAAATGCAGAATCTCACGGTACTGCTCCGGCAGGGACTGCATACAGATATAAACCGTTTCATTTCTTGCGCGCCTGAAATGCTCGGTTTCCAAATCTCCGGCGGTCAGGGTATTCTGCACATCCTCCAGCGGAATCATTCTGCGGTGTTTGCGCAGGTAGTCTATGGACCTGTTCCGTGCGATTTTGTACAGATAGCCATGGAGCTTGTCACCGCTGTCCATCCGCTTTCGTTTCATGATCAGTGTTACGATGGTGTCCTCCATGATGTCCTCTGCCGCCGCTGCATCCTGCACATAGCAATAGGCGTAACGAATCAGTGCATCGGAATATGTACGCACCAGAGCCTCCAGTCCGACTTCGTCACCGGACAGGTATTGCAGGTAGGACGACAGTCCTTTGTCAGACATACTTCTCACCTCCTCATCACTATAACGGATGGTTGAAGAAATTTACTCACTAAAAGTTGAAAATCTTTTCTTTTATGGTATACTGAATAAAAATACCTGTCAAGGAGGACTTGCTATGAGCGCAAAGGTTTATTTTTCCCCCGTGATTACCCCTGAAAAGGTGCTAGAGCTTTACCGTCTGGTGGATAAGCCTCTGACTGGTCGGGTGGCCATCAAGCTCCATTCCGGCGAGAAGGGAAATCAGAACTTCCTGAAACCGGAGTTCTGGAAACCGGTAATCGACCATGTGGGCGGCACAGTGGTGGAATGTAACACCGCCTACGAGGGACAGCGGAACGTGACCGAGCGCCACGTCCGGCTGATGGCCGACCACGGCTGGAGCAAGTATTTCCCTGTTGACATTCTGGATGCGGCGGGGCCGGACATGGAACTGGTAATCCCCAACGGTAAGGTGATTCAGAAGAACTACGTGGG
Source organism: Oscillospiraceae bacterium (assembly GCA_015067605.1). Classification (GTDB taxonomy): domain Bacteria; phylum Bacillota; class Clostridia; order Oscillospirales; family Oscillospiraceae; genus Faecousia. Next base: position 45,027 of record SVME01000006.1, read on the forward strand.
CAAGGATTTGGCCAATTACGATTCCATGCTGGTGCTGTCCCACTTCAAGGGGCACCCCATGGGTGGCTACGGCGGTGCGCTGAAGCAGCTTTCCATCGGCGTGGCATCTTCGTTCGGCAAGGCTTATATCCACGGTGCCGGCGAGCCGGAGAAAATTTGGTCGTCGGAGCATGACCTGTTTCTGGAATCCATGGCGGATGCGGCGGGGTCTGTCATCGAGTACTTGAATGGGAACATCGTTTACATCAATGTGATGAAGAATATGTCCGTGGACTGCGACTGCTGCGCTGTTGCAGAGGATCCCTGCATGGGTGACATCGGAATTCTTGCCTCCACAGACCCTATTGCCATCGACCAGGCCTGTATCGATTTGGTGTACGCATCCAAAGATTCGGGCCGTGATCATTTGCTGGAACGAATCGAGTCCAGAAATGGTATCCACACCATCGAAGCCGCTGCTGTACTGGGCTACGGCAGTCGGAAATATGAGCTGATTGAGGTGGATTAAATGCTGAAACATCAGGGTACACAAACCCTTCAAACAGAGCGGCTGGTTTTGCGGCGTTTTACCGTTGAGGATGCGCCGGTGGTTTTTCGCAACTGGACTGGCGATGACGAGGTGACCCGCTATCTTTCGTGGCCCACCCACACCAGCGAGGGCATTACCCGTATGGTGCTGGAGGACTGGGTGCGCAGCTACGAAAAGCCGGATTTTTACACATGGGCCATCGAATTCGAGGGCGAGCCGGTGGGCAGCATCAGTGTAGTGGAGCTGCGGGAGAATGTGCAGGCCGCCGAAATCGGCTACTGCATCGGCAAGCGCTGGTGGCATCAGGGAATCACATCCGAGGCGCTGAAGGCAGTGATGGATTTTCTGTTTGAGCAGGTAGGCTTCAACCGGATTTCCGCCCGCCATGATTCGAGAAATCCCAATTCCGGCGGCGTGATGAAAAAGTGCGGTATGACGCTGGAGGGCATCCACCGCCAGTCGGATTGTAACAATCAAGGCATCTGCGATACCTGCGTTTATGCGATTCTGGCATCGGAAAGATAAATTATCATTTAGCGCACCAAACAACACGTCATTGCGAGCCCCGCAGGGGCGTGGCAATCCCCAAAGGATTTAGACACATTCCGAAGGCACTGTCATTGCCACGTCGGCCTATTCGGCCTCCTCGCAATGACATGGCTGTACGATAGGTGCCAAAAATCTTTGGGGATTGCCACACCAGTCTGCGGACTGGTTCGCAATGACGTGTGTTGATCGTTACACCGCTAAACGATAATTTAAAGCAATTACAGAAGAACAGGGCGTGCCACGCACGCCCTGTTCTTAGGCTAAAATCTGATTCAATTGTGCTACGAAGGCATCGTGATTCAAGGCCCTATTCTTGCGACTGATTAGCTGATCCAGCTCTGTCACCCGTTTGTTGAAGCATTTGCCGTAGAGCTTACATTCCAGCGTGCAGCGCAAATCGCAGTGGAGGGTATACCGCTCCAGCGGGTTGCCCTTGCTGTCGCAAATCTCTGCCACCAGTTCGGGGCTGTGAAACAGCTCCATGGTCTGGCGAATCAGCGCCGGATCCTTCTTTTGCAGCTTCAGAGTCAGATACCGCTTCAGTCCAATCAGGCGGGCGGCATCCTCGGGAGCCGCAGCGGGAACCCAGCTTGCAAGGCAGCGAATCACTTCCTGATACCGGCCC
>SVME01000090.1 GCA_015067605.1 Oscillospiraceae bacterium
GTAAATTATCGTTTAGCGCACTAAGATTACCACGTCATTGCGAGCCCCGCAGGGGCGTGGCAATCCCCGAAAGATTTAGACACATTCCGAAAGCGCTGTCATTGCGAGGAGCGAAGCGACGTGGCAATCTCCTGCTGTAACGTTTGACAATATTGGACGTTTAGGGATGAAATCTACGATTTAGAGCTTTTTCCTAAATGTTGGCGAACATTTAACGTTGTACCGGGAGATCGCCAGGAGGTGAATTGCCCCAAAGGGGCAAGAAAGACCACCCTGGGGTGCGGGCCTGCGGCCCTCGCAATGACATGGCTGTACGATAGGTGCCGAAAATCTTTGGGGATTGCCACACCAGTCTGCGGACTGGTTCGCAATGACGTGTTATTTGGTGCGCTAAAGGATAATTTATATTGTATGCATGGATTCGGCAAAATGTTAAAGAATAATTCAAAAACCACCCCTTGACATTTTTAGCACTCTGGTGTATAGTGTGCTTAGCACTCAGAGATGCGGAGTGCTAAGGAGGAATGCAAATGGAACTTTCCGAACGTAAAAAGAAGGTGCTGCGGTCCGTTGTGGATCTGTACATCCGCACCGCCGAGCCTGTTGGCTCCAAGGCCATCACCGAGCTGCCGGATATGAAGTATTCCTCCGCCACCATTCGCAATGAAATGGCTGCGTTGACGGAGCTGGGCTATCTGGAGCAGCCCCACACCAGCGCAGGCCGTATTCCCTCCCCTGCCGGCTACCGGCTGTATGTGGATGAGCTGATGGCGGACTACCGGCTGAGCATGGACGAGGCCAACTCCATCCACGATGCCATCGAGGAAAAGATGCAGCGGGTGGATAAGCTGGTGGAAAAGGTGGCAAAGCTGGTATCACAGGCCACGGATTTGCCGGCGATTTCCGTTGCCTCCCGTCAGGGCGGCGCTACGGTGAAGCGTTTCGACCTGATTCTTGCCGGACAGAGCAGTGTGATTCTTGTGGTGATGCTGTCCACGGACGAGGTGGTCAACAAGCTGATCAAGCTGCCGGTGAATGTAACCGAAACAGATTTGAAGCTGCTCTCCGCCGTGCTGAACGCCGCCATGACCGGTCTGACAGCCATGAAATTTACCGCCGAGCTGCTGGAACGGGTCATGAACTCTGCCGGTGCGGCATCGACGCTGGTGCCGGTAATCGTGGATTTCACCACCGATACCCTCCGCCGTCAGGGCACGGCCAACATGGCCATCGCCGGACATTCCCGTTTGCTGGGACTTCCGGAATATCGGGACGTGGATAAAGCCCAGAAGGTGCTTAGCTCCATCGATGAGGACGCCTTGTCCAACCTGCCGGCGGTGATGCAGAACGAAAACGGCACCAAGGTGCTGGTGGGCCCGGAAAATGTGGCTCAGGAGCTGAAGGACACCTCCGTGGTCATGACGAAATTCGACATTGGCGACGGCCTTCAGGGCATGATTGGAGTGGTTGGCCCTACCCGAATGGATTACGCCAAGGTCACGGCGAGATTGAGTTACTTCGCCGAGAGCCTGTCGAAGATGTTCGCAAAACCCGAACAACCCCAACTGCCGGAAGGGCAGTCCAATGAGGAGGCATAAACGTGGCAAAAAAGGATAAAGAAAACAAGGAAATCCCCGTTGAGGAAACGGTAGAAGCTCCCGAGGTCGTGGAGGAAACACCGGAAATCAACTGGGAGGAAAAATACAACGCCGAACGGGATGCGCACCTGCGGGTGGCCGCTGAGTTCGACAACTTCCGCAAGCGTACCATCAAGGAAAAGGAAGCCAGCTACGGCAACGGCAAGGCCGACGCTGTGGCGAAGCTCCTGCCGGTGTACGACAATCTGGAGCGGGCTCTGAACCAGCCCACCGAAGACGAGGCCTACAAAAAGGGCGTAGAGCTGACCATGAACGAGCTGGTGAAGATTTTCACCGGACTGGGCGTTGAGATTTTCGGTGAGGTGGGAGAAACCTTCGATCCCAACCTGCACAACGCTGTCATGCACATCGAAAATGAGGAGCTGGGCGAGAACGTGATTGCCGCCGTATTCCAGAAGGGCTTCAAAATCGGCGATAAGGTTGTCCGCTTCGCCATGGTACAGGTAGCGAATTGAGATAAGAAGATATGAGATATCTCGTATCTCGTAGTTCATATCTCGTATCTATATAATAATGTAAACAATTTTTCATCTATATTTAGGAGGAAATTATTATGGGTAAGATTATTGGTATCGATTTGGGTACGACCAACTCTTGTGTTGCGGTTCTGGAAGGCGGCGAGCCTGTTGTAATCGCTAACGCTGAGGGCGCTCGCACCACTCCGTCCGTTGTGGCCTTCTCCAAGACCGGCGAGCGTATGGTTGGTCAGGTGGCCAAGCGTCAGGCCGTCACCAACGCCGACCGCACCATCGCTTCCATCAAGCGCCACATGGGCGAAAACTACAAGGTCACCATCGACGGCAAGGGCTACACCCCTCAGGAAATCTCCGCCATGGTGCTGCAGAAGCTGAAGGCGGATGCGGAGGCCTATCTGGGCCAGAGCGTCACCGAGGCTGTTATCACCGTTCCCGCTTACTTCTCTGACGCGCAGCGTCAGGCCACCAAGGACGCCGGCAAGATTGCCGGTCTGGAGGTCAAGCGTATCATCAACGAGCCCACTGCCGCTGCTCTGGCCTACGGTCTGGACAAGGAGCAGGAGCAGAAGATCATGGTCTACGATCTGGGCGGCGGCACCTTCGACGTGTCCATTCTGGAGATTGGCGACGGCATCGTGGAAGTGCTGTCCACCTCTGGCGACACCCGTCTGGGCGGCGACGACTTCGACCAGCGGATTATGGACTATCTGGTTGCCGAGTTCAAGAAGGCTGAGGGCATCGACCTGAGCAACGACCGTGTTGCCATGCAGCGCCTGAAGGAGGCCGCCGAGAAGGCCAAGATTGAGCTGTCCGGCATGACCTCTACTTCCATCAACCTGCCTTATATCACCGCCGATGCCACCGGCCCCAAGCATCTGGACGTGACTCTGACCCGTGCCCAGTTCAATCAGCTGACCGCCGATCTGGTGGAGCGCACCATGAAGCCTGTCCGTCAGGCCATGTCCGATGCCGGTCTGAAGGCATCCGACCTGCACAAGGTGCTGCTGGTTGGCGGTTCCACCCGTATCCCCGCTGTTCAGGAGGCCGTTAAGAGCATCACCGGCTCCGAGGGCTTCAAGGGCATCAACCCCGACGAGTGCGTGGCGCTGGGCGCTGCCATTCAGGGCGGCGTGCTCACCGGCGACGTGAAGGACGTTGTTCTGCTGGACGTCACGCCCCTGTCTCTGGGTCTGGAGACCATGGGCGGCGTGTTCACCCGTCTGATTGACCGCAACACCACCATCCCCACCCGTAAGAGCCAGATTTTCTCCACCGCCGCTGACGGCCAGACCACCGTTGAGGTGCACGTGCTGCAGGGCGAGCGTGAGATGGCTGCTTACAATAAGACTCTGGGCAAGTTCCAGCTCAGCGGCATCGCTCCCGCCCCCCGTGGCGTGCCTCAGATTGAGGTCACCTTCGATATCGACGCCAACGGCATCGTTAACGTATCCGCCAAGGATCTGGGTACCGGCAAGGAGCAGAAGATTGTGATTACCGCTTCCACCAACCTGTCCAAGGACGACATCGATAAGGCCGTTCGTGAGGCGGAGCAGTACGCTGCCGAGGACGCTGCCCGTAAGGACGAGGTGGACACCCACAACAACGCCGAGCACATGATTTACCAGACCGAAAAGACTCTGGGCGAGCTGGGCGACAAGATTAGCGCTGATGAGAAGGCTTCCATCCAGAGCGCTGTGGATAAGCTGAAGGAAGTGAACAAGGGCACCGACGTTGCCGCCATCAAGGCTGCCACTGAGGATGTCCAGAAGGCGTTCTACGCCGTATCCGAGAAGCTGTACCAGCAGGCCGCGCCTCAGGAGGGCTGCGACCCCAACTGCGGCGGCAACTGCGGCAACGACGGCGTGGTGGACGCAGACTACGAAACCGTAGACTAATATAGCCCAAGGGGCGGCAACCGCCGCCCCTTGGATAGATAAGAAGATACGAGATATGAGATATGAGATATTTTGGGATTCCGGAATATCTCGTATCTCGTATCTTATATCTCGTATCTTGATATGAGGTGAATCCAATGGCAGATAAGCGTGACTATTATGAGGTGCTGGGAGTCCAGAAGGGTGCCAGCGCCGAGGAGATAAAGAAGGCCTACCGGAAAAGTGCCATGAAGTACCATCCGGACCGGAATCCCGGCGACAAGGAAGCCGAGGAGAAGTTCAAGGAGATAGGCGAGGCCTATGAGGTGCTGTCCGACGACGACAAGCGCTCCCGCTATGACCAGTTTGGCTTTGCTGGCGTGGATCCCAACTACGGAGCCGGTCAGGGTGGCTACGGCGGCGGTGGCTTTGGAGGCTTCGGAGATTTCGGTGATCTGGGGGATATTTTCGGCTCTTTCTTTGGTGGCGGCGGTCGCCGCAGTGCCAGTCGCAACGGCCCTGTTCGGGGCGAAAATGTTAGCATCCGGCTGGATTTGACCTTCGAGGAAGCGGCCTTTGGCTGCGAGAAGGAGGTTTCCGCCCAGCGCATCGAGAACTGCGCCAGCTGTAACGGCTCCGGTTCCGCCGACGGCGTGATTGAAACCTGCCAGCAGTGTAATGGCTCCGGTCAGGTACGCACTGTCCAGAATTTCATGGGCATGGCCATGCAGTCCACCACCACCTGTCCCTCCTGCTCCGGACGTGGCCGGATGATCCGCACCCCCTGCAACACCTGTAAGGGCAAGGGCAAGGTGCGCCGCACCCAGAAGGTCAAGGTGAAGATTCCTGCCGGCGTGGATGCCGGACAGACCGTTCGGGTGCGAAACGAGGGCTGTGTTGGCTCCAACGGCGGCCCCAACGGCGATTTGCTGGTGGATATCTACATCAAGCGGCATCCCATCTTCCAGCGTGAGGGGATGACGGTCTACTGCGAGGTGCCGATTACCTTCACGCAGGCGGCGCTGGGCGCAGAGATTCAGGTGCCTACGCTGGACGGCAAGATTTCCTATACCATCCCCGAGGGCACTCAAACTGATACCACTTTCACCATTCGTGAGAAGGGAATTCCGGCGGTGAATAATCCCCGTCGCCGTGGCGATGAGAAGTTCACGGTGGTGGTGGAGACCCCCACCAAGCTGACCAAGGAGCAAAAAGAATTGCTGAAAAAGCTGGATGACAGCATGGATGCCAAATCCAGCCCCAAGCGGAAGAAATTCTTCGACGTGGTCAAGGACTTTTTTGATTAAAATAATGCACCGTCCAACCGGACGGTGCATTTTTGTAGTATTGTAAATTATCGTTTAGCGCACTAGCGGCGAAGCCGCATGGCTTCCCCCGAGGGGAAGCTGTCACCGCCAAAGGCGGTGACTGAAGGGGAATACGGGCAGAAACATAATAGTTTTTGTATCTTTTCAGACCTGATATTGCATTTCAGGTATCGCCATCCCCCTTCCGACCTCGCTTGCGCTCGGCCACCTCCCCCCCCGGGGGAAGGTATAGCGCCTGCGGCGCTTAGTGCTATAAACGATAATTTATCTTCCCTATTGTAATTGTGCTGGAAATGCTTTAGAATAGAACCAGACTAAACGAGGAGGTACCGTATGAAACGTACCGATTATATTTCGTGGGACGAATACTTTATGGGCATCGCCATGCTTGCGGCTATGCGCTCCAAGGATCCCAGCACCCAGGTAGGTGCCTGTATTGTGTCGCCGGAGAATATCATCATCTCCACCGGCTATAACGGAATGCCCAAGGGCTGTTCCGACGACGTTTTCCCTTGGGAGCGTGAGGGTGCGGACACGAAGTATCCTTACGTTGTCCATGCGGAGCTGAACGCAATCCTCAACGCCAACGGACGTGACCTGCGGGGCAGTCGGGTGTATGTTGCGCTGTTTCCCTGTAACGAGTGCGCAAAAGCCATCATCCAGAGCGGCGTGAAGAAGGTCATCTACCTGTCGGACAAGTACGCTGATTCTATGGCCACGCTGGCTTCCAAACGGATGCTGGATGCGGCAGGCGTGACCTACCGGCCGCTGACCACCTCTGTTGACAGCATTACATTGGACTTCATCCCGCCGGAATTGAAGAAATAAATTATCGTTTAGCGCACTAGCGGCGAAGCCGCATGGCTTCCCCCGAGGGGAAGCTGTCACCGCCTTTGGCGGTGACAGAAGGGGAATACGGGCAGAAACATAATAGTTTTTGTATCTTTTCAGA
>SVME01000007.1 GCA_015067605.1 Oscillospiraceae bacterium
GTAAGCCTGTACGTACTTGCCGGTGTGGTCGCCGATGATCTTGATGGAGTTCTTGTTGGCGCCAACGGTGCCGTCGCCGCCCAGACCCCAGAACTTGCACTCGATGGTGCCCTCGGCAGCGGTGTTGGGGGAGGCCTTCTCTTCCAGAGAGAGGCCCGTCACGTCGTCAACGATGCCGATGGTGAACTCGTTCTTGGGAGCGTCCTTCGCCAGCTCCTCGTAGACGGCAAAGACAGAAGCGGGATGGGTATCCTTGGAACCCAAACCGTAACGGCCGCCGATAACGGTGATGTCGCACTTGCCGGCCTTGGCCAGAGTCATGACAACATCCTGATACAGAGGCTCGCCCTGAGAACCGGGCTCCTTGGTACGATCCAGAACAGCAATCTTCTTAACGGTGGCAGGAATAGCAGCCAGCAGCTTCTCAGCGCACCAGGGACGGAACAGGCGAACCTTTACCAGACCGACCTTCTCGCCGTTGGCGTTCAGGTAGTCGATGACTTCTTCAGCCACGTCGCAGAAGGAACCCATGCAGATGATGATGCGGTCAGCATCGGCAGCGCCGTAGTAGTTGAACAGCTGGTAGTTGGTGCCCAGCTTCTCGTTGACCTTGCCCATGTACTTCTCCACGATGGCGGGCAGCGCGGTGTAGTACTTGTTGCAGGCCTCACGATGCTGGAAGAAGATATCGTCGTTCTCGTGGGAACCACGCATGGCAGGACGCTCGGGGTTCAGGGAGTGCTTACGGAAAGCCTCAACAGCCTCCATGTTGCACATTTCCTTCAGATCCTCGTAGTCCCAGATGGCGATTTTCTGAATCTCATGAGAGGTACGGAAACCGTCGAAGAAGTTGATGAAGGGAACACGACCCTCGATGGCAGCCAGATGGGCAACAGCACCCAGATCCATGACTTCCTGCACGTTGGTCTCAGCCAGCATGGCGAAACCGGTCTGACGGCAGGCGTAAACGTCGGAGTGGTCGCCGAAGATGTTCAGAGACTGAGCAGCGACGGTACGGGCAGAGACATGGAACACGCTGGGCAGCAGCTCGCCGGCGATCTTATACATATTGGGAATCATCAGCAGCAGGCCCTGAGAAGCGGTGTAGGTGGTGGTCAGGGCACCGGCGGCCAAACTGCCGTGAACGGTACCGGCAGCACCGGCCTCGGACTGCATCTCAACGACCTTGACAGTGTCGCCGAAGATGTTCTTCCGGCCGGCAGCGGCCCACTGGTCCACATTGTCAGCCATGGGGGAAGAAGGGGTGATGGGGTAGATGCCAGCTACTTCTGTAAAAGCGTAGCTAACGTGGGCGGCAGCGGTATTGCCGTCCATAGTTTTGAATTTTCTAGCCAAAATGAAATACCTCCTAAAGTATTCAAACTTTGTCCCCTATATCATAGCACTTTCGATTCCGTTTGTAAAGCGAAAAAGGGTCACGAAAAGAGAAAAAACTTAATTTTCCGACATTGGGGACAGTTGTCTTTCCTGGGCGAATAAGCTATAATGTACCCACTACTGGAAAGGGATTTAGGATATGGCATATGTAGTGTACAAAAAAGGTGAGAAAGCTCAGGGCGTGCTATTTGATATGGACGGCATCGTGCTGGATACAGAGAAGCTGTATGCCCGATTCTGGCGTGAGGCGGCGATTGGTTTGGGCTATCCTATGACATGGGAGCAGGCGCTGGGGATGCGCAGTCTGAGCCGCACAGCCGGTCAGGCGAAGTTGGAAAGTTATTTTGGAGCCGGTATCTCCATCGAGCAGGTTCGGGCGAAACGGATTGAGCTGATGGAGCGCTATATCGATGCAAACGGCGTGGAGCCGAAGCGGGGGATATTTGAACTGCTGGACTATTTGGATGAGCAGGGGATACCCAGAGCCATAACCACATCTTCTCCTATCGAACGTGTCCAGAAGTACCTGACTCCACTGGGGTTGCTGGAGCGATTTGACCGGATTTGCACCGGCTATGAGGTGCCGAAAGGAAAGCCGGAGCCGGATATTTATCTTTACGGAGCGGCGTGTCTGGGACTGGCACCGCAGGATTGCCTTGCGTTGGAGGATTCTCCGGCAGGTGTGCTGTCGGCCTACCGAGCCGGATGTATGACCATGATGGTGCCTGATATGGATCAGCCGGATGAGGAAATGAAAAAGCTGCTTTATGCGCAGGCGGATAGCTTGCACGATGTAATGGATTTTATAAAAAAAGATTGAGTTTTTTAGCGAAATAAGGTATGATGTGATAAAATGGGAGAAAGGGGCGATTGGATGATTTGCAGCGTGCATACGCTGGGTGTCAACGGAATACGGGGTAGCTCGGTGGTGGCGGAGTGCTATATCTCTAACGGCCTGCCGGGATTTGATATTGTTGGACTACCGGATGCAGCCGTCAAAGAGGCACGGGAGCGTGTCCGCGCGGCGGCGAAGAACAGCGGTCTGCATTTTCCGACCAGTCGCATCACCGTGAATCTGGCACCGGCGAATCTGAAAAAGGCGGGCACGCACTATGATTTGCCCATTCTTTTGAGTATCATGTCTGCCTGCGGCGGTATCCGCAGACCCCGTTCCAGCAGTGCATTCTTGGGGGAAGTGGCGCTGGATGGGCAGGTGCGTCCCATCAACGGCGTGTTGCCCATGGCGCTGGCGGCGAAACGGGATGGAATTGAAACACTGTTCGTTCCAGCGGAGAATGCACCGGAGGCTACCCTTGCAAGAGGGCCTGCAATCATTCCGGTACGCAATGTTCGGGAACTGGCGGCCTGTCTGAATGGAGAAACGGTGATTGAAGAAGAACCTCCGTGGATGCCCAACCGGAATGTCAGCTCCGGTCTGGATTTCAAGGACGTGCTGGGGCAGGAGAATGTAAAACGGGCGCTGGAGGTTGCTGCTGCCGGCAGCCATAACGTTCTGCTGATTGGCCCGCCCGGTTCCGGCAAGAGTATGCTCAGCAAACGGATTCCGTCGATTCTGCCGGACATGACGTGGAATGAATCGCTGGAAGTGACACAGATTTATTCCGTCATGGGTGCGTTGACGGCGAAAGAGCCGCTTTTGATTCGTAGACCCTTCCGTTCGCCCCACCATACGATTTCCAACGCCGGTCTTGTGGGCGGAGGCACCAATCCCAAGCCGGGAGAAATCTCCATGGCGCACAAGGGCGTGTTATTCTTAGATGAATTGCCGGAGTTCCGGAAGGATACATTAGATTTGATGCGGCAACCGCTGGAGGACGGGCAGGTGACCATCTCCCGTGTGTCCGGTGCGGTAACGTATCCGGCGGAATTTATGATGGTCTGCGCCATGAATCCCTGCAAATGCGGTTGGTATGGGGATGCGTCTGGGCGATGCCGTTGCTCGGAGCGTTCCGTTGAAGATTATCGCAGTCGGATTTCCGGCCCGCTGCTGGATAGAATTGATATTGTGGTGGAGGTGCCGGCGGTACATTTTGAGGAACTGCGCACCAGAGCGGAGGCGGAGCCTTCCGCCGCCATCAAGGCTCGTGTTGACAAGGCACGGAATATTCAGAATCGCCGGTTCGGAGATTCCTCCGGAATGTGCAATGCCCGAATGGGCCCCGATGAAATGCGCAGCTTCTGTCCGCTGGATGAGGACTGCGCAGCGCTGATGCAGCAGGCATTTGATGCCCTTGGCCTGACCGCCAGATCCTATGACCGCATCTTGCGGGTGGCTCGAACTGTGGCGGATTTGGCCGGAAGTGCCAATATTCAGCCGGAGCATATTGCCGAGGCGATACAGTACCGTGCTGTGAATTTTGGAAATCGATAGGAGATATTATGAACGAGATTTTTCTGATGAAGCTGGGCGAAATCGTCCTGAAAGGTGCAAATAAGCGCCAGTTTGAGAATAAACTGCGGCAGAATGTCCGCCGCCGGATGAAGCCCTACGGCAATTTTGATGTATATATCATGCAGTCCACTGTTTACGTTCAGCCTATGGACGAGGAGGCGGATGTGGAAGGCGCATGGGAGGCGTGCCATTCCATTTTCGGTGTGGTAAGCCTGTGCCGGTGCCGTCCCTGTGCCAAGGATTTGGATTCTATTTTCAACGCCATTGAGGAGTATTTGGGGGACGATTTGAACTGCGCCAAGTCCTTCAAGGTGGAGTCCAAGCGTTCCGACAAGTCCTTCCCTCTGACATCCATCGGTATTTCCCAGGAAATTGGCGGACGGCTGGCGGAGGCACATCCCACAGTGGAGGTGGACGTGCATCACCCCGACTATACCGTGTATGTGGAGGTTCGGGATTTGGCGGCTTACGTCCATGGCCCTGCAGAACCCGGCGCCGGCGGTCTGCCCACCGGTGTGGGTGGACGGGCTATGTGCTTGCTGTCCGGCGGCATTGATTCTCCGGTGGCGGCTTATATGATTGCCAAGCGTGGCGTGGAAATTGAGTGCGTCCACTTCTTCTCCTATCCCTATACCTCCCAGCTGGCCAAGGACAAGGTGCTGGAGCTGGCTCGACTGGTGACCCGTTATTCCGGCCGGATGACCGTGAATGTGGTGTCCTTTACCCAGATTCAGGAGGCCATTCGGGACAACTGCCCCGAGGAATTTTTTACACTGATTATGCGCCGGTTCATGATGGAGATTTCCCAGCGCATCGCCAAGGATGATGGCTGCGGTGCCCTGATTACCGGCGAAAATCTGGGACAGGTGGCCTCTCAGACCATGGAGGCCATGACGGTCACCGGCGCTGTGGTGGATATTCCGATTTTTATGCCGCTGGTTGGTATGGACAAGGAGGAAATCGTCACCATTGCCCGCAAGATTGGTACGCTGGATACGTCCATTTTGCCCTATGAGGACTGCTGTACGGTCTTTACCCCCAAGCACCCCAAGACCAAGCCCACGCTGGGGCAGGTGATCAACGCAGAGCGAAAGCTGGATAGGGAAGCGCTAATCACACAAGCGCTGGAAAGCGTTGAGAAGATTACGGTGAAATATCATGATGAGCCTTTGCTCTGATGTGCTGAAGGCCTTGAAAGGGAAGACTCTTGCCACGGCGGAGAGCTGTACTGGCGGCGGCATCGGTGCGGCGCTGACGGCTGTGCCCGGAGCCTCGAAAGTGTTCGTGGGCGGTGTCATCAGCTACACCAACGATATCAAAAATCGTGTACTGGGCGTGGATAACGCCGTGCTGGAAAAGTACGGAGCAGTGTCCTCGCCGGTGGCCGGTGCTATGGCATCGGGTGTGCGAAATTTGATGAAATGTGATGTGGCGGTGTCGGTTACCGGTCTTGCCGGTCCCGGAGGAGATGACTTCGGCAATCCGGTGGGCACAGTCTGTATCGGCTATGCTGATAAGCGGCAAACGCTGGCGAAGAAATTTCGCTTTTACGGCGATCGGGACGATATCCGCCAGCAGGCAATTCGTGCGGCGCTGGAGCTGATTCTGGAGGTGGCGCAATGAAGGCAGTCATTCAAAAATATTGGGATATTCTGTCCTATCTGTTCTTTGGCGGACTGACCACGGTGGTGGATTTTCTAGTTTTTTGGCCATGCTTCAATCTGCTACACTGGTCTGCGACGGTCAGTAATCTGGTGGCTTGGATTTGCGCCGTCGCCTTCGCCTACCTGACCAATAAGCCCTTCGTGTTCAAAAGCCACGACTGGTCTGGGAAGGTGGTCATTCCTGAGCTGACGAAATTTGTGGCCTGTCGAATTGGGTCATTTGTGATTCAAACTCTGTGCCTGCTGGTGACGGTGGATTTGCTGCACTGGGATGGAAACTGGATGAAAATCATCACCAGCGTGCTGGTCATCATCATAAACTATGTCGGCAGCAAGCTGTTGGTCTTTACGAAAAAATAAAAGATTTACGCCCCCTGATGCGGCTGCATCAGGGGGCGTATTTTGTCAATTAATCAGGACAAGCCTTCCATTTTGTCCGCAATGGCTTCGATGTCATCACAGAACTTCTTAGCGGCGTCCTCGTCGGACTCCTTCAAATCCTCAAAGACTTGGTTGAATTCCTTATCCATGCTCTCCAGCTCCTTGGAAAGCTGGCTGACTTTGTCGAAATCCTTATCATGGTAGGCTTCAACGAAATCATCCACCAGGGTTTCAAATTCTTTCAGGAAGTCATCGGCGGCTTGCTGCTCCTTGGACTTGCAGGCGGTGAGGCTAATTACCATCAAAACCACCAGCATGATAGCGAGAAGTTTCTTCATGATTACGCACGCTCCTATTTGATGTATTGGGTAAACCCAAGATAATTTTACCATGAAAGTAAACGAGTGTCAAGTGGCGTATTTATTCGACAGATTTCAGCGCCTCGGCCATGTTGATTTTCTCCAACTTGAAGTACAGGAAGAAATCAACGATGCAGGCGCAAACCATGGTCAGTACCACAGCCCATAGGAAGGACCAGAAGGTGAGTCGATCCGTGAACCAGACCAAATCGATGCGGATTTGGCTCATGACGAACTTCAAAAGATAGATGCCGCCAATTAGACCAATTCCTGCGCCCATAGTGGACAACAGCAGGTTCTCCTTGAACACATACAGGGCGGATTCCTTGGAGTTGAACCCCAGCACCTTGATGGTGGCGATTTCTCGAATTCTTTCAGTGATGCTGATGTTGGTCAGGTTATACAGCACGATGGCAGCCAGCAATCCGGCACAAATTACGATGGTCACCACGATGGTATCCAGCGCTTCCAGCATGGAACCCACCTGATTAGCGATGTCCTGACTGATGGAAACATTCAGCACCTGATTCATTCCAGAGATTTTGGCACCGGCGGCGTGGGCATCCTGTCCATCACCCACGGTGATTAGCGCCATCTGATATCCGGGCACTTCTCCCCATTGATTCTGGATGGTTTCCGGACAGGTGATAACGTAGTTGTCGACGTAGTTGGTAAAGATACCAGCGACTTTTAGCTCCAGCAGACGCATCTGAGGATCTCGAACGGTGATGGTGTCGCCGGTTTGGATACCCATATTTTCCGCTACACCGATGGTGATGCAGGCTTCTCCCTCACCGGGCATATTCAGGGGCTTTCCGTTCCGTTCCATTTTGAAGAAGTCGGTCAGATGCGCGTCAGAAGCAATGAGCTGGACTTCCTTGGTGGTATCGTCAAAGCTAAGCTCTGCACTGTTGGCGTAAAGGAACAGTATATCATCCACATCATTGCGCAAATCCTCACGGAAACGGTTCTGCTGCGACTGAGTCTGCGCTTCGGAAAAGTAGACCGACATATCATATGGAGTAATCTCAGCGAATTGATGATCCACGATATCGATGATGGAATCACGGAATCCGAAGCCGGTGAGCAGCAGGGCGGTGCAGCCGCCGATGCCAACCAGCATCATGAGCAATCGCTGGCGATAACGGAATACATTGCGGAACATGACCTTGTTCAGGAAACTGATGCGGTGCCAGAAGGGGAGATGCTCCAGCAGGATCTTCTTGCCGGCAGTGGGGGCCTTGGGACGCATCAGCTCCGCCGGAACCTCCCGCAACGAGCGGCGGCAGCAGTACCATGTGACCAGTGCCGACACGGCAGTGTAGGCGGCTACCACGGCGATGCACAGCGGCCAGTCCAATTGCAGTACAATATCCGGTCGGACAGTAATGATTATGCTGTATCCTGCCCAGAGAATCGTGGGGAATACCACGCTTCCGATGACAACACCCAGACCGCAGCCGAGGATGGCGGCAGAGCAGGTGTAGATTAAGTATTTGCTGATAATGGCACGGTTGGTGTAGCCCAGTGCCTTCAGAATGCCGATTTGGGTTCGTTCCTCTTCCACCATGCGGGTCATGGTGGTGATGCAAACCAGCGCCGCCACCAGCAGGAAGAAGGCAGGAAATACACGGGAAACTGCGGCCACGATATCGGAGTTGCTGTCCACCGCCGCATAGCCGGTGTTGGTGTTTCTGTCCAGCAGATATACCTGTGGCTGTTCCATTTTGTCAATTGTTTCGTGGGCGCTCAGAAGCTCGGCTTTGGCATCCAGAAGCTCTATGCGAGCCTCGCTGAGCTTCTGCTCTGCATCGATTTTCCCCGCTTCGTAGCTGGCCTTGCCCTCATCCAGTTGTTTTTGGGCCTCTTCCAGAGCGGCCTTTCCGGACTCCAGCTCAGCCCAGCCGGCTTCCAGCTCCGTGCGGCCCTGCTCTAGCTGCAGCTGAGCAGCATCCAGCTCGGCCTCGGCGCTGGCAAACTCCAGCTCGGCCTGCGCCTTGCCACTATTGAGCTCAATATAGCCCAGCTCGATGGCTAGCTTGGCCTCATCTAGAGTGGCTTTTGTTGCCTCCAGCTCGCTGCGCTGGGTTTTCAAAGCTTCCAGCTGACCGGAATATTCCAGCTGGCTGGCAGTCAGCTGATCTCGCTGGTCGATGTAGCTCTGTAGCTCGGTGCGCTGCTTATCCAGCTTTGCCTCCATTTCGCTGATGATTTGACTGGAATTTAGCGGGTTGTTTTTTGCAATTTCCAGCAGTTCTTCGGCTAAATCCACACCGGTTTGCAGTAAATCAATCAAGGTGTTAAGCTGCTCCAAGCCCCCAGCAAGCTCGGTAAGACCGGCTTCTAGCTGAGAAATGCCACTGTTGATTTGACTTAGGCCGCTTTCAACTTGCGCAAGACCGCTTAAAACCTCTGCTTGATTCTTTGCAAGCTCTGCTTCAGCAATAGCAAGCTGGTTGTAGGTTTCGGTTTTTCCGTTAAGCAGCTCCTGACGGGATTGGCTCAGTAGTGCGGCATTTGCATCCAGCTCAGCCTGCCCGTCCAACAGTTCCTGCTCTGCATCAGCCAGAGTAGCAGCGTTGCTGTCAATTTCCGCCTGACCATCTTTGATTTTTTGCAGTGCCGCATCCATGGATGTGTATGCCTTAAAGCGGTTGGCGAAATACTGCGTTCTGCCGTTGTTGTATTGCTTGACGCCGTCTACAAAATCATCCGTAGCCTCAATTCGTACGGTTTCATACCGGTTCTGAGCCAGAATGGTAACTTGGGGCTCAAGCTGATTGGCAAAATCCTCCATAGCAGTGTTGAGTGCTTCACTGTATATTTCGTAGCTGCCGGGCATAGTCACGGCAATTTCTGTGAAGTAGTCTACGGTGAAGGCATCGGGCTGCAGATACAGATAGCTGGAAAGACTTCCGTTACCAATGGTGGTGGTACCACGGGAAATGTCCATATACAGCGGTGTTGTCACATAGCCTACGACCGTAAAGGTGTGATGGGACAGGCTCTCAAGGGTAGTGCCCGTATTACTCGGGGAAATGGTGAATGTGGTTCCCAGCACAGAGTCGTCAGCGTGGGAGCCGTCCATCAGACATTCATCGGGACTAGTGGGCATTCGACCACCCAGCAACTCAATTTTGGATACTTTTTCAGGGATGGCATGGAGTCGATAAGCTGAATCCTTAGTGCTGTCCCCAAAGTGACCAAGTGCGTCGATTGTGATGACACCCTCCGCACAGGCTACGCCGTCCAGCTTTGCGACTGCATCCACATCCTCAGCGGTCCAGCCGTAGGTGTTCAGCAGTCGCAGGTGAAACATATTCATATCATCTGTGAATGCCTGCGTGGTGGCAACCATGTCGGATTTTGTGGTCAGTAGACCTACGAACATACCGGCACCCAGCGCAATGATTGCGACAATCGCAATATACCGCCCCAGAGATTTTTTGATGGTCTGGCGCAGATTTTTGCCCATAACATTTCGTTTCATTACCATTCAATCTCCGATATGTCCTGAGGATTTTCGTTAGTGGTGATGGAGTCCACGGTGCCGTTTTTCATGCGGATCACTCGATCAGCCATGGCAGTCAGGGCGCTGTTGTGGGTGATGATAATAACAGTCATACCGGTTTTGCGTCCGGTATCCTGCAGCAGTTTCAGGATTGCCTTGCCGGTTTGGTAGTCCAGCGCACCGGTGGGCTCGTCGCATAGAAGCAGCTTGGGGTTCTTGGCCAGCGCACGGGCGATGGCAACACGCTGTTGTTCTCCGCCGGAGAGCTGGCTGGGGAAATTTTTTAGCCGATGTCCCAAGCCCACATCCTGCAGTACCTGCGTGGCATCCAGCGGATTTTTGGAGATTTGATTCGCCAGCTCCACATTTTCCAGTGCGGTCAGATTGCCCACCAGATTATAAAACTGGAATACAAAACCAATATCATTGCGGCGGTAATTGGTCAGCTGCCGCTTGTTCAGGGCGGAGATATCCTGTCCGTCCAGAATCACCCGACCGGAAGAAAGGGTATCCATGCCTCCGAGAATATTTAGAAGGGTTGTTTTACCTGCGCCAGAAGGACCCACAATCACCACCAGCTCGCCTTTTTCCAGAGTAAAACAGGTGTCGTGAAGGGCGTTGATAGATACCTCGCCCATTTGATAGGTCTTTCCCACGTTGTCAAATTCCACAAAAGCCATAGCCTTCGCTCCATTCATAATAATACACAGTAAGTATAGCACAGCAAATGAAAAAAGTCGAAAACTTTTTGTAAAAAAGAGCCGCGTTTCTGCGGCTCTCCGGGGTCAACGAATCTGTTTCAGATATTGAATTGCCTGTCGGTATCCCTCCAGCCCTTGACCTTTAATGGTCTTGACGCAGGCCAGTCCGGCGTAGGATATCTGCCGGAAGGACTCTCTGGAGTCCACGTCAGAGATGTGTACCTCAACTGCCGGAATCGCCACGGCTTTCAGGGCATCCAAAATGGCCACGCTGGTGTGGGTGTAGGCTGCGGGGTTGATGACGATTCCATCGAAGCATCCGTAAGCGGACTGGATCTTATCAACGATTGTACCCTCGTGGTTGGATTGAAATTGCTCGACATCCACAGACTCTTCCTGCGCCGTCTGCTCCAACAGCGCCAGCAAATCGGCAAAGCTCTGCTTGCCGTAGATGTCCGGCTCACGAAGCCCAAGCATATTGATGTTTGGCCCGTTTATGACAAGAATCTTCATGATTGTTCCTCCAAAATGTTCAGAATTCTGTCTGTGATATCCTCAGGAACACCGTCGTTTTCTACAGAGAAATCTGCGAATTCCGTGTACAAGGGACGGCGAATCCGGAACATTTCCTCCAGATTTGTCCCTTGGGACAGGGGACGTCCTGCGGTAGGAAGTTGATTGATATCCCGTTTCAGCCAAATGATCGTACCGTTTTGATGAAGAAGAGGATAGTTTTCTGGACGGGTCACACAACCGCCGCCAGTGGCGATGATAAGGCCGGACTGTTTGCCCAGCTCCGCCAGCACCTGTGTTTCTAAGCGGCGGAAAGCATCTTCTCCTGATTTTTCAAAAATCTCTGGAATAGACATCCCTGCTTTGGTGGCGATAACCGTATCGGCATCCACGCAGGTGCGGCCTGTTTTTTGGGACAAAATTTGCCCGATGGTGGATTTGCCGCATCCGGGCATTCCAATAAGAATAATATTTTCCATCTGGAGCCTTAATTGGTGGTGAATTGCGCCGATATTTTCATCCGAAATGGGTTTGCCGGTGAACCATTCGGCGCTTTCCTTCGCCTGTGCAACCAGCATCCATAACCCGTTCATGGTAATCAGTCCACGGTTGTGCGCATCCAGAAGCAGCTGAGTACGAGCTGGATTGTATACTACGTCAAGTACACCCTCCAGTTGGGGGAATAGATCCAAATCAATAGGGGACAGGCCGGTATCCGGATACATTCCAACGGGCGTTGTGTTGACGATGATTGCGGCATCGGCGTGAAGCTGCAAATTTCCGTAATGGTTTTCGCCGGAGCGGGAGATGACAACGGGCTTAGCGCCCAGCGCTTCCATGACTGCAACAGCGGTATTAGATGCGCCGCCGCTTCCCAGCACCAGAACCTTTTTGCCTTTGGGGTTCAGACCGCTTTGCTGAACCATGGATCGAAAACCGAAATAGTCCGTGTTGTGGCCCATCAGGCTGCCGTCGGGTCTGCGTACAATGGTGTTCACTGCCCCCAGCTTTTGCGCAACAGGGGATAGTTCATCCAAAAAGGGGATGACTGCCTTTTTGTAAGGAATTGTCACATTGATTCCGTGGAATTCCTCTGTTTTTAAGAAGAATTCCAACTGGGTGGGGTCTATTTCGAATAAATCGTAAGCATAATCCGTCAGTAGACTGTGGATTTGGGGGGAATAGCTGTGCCCCAGCCGCTGTCCCAGTAGACCGCACCGCATCAAACCACCTCACAGTAGCTGCCCAGATATTTGAATTCCTCGCACAGATCCTCCAGCTCGCACATGAGTTGCACGAACTCTTCGGAGTAGATAGAGGTTTCCAAGTCAAAGTAGAACATGAACTCAAATTCTCTGTCGGGGATAGGGCGGGACTCCAGCTTGGTCACATTGATTCCCAGCGTGTAAAGTCGTGCCAGCACCCGATACAATGCACCGGGACGGTGGGGTAGCACCATCATAATGGTGGTCTTATCGGAACCGGGGTATATCTCCAGATTCTTGCTGATGCAGATGAACCGGGTTCGGTTATTGCCCTTGTCTTGAATGGATGCGGCCAGATTCTCCAGATTGTAAAGCTGGGCACAGGCTCTGCTGCTGATAGCCGCTACATCGGTGCGGCCGGACTTGGATACCATTTCGGCAGCGACAGCGGTGTTTTCCACGGGGATAATCTCTACGCCCGTCAGATTACGCAGGAAACCGGAGCATTGATTGATGGCTTGCTCGTGAGAGTAAACGGTTTTGATGTCAGACAGCTTGGCACCCTTGTTTGCCAGAAGATTATGATCTACTTTCAGACGGAAGGTGCGCACGATGGAGAAATTGTGCTGAATCATCAGGTCATAGACCTTCTTAACAGATCCGGCGGTAGAGTTCTCGATGGGCAGGATGCCGTACTGGCACAGCCCCTTATCGATGGCGGAGAAAACGCCGTCAAAGCTTTTGAAATACATGATGGAGGGGCTTTGGAAAATCTTCTCGCAAGCGATTTGAGAATAAGCCCCTTCCACGCCCTGACAGGCCACCATGGGGTCACGGGGAAATAGCTTGGGTGTATTTTGAATGGAGTGGGCGATTTGTTCATGCAATTCGCCGGAAATCATGTTCCGCTTATTCTGATAGCTTCGGCTCAGCTCAAAGAGCATGGAATAGAGGACACGAGTGTAGTTGCTCATTTCGGGCCCTGCCATTTGGGCCACATTCGCCAGTATTTGACGCTCACGGGTGGGGACCAGAATGGGCAAATTGTTTTCACGCTTGTAATCGGCCACCTGCGCAGCCAGCCCCATTCGCTGACAAAACAGCTTCACAATCTGCTGGTCAATATCGTCGATTTGGTTTCGAATTTCCGATAATTCCATATTATTTCCTCCTGCTGGTCTGGGTGTTGGAAAGAATCAAATCGTAGATGGCAATTGCGGCGGCGGCTTCCACCACCGGAACGGCTCTGGGGACTATGCAGGGGTCATGCCGACCCTTTACCGCCAGCTCCCGCGAAGCCATTGCGCTCAAGCTGACGCTTTGCTGCGCTGCGCTGATGGAGGGGGTAGGCTTCATTGCAACCCGGAAAAGCACCGGCATACCATTGGAGATTCCGCCCAGTATGCCACCGGCGTTGTTGGTGGCGGTGCGAATTTTTCCCTCAGCCATGGTGTAGTTGTCGTTGTTTTCGCTGCCGGTCATGCTGGCAACATGGAAACCGGCGCCAAACTCTACGCCCTTGACGGCGGGGATGCCATAGACGATTTGAGCGATGCGGCTCTCAATACCGCCAAACATCGGCTCTCCGATGCCCACAGGCAATCCGATTATGGCGCATTCGATACATCCGCCAACGCTGTCGCCCTGACTGCGAGCGGCAGCGATGCGAGCCTTCATTTTTTCGCCGGCCTGGGCATCAAGAACAGGGAAGTCCTGTCCAACGGCCTCCAGTTGAGGAGCCATGGGGTCAAAGAGATTGTCGGAGCATCCGTCGATGGTGTCGATGTGAGCGCCAATGCGGATGCCCATCTGTTCCAGCCATTGCTTGCACAGACCACCGGCGATGCACAAGGGGGCAGTGAGCCGTCCGGAGAAATGTCCACCGCCGGCGGCATCCTGAAATCCGCCGTATTTGACTTGAGCGGTGTAATCCGCATGACCGGGACGGGGGCAGTCTGCCAGATTGGCGTAGTCGCCGGAACGGGTATTATTATTGTAGATGACTGCGGCAATGGGAGCGCCGCAGGTATACCCGTCCAGAAGGCCGGACAGAAATTCCGGACGATCATCTTCCTTTCGGGGGGTAGACCAGTGATTTTGTCCGGGGGCACGGCGATTCAGAAAGGCTTGCAGCTCATCCATATTCACCGGCAGGCCGGCGGGAATGCCATCCAGTGTCATGCCGATGGCGGCACCGTGGGACTGTCCAAAAATCGAAAGCTTGAGAGATTCACCGAATGTACTGCTCATAACGGCCTCCTAACATTTGATAATCCTTCCAGAAGGAGGGATAGGATTTGCTGACTTCGTGGGCGCTGAGAATGGTGACAGATTCTTTGCATACTGTGGCGGCAACGGCGGCAGACATGGCAATGCGATGGTCGTTGGTAGCGTCAACGATACCGCCCTGATATCCGGTGCCGTGGACGATAAGAGAATCTCCCTGAATACGCGCAACACCGCCGAGAGCGTTGATCATAGCGGCGGTGGTGGTCAGACGGTCTGTTTCTTTAAGCCGCAGACGACCGCAATTGATGAATGTTGCACCTTTTTTGGCACCTGCTACGATGGCCAGCACCGGCACCAGATCCGGCGTGTCCGTAGCATCGATGACGGCGAAATCATCCAGAGCAGATAAATGGGCGCCAACTATTCGATCGCCCTGGGTAGAACCAGAATCCAAATTGGTTACAGTCAAATTGCCACCCAGTGCATTGGCAGCAAGCCAGAAGGCTCCATTGCTCCAGTCACCCTCCACAGTCAAATCTCCGGGGGTGCGGAAACGCTGTCCGCCTGATACGCAAAAATCTTTGGTATCGATTCCGAAAAGTGTCATAGCCTGCTGGGTCATAGCTACGTAGGGCTTGGATTCCAGCTTTCCGCTGATGTGGATGCGGCTGGAATCCGGCAATAGGGCGGCAGCGTAGAGCAGCCCTGTGATAAACTGGCTGGAAACGCCGCCGGAAATGGTAAAATCCCCGCTTTGAAGCTGCCCTTGACAGCGCAGCGTTGCTTCGGTGGGGCGGGATATGGCACAGCCCATCCTCTCCATTTCCTCCCAAAGCGGTGACAAGGGGCGCTGGGGTAGCCGTCCGGCCATTTGGAAGGTGGCATCCACGCCCAGCGCACCAACGATGGGCAGCATAAAGCGAAGCGTCGATCCGCTTTCTCCGCAGTCGAGAATGGCTTGGTGGGGGACGGAAACTGTGGGAATCACTCGATAGCCTTCCGTGGTTCTTTGAATAGCCGCACCCAGTGCGTTCAAGCAGCTAACAGTTGCCTCGATATCCCGGTTTGTATCGGTGCAGGAAAGCGACGTGGGCGCATCCGCAAAGGCAGCGCAAATCAGCAGGCGATGGGCCTGTGATTTGGATGGGATTGCACGAATTTCACCGGAAAGCCTTTTGGGGTGGATGATGATGTCCATATGATAGACCTGCCTTGATAAAGGATAAGAGGTTGGCAACAGGGGACGGTACGATATCGCAATGGCCGATGCTGCGGGGGATAATGAGATTGACGGTATCACCGGCTCGCTTTTTGTCGGAGAGTGCCCAATCCATCAGAACCTCCGGTGAATATGAGCAAGTGGTGGGCAATTCAAATTGCTCCAATATGCTGAGGATTCGATCGCGGGTTTCATTGTCGCATAATCCGGAGGCTAAAGCGGCACGGGAAACGATAGCGGTACCAATGGCAACCGCTTTGCCGTGAGAGATTTGGAATTCACTGCAGGCCTCAACGCCGTGCCCGACGGTGTGCCCCAGATTCAGCTTCATTCGACTTCCGGTGTCGAATTCGTCCTCTGCGACCACATCCCGTTTTAATTCCACGCATCGGGAGATAACCGCTTCACGGTCAAATTGCAAGCCGCTGTGTTCCAGTGTTGAAAACAGTTGGTTATCGTAAAGAATACCGTATTTGATGACCTCGGCGCAGCCATCCCGAAAGATATCGACCGGCAGCGTATCCAATGTATCGATATCACACAGCACCAGACGGGGTTGATAAAAAGCACCGCACAGATTTTTTCCTGCGGGCAAATCGATGGCGGTCTTGCCACCCACCGAGGAATCCACCGCCGCCAGAAGGGTGGTGGGCACTTGAATGTACGCAATGCCCCGCAGATAGACCGCAGCGGCAAAGCCGGTCACATCGCCAACAACACCGCCGCCCAGTGCAATCAGACAGTCGGTGCGGGTCAGATGATTTTCGGCAAGAAAATTGATGATTTCCAGAAAAGTATGGCCGTTTTTGGATTCTTCTCCGGCAGGAAATACGAAATGTACTACATCAAAGCCGGCGCTACGCAGACTCTGGGTTACAGTATCACCGTAGATGGGAAATACATTGCTGTCGCTGATGACGGCGGCTTTAGCGGCATTGCACACTTTTTTGATCTGTTCCCCTAAAGCATCCAGCAGACCACTTCCAATTAAGACATTGTAGGTGCTCGATGCTCTGACTTCGATGGTTTTCATCCGTCTACCTCTTCCTTCCGGCGCTTGCCGTCGTTCAGTAGAGCCACGAGTGCGGCTTCATCGTTATTTTGAATGGCAATTTGGTATTGCTTCAGACTATTTATCAAGGTGTCCAGCTCTGACAACACATTTTCCTTATTTTCGAGGAACAGCTCTGCCCACATCTGAGGATTCAGCCACGCAACACGAGTCATATCCCGATAGCTTCCGGCGGAAAAACCCTTATGGTTCAAAGCGGTGGGGGACTTGATGAATGCATTGCTGACAATGTGGGGCATTTGTGAGGTGAATGCAATCATCCGGTCGTGATCTTCTGCGGTGGTAACAGAGAAGGAGCCGAAGTGACAGGGAGCTAGTGCCTTTTTGGCACGTTCCAGCAGTTCAATGTCGTCAAAGCGGTCAGGGATTAGCACCATGGGCGCACCCTCAAACAGATTCGCACGGCTGTATTTGAAGCCGGAGAACTGGTTGCCGGCCATGGGATGACCTCCTATGAAGGTGAAGCCGTATTCCTTTGCGATGGGAAAACAACGGCGGCAGATTTCTTCCTTTACGCCGCAGCAGTCGATGACCAGTGCGTCCTTGTTGATGAATGCTGCGTTTTCTTCCAGCCATACGGCGGCCCCTTCGGGATAGATGGCAAGGAGAATCAAATCGCATTCTGCCAGATTGTCGGCTGTCAGCGGAGCTTCCACGGCACCAGCCAGCATAGCGAAGGAAAGCATATCCTCGTTCAGATCATGGCACAGCACACGATGTCCTTCCAATGCATAGGCACGAGCGAGAGAGCCGCCAATCAGGCCAAGGCCAAGGATTCCGACGGTCATACAATCGCCTCCCGAATTCGGTTGACCCGACGGTTCAGCTCATCAAACTGTGCGGGGGTCAGGGATTGGGCACCGTCACACATGGCGTGGGCGGGGTCGTTGTGCACCTCGATAATCAGACCGTCAGCGCCGGCGGCAGTTGCCGCAACGGCCATGGGGGGTACCAGCTTCGCCTTGCCGGTGGCGTGACTGGGATCCACGATTACAGGCAGATGGCTCAAATCGTGTAGCACAGAAACGGCGGACAGATCCAGCGTATTTCGGGTGTAGGTTTCAAAGGTGCGAATACCCCGCTCGCAGAGCATGACATTCTCGTTGCCCTCGCTCATGATGTATTCCGCGCTCATGAGCAGTTCCTGAAGGGTGTTGGCAAGACCACGCTTCAGCAGGATGGGCTTCTGGGTTTTGCCCAGCTCCTTCAAAAGGTCGAAGTTTTGCATATTTCTGGCACCCACCTGAATGATGTCTACATCGGAAAAGAGATCCAGGGTAGAGATGTTCATGATTTCGGTAACGATGGGCAGTCCAGTTTCGGCTTTTGCCTTTAGCAGTAGCTGAATGCCCTCGCCCTTCATGCCTTGAAAGGCGTAGGGAGAGGTCCGGGGCTTGAAGGCACCACCCCGAAGGATATTCGCACCGGAGGACTTCACTGCCTGGGCAACAGAAATGATTTGGTCCTCGGATTCGACGCTGCAGGGGCCGGCCATCATGGCAAAATTACCACCGCCGATTTTTACATTACCCACCTGAATGATGGTATCCGCCGGATGGAATTTCCGGTTGGCCTGTTTAAAGGGCTCAGATACCCGCTTGACGGAATCCACCATGTCCAGACTGCTCAACAGCTCCATGTCTACACGACTGGTGTCGCCTATCAGACCGAGAATCGTCACCTCTTTGCCTTCGGATACATGGACATCAATGTTCATGCGTGCCAGCCAGTCAATCAGGTGCTGAGTCTGGGAGGGAGTGGTGCCGTGCTTGAGAATTGCTATCATTGAAAACATCTCCTAACAAAAAATAACGCCGCCCGGATTCGATCCGTGCGGCGTTTGGAAATACATTTTTACAGCTTCTGTAAAATCTGTGCAGCACAAATCGCTATTACCTTTTTGAAGCAAAAAAGTAATAGTAGCTATAAAAGAACTGTGCAGCGTGAATATGGAGCATAATTTTGCCTCCGATTACATAAGCTGTGGACATTATACCACGTCTGGTGGAATAATGCAAGAGGAAATTACAAAAAAATGCCTGCCAATTCCCAAAGGAATCGGCAGGCGCAGAAATCATACGATGTTAAACTCCAGATTTGTGACATACATGGAGTCAAACAGCAGCGTTACAGTGTAGTTACCGGGGGCGCTGGGGAGCTTGGGGATGGCAATGCGGAAGGTGTTGCCGTTCCACAGTTCATTCCACACGATGGTCTGGGAGTTAGAAGTGACGATTTCGCCGTTTTCGTTGGTGATCCAAATAGACACATCGATATTCTGATTAGAGGCGGTGTCTACATCAAATGTATCGGCACACAAATAGACCTTGTCGGTGGAGGAGAAGCTGGCGGTGGTATTGTCGCCGGCCAGCAGATAGAAGCTGGTGGAATTGGCCTCGAAACCGTTACCGGAATAGTAATCTTTTCCAGCAGCGTAGGTGAAAGGCTCGCAGCTATATTTCACATCGTCTGCGGGGCGCACGTCAATGACATAAATATCCTCGGAAGAAATGAGAATATTGACGCTGTTATCAGTGCATTTGAAGACGATAGGATTATTCCCGTTAGTCGTGTAGGTCAGAATCCAGCCGGAGGGGGTAGTGCCAGTGTAGCTCCAGCTGATTTTCAGGTTCCAAGGGGTGGAGGGATAAGTGGTCGTGTCAAAGCCGGTAATAACAATCGGTTCTGGGTCCGGCGTGCTGTTACCACCTTGGTCGGGGTTAGTGGAAGGGGTATCACCCTGATCAGGGCCGATTTGGCCCTGATCGGGATTCTGAGTGTTACCACCCTGATTGGGATTCTGGGTATTGCCCCCCTGGTCGGGGTTCTGGGTATTGCCTCCCTGGTCGGGGTTCTGAGTGTTATCGCCTTGATTGGGATTCTGGGTATTTCCGCCCTGATCAGGATTCTGGGTATTTCCGCCCTGATCAGGATTCTGGGTATTTCCGCCCTGATCAGGATTCTGGGTATTGTCGCCCTGATCGGGATTCTGGGTATTGCCGCCCTGATCGGGATTATGTGCGTCGCCACCGATGGGGGTCATCCCTTCGGTGGATACGCTGACGTTCTTTGTCATATTCTCCGCGGTGACAGTGATGGTGTAATCCTTACCGGCCTCCAAATCGGAGAAAATGCAATAAAGAGCAGTGGTTTCAAAGGTCTTGTCATAACCGGCATCGTTGTAGCAGCGGATGATCCAGTTAATGTTCTGCGCTTGGTCGGGGGAAGTCCAGCTCACCTTGAGCATATCGGTGGTAAAGGTGTCAATCACAAGATTCTGAGCCAGAATGGTGGGGATGAGGGTGTATTCGGTCTGTACGATGCCAGCAAGATACAAATCCTCCACAGGGGCTACTCGGAAGGTGTAGCGCTGACCCACGGCTAAATCAAAAATTTCCACACTGTGCCCATCAAAGGTTTCAGTTTTAACTACGCCATCTTCGGTGGAGCAGGTGAGTGTCCACTGCTGAGAATCCATTCCGTCGATGTCAAAGCTAACAATGACAGAGTTATCCTGCGTGCCGTTGACCACCTTGAGGTTGGACAGCTTGGTTTGAGAACCCATGGTGTAGGTGGTGGTGCAGGTGCCAACCACATTCAAATCGTCCACCGGATCCACACGGAAGGCGTACTCGACACCGGCGGTCAGACCGGTAACGACCACGCTGTGTCCATCAAAGGTGAGGGTCTTGGCAGGAATGTTGGGGGCAGCATAAGTGACGGTCCACTGCGTAGAATCGGGACCGAGAACGTTGAAATTCAGCGCAACGGCATCATGCTGCTCGGCGCTGCTGGCAGTGAGATTGACGACCTTAGTCTGGCTACCGGTGGTAAAGGTGCCGGTGGTCTTGCCTACCAGCTTGTGGTTGCCAGAAATGGTGACCTCAATTTTATACTGGGTGTCGGGCTTCAGGTTGTCGAAGATAGCAACCTCAGCAGTTAGAGGTTTCTGATAGGTGTTGCCATAGGAATCGGTACAGACGACAGTCAGCTTGCCCTTATCCGCCTTGGTTTCCACGCGGACACGAATCTGAACATCCTCGCCGGTAATATGTAGCGCATCGATGGTCTGGGTATACTCATGATTGTAGTAGTAGATACCAAACGTTGCAAGGGCAGCCAACGCCAATACGATGGCGACGATGCGAATTATCAACTTGGCAGAAATTTTCTTAGAAGTATTCTGGGGCATATCGTCTTTCTCCTCATCATCATCCGCCATGGGAGGTGGAGCCTCCGGCGGTGCATCGTCCGCAGATGGTAGCGGCTCTTCCGGCTCCGAAGGTGGGGCCTGCGCAGTCTCTTCGGCAGCTTCGGGCACAGGTTCGGGTTCAGGCTCGGGCTCCGGTTCCAGAGGCGGCGGTATAGGTATGTCGATTGGATCGGGGGCCACCACCGGCTCAGGAAGCTCGTGCTCGATGAGAACATCGGCCTGCGCCAGCATTTGGGCCACTTCATTGGTCACACCGTCTTCGGTGCGCTCATCGTCAGGGGGAGGGGAATCCGGCGCACCGTCGGTGCTGTCTGCCGGAATATCCGTTTCCGCACCTGCCGGCTGCGGAGTATTATCTTCCTCCAGTGGCGACGATGCAGATGGTTCTTCGTCCGGAATCATGGCCAGTAGCTGGGCCAGCTCTGCATCATTTTCTTCTTCTGATAGGAATTCGTCCGGCACAGGCTCCTCGGTATCAAAAATCACTGGGGGAGGAATGATGGATACATCATTGACCTCGTTTCGCTGCATATATTCTACCAAAGCCTGTCCCAGCTGCGCGGGACTCTGCCAACGCTCCTGTGGGTCGCTGGCGCAGGCCTTTAGAATAATACGAGCCATTTCATAGTCTGCATAGTAGGGCGGCGCCGAAGGGTCGGATGCATCTGGTAATTGACCGTTGTTGTAGACCTGATACAGCGTCAGGCCCAATGCGTAGATGTCTATGGTATCATTGAGTGAGGACATGGCATCCTGAATTTCCGGCGCAGTATATTCGCTTCGATATTTTTCTGGGAATGAGGCGAAGGGGAGGGAGGATACACGGATGAATCCAAGGTCACCAATGCAGAATCCGCGGTTTTCGGTGATAAATATGTTGGCGGGCTTCAAATCCAAATACAAATAGCCGGCTCTACGGCAGGCGGCCAGAGCAGCGCACATATCCAGTCCCAGATTCACTGCCTGCAGGTGGGTCAAGGGTTCTTGACGCAGCTTATCCTCCAATGAGTTACGGTAGGGAGCCAGCAGGTGCACATGGAATCCTACTTCCTCGTCCATTTTCTGAACACAGGAACCCTGATAGGGAAGGAAGCCTTCGGTTTTGCTAAGGCGGTTCAGTAGCTCAGCTTCTGCGGTGACGGTTTCAGCTTGAGCGGCAAAGTATTCCTGAGCCTTTAGCTCGTTGGGGAATGCACCGGTCAGCAGGAGAGCTTCCAGTTGTGCCTGCGAAGCGGGGACGGAAATGGACTTGACCATATAGCGCTCTCCGGTGTCCTCCCTCAGGGCGGGGAGGCAACGGATGCCGTGGTGGTCGCTGATTGGTTCGCCGGTAATCAGGCCGTCCAGCAGCGCCGATATGGAATTAGAATCGGGCATTTCCATCACCTCCATTTTTCAATATCTTATATCATACTCAATTTTTATGAAAAATGCAACTGCTTTTCTTGCTTTTTCCAATAGTTTCTGGTGTCGAATTTTGGAGATGGGAAATGTTACCTGAGCGGATTCAGAGAATTTTTTGTAAATAATGATTTCAGGAGGTTGTTTTCTTGTGAATCAGGTGATATAATGGCGTAGAAATCAGGCGTGGTCATGGCCGTGCCGGAATGGAGGTTAGGAATGAATAAGGTCATTTGCGATGTTTGCGGAACCGCATACCCCGAAACAGAATCTCGCTGTCCGGTATGTGACTGCGTTAAATCCGAGGGCTCTCAGACATCCGCTGGTAATACGGCTGAGGATGGCGGCTATACATATGTTAAGGGCGGTCGTTTTTCCAAGTCTAATGTCAAGAAGCGTTTGAAGGCCAGTCAGCGGGAGGCCAACGCTGTTGCTCCGGTCCAGAAGGTGTCCCAGATGCCTGCGCTGGTGCCGGAGGAGACGGAGGAGGAGCTGCCGGAGGAGCTGGACGAAAATCTGGACGAAGAGCAGCAGAGCGTGTCCAATACCGGTCTGATTGTAATTGTCATTCTGCTGTTGCTGGCAATCATTGCGGTAGCCAGTTATCTGGTGATTGAGTTCTTCGGCGGCAGAGAGGAAAAGCAGTGGACCCAATCTACCACTAGCAGTACTGTGAATCAGGCTCCGGATTTGAGCTGTACCGGTATAACGATAGAAAAGCCCGTGGTTCTGCACGGCGTGGGCGATCGTGTGAACCTGAAGACTGTGTTCAAGACGGTTCCCGAGAATACTTCCGATGTCTGCTTCTTTGAGGTTGCGGATGCGGAAATTGCCAATATTGATGATAACGGCGTTGTGATTGCGGTAGCGCCCGGCGAAACGATTGTAAAGGTAACCTGCGGTGATCAAGCGGCGGAAATCATCATCAAGTGTGAATTCCAGCTGGACGATCCCTCGGATGACCCCAGCGACGACCCCTCTGACAATCCTGTGGATGATCCGACGGATGACCCTGTGGACGATCCGTCTGATGACCCTGTGGATGATCCGGATCCGGACGTGGTGCTGAAGCTGCGCTACGATGATGTGACGTTGGATCATGTTTATCCGACGCTGAATCTGTACCGTGGCGATTTGGATCCCACTCAGATTACATGGACATCTTCTAATGACGCTGTTGCCACGGTAAAGGATGGCGTTGTCACCGCCGCATCCCTTGGCTCTGTAACCATCACCGCTGAGTATAAGGGCCAGAAGGCCACCTGCAAAGTTCATGTTTCTCAGAAGGCGCTGGATAAGCTGGGTATTGGAAACGACACCCAGCCCGATGATGACATCCAGCCTGATGATGAGCCGGCGACTGGCACCATTTCTCTGAAGAAGGATGATGTCACTCTGACTGTTGGCGGCAGCTGGAACTGCTACGGCGGCTCTGTGGATGTGTCGGAAATCACTTGGGCTTCTTCTGACGAAAGCGTTGCCACTGTGTCCGGCGGTGTTGTCACCGCTGTCGGTGCCGGCAAGGCCACCATCACCGCAAAGTATGGTGATCAGGAAGTCACCTGCATCATCCGTGTTAAAGAAGCATAAAATATTTGGGCGTGCTGAAACCAGCACGCCCATCATTTATTCGTCACAGCCGCAGCGGCTTTTCCGGAACAGGAACGAGATGCACCATGCACCGGCAAGACCCACCAGCGTATAGACGATGCGGCTCAAAAGGGCACCTTGCCCGCCAAACAGCCACGCTACCAAATCAAACTGGAACAGTCCAATCAGCCCCCAGTTCAGGCAGCCTACGATGGAAAGGATCAGCGCAAGGGTATCAATCATCTGGAATTCCTCCTTTTTCGTTTATCTGACCATAGAATACCCGAAATCCGTGGTTCTATACTTTCGCCGTTGACGCAGAGGGACTTTTCCGTTATAATATTTTTACGATTTGAAAGAAAGAAGGAACATAGCTTATGAGCATTTTTCAAAGCACAGATATTATATTGCCGAAGGGCGTAAACATGGAGCAGTGGGCGGTGATTGCCTGTGACCAGTTTACCTCCGACCCCGCTTATTGGCAGCGGGTTCGAGCCACTGCCGGCGAGGGCCCTTCTACCATACATATGATTCTGCCGGAGGCGGAGCTGGGTAGCGCCAACGAGGCGGAGGCGGTGGAGTCCATCAACGCAGCCATGGAGCGCTATTTGAAGGAAGATGTTTTTGCGGTCTATCCCGATTCCTATATTTATGTGGAGCGTACCTTGGCCGATGGCTCTGTCCGCCCCGGTCTGCTGGGTGCGGTGGATCTGGAGGGGTATGATTACCATGTGGGTTCTGACTCTCCCATTCGTGCCACGGAAAAGACGGTTCTGGAGCGGATTCCGCCCCGTCAGCGAGTGCGCAAGGACGCGGCCATCGAGCTGCCTCATGTGCTGATGCTTTGCGACGACGACAAGAAGCAGCTGATTGAGCCCATTTCCCAGCTTCGGGATTCGTTGCCGCTGCTGTATGATTTTGAACTGATGGAGCAGGGCGGACGGATTCGTGGCTGGCTGCTGCAGGGGGAGAATGCTAAGGCCTTCGATGCCCGCCTGGCGGCGTTCAGCGCTAGCGTTGATGAAAAGTATGCGGATTTGGCCGGCGCTTCGGTGTTGCTGGCGGTGGGCGATGGCAATCATTCTCTTGCCACCGCAAAGAGCTGCTATGAAGCCTTGAAGGCGGCAAATTCCGAGGCGGATTTGTCCAACCATCCTGCCCGTTACTCTCTGGTGGAGCTGGAGAATATCCATGACCCCTCGCTGGTCTTTGCGCCCATTCATCGTATTATCACCGGCGTGGATGCCCAAAAGCTCCTGGCGGATATGGGCACCATCTGCGCCGAGGGCGGTTACAATGTGGAGTGGGTCATTGGCGACCAGTCCGGTGTCATTTCTCTGGATCGCTCCCGTGGTGAGCTGGCGGTAGCGGTGCTGCAGGAGTTTTTGGATCAGTGGCTGGTTGAAAATTCCGGTGAAATCGACTATATCCACGGTGACGATGAGGTAAAGGCGCTGGCAGCGCAGGATAATGCTATTGGCTTCTTGCTGCCTGCCATGGAGAAGCACCAGCTGTTCCGTGGTGTTATCTCCGGCGGCGCACTGCCCCGCAAGACCTTCTCCATGGGTCATGCCCGTGAAAAGCGATACTATCTGGAAGGACGGAAAATCAAATGACGACGATTTTTGAACCGGCCTATGCCAAGGTGAATTTGACCCTTGACGTTCTGGGCAAGCGTCCGGACGGCTATCATGATTTGAAAAGCGTGATGCAGACCATTTCTCTGCGGGACGATATCGAGCTGGATATCGGCACCGGCAAGCCTTGGGCACTGTACTGCGATAAAGAGGGGATTCCCTGTGATGAGCGGAATCTGGCATGGAAAGCAGCGAAGGTCTATTGTGAGGCTTTGAACAAGGACCCTGATGGCCTTGAGATTCGTATTACCAAGCGAATCCCTAGCGAAGCCGGCCTTGGTGGCGGCTCTGCGGATGCGGCGGCGGTGCTGCGTGCCCTGAATCGGCACTACGATAATCCACTTTCCATTCTGGCGCTGGCGGAGCTGGGTGCGCAGGTGGGCAGTGATGTGCCCTTCTGCGTGGTTGGCGGAACCGTCATGTGCGAGGGACGGGGAGAGAAGCTGCGCAAGCTGCCTGATATGCCTGACTGCGTTATGGTGGTGGTGAAGCCGGAGTTTCCCATTTCCACGCCAGAGCTGTACCGGAAGATTGACGAGAAGGTTATTGCCAATCGTCCCGACCATCAAGCCATGGAGAGCGCACTGCTGGCTGGCGATTTGAGCAAGGTAGGACAGAATTTGTGCAACGTGTTCGACCCGGTGGTGACTGAGGAGCATCTGGAGCTGAACTATATTAAATCCATTTTCTATAATTACGGCTCTATCGGCCATGTTATGAGCGGCTCCGGCTCTGCGGTGTACTGCATGGTGTCGGAATTTGAAATCGCCGCTGTGATTTGTAATATGCTGCGAGAGAATTATCCGCAGGTATTTATTTGCAAGCCTGTATAAAGTTACCGAAAACCGTCCATACTGGAGTCATTTCAGTATGGACGGTGTTATTATGTTCAAAATTATCAAACGGATGCTGGTTCTGACGTTGGTGGCGGCACTGCTGTATACGGGCTCGGTGATTTATAGCAAGTACCAGCTTCGCAATCAGGTGCTGCGCTTGCACGTTGTGGCGAACTCCAACAGCGAAGAAGATCAGGCAGTCAAGCTGAAGGTGCGTGATGCCATTATTTCTGCGCTGGAAGAGGATCTGGTTCGTGTGGACACGAAGGAGCAGGCACAAGCGCTGATTAGCAGTAAGCTGGAGGAGCTGGAGCAGATTGCCAATCAGGTGCTGGAGTCGGAGGGCGTGGACGAGAGAGCTACGGTATCTTTGACGCACGAGGGCTTCGATACCCGTGATTATGAAACCTTCAGTCTGCCGGCCGGTGTCTATGATTCCCTTCGGGTGACTATTGGCAGCGGCGAGGGGGAAAACTGGTGGTGTGTGGTGTTCCCCTCTTTGTGTATTCCGGCGGCCACGGAGGAAGTGGAGGACGTGGCGGCGGGAGCGGGATTTTCGGATTCCGTCACCGGTGCCATTACAGGAAAGAAGGAGTACCGGCTGCGGTTTTTCCTTCTGGACTGTCTGGGCAGACTTGAAAATTTCTTTGCATAAACCTGAGAAGGTACTGTTATTGGGACGTGATTTGTGATAAAATGATGTCATTATAGAGAAAGGCGGTGGGTCTATGCTGGAGCTTATCATTGGCACAGATCGAACTGCAAACACAGATGAATTGCTACGCCGGTTGACGGAGGATGTACGTCAGAAGAAAAAGGGACGCATCCTGCTGATTCCGGAGCTTATCAGCCACGATATGGAGCGGCGGCTCAGTGCCGCCGCCGGGGATACTGCCAGCCGGTATGCGGAGGTGCTGTCCTTCACACGGCTGGTCCGTCGGGTGGCGGAGTGGACGGAGCAAGGGCTTCCGGCCTGTCTGGACAACGGCGGACGGCTGGTGGCCATGGCCGCAGCGGCTCGTCAGCTTCATAGCCGGCTGAAAGCCTATGCTTCCGTGGAAACCAAGCCGGAGTTTCTGAATCAGATGGTGGATGCGGTGGACGAGTTTAAGCGCTGCTGCATCACGGCGGAGGACTTGAAGAAGGCCTCCACAAGGGCAGAGGGTATTCTGGCACAAAAGCTGGAGGAACTGTCGCTGCTGCTGGAAACCTACGATGCACTGTGTCAGCGGGGCAAGCGGGATCCCAGAGATCAGATGAACTGGGTGCTGGAGCAGCTGGAGGATTGCGATTTTGCTGCCAACCACCGGTTTTACATAGATGGCTTTCCGGACTATACACGGCAGCACCTGATGGTTCTGGAGCATATGATTCGCTTCTCGCAGGATGTGACGGTGAGTGTGGAATGTGACCGGATAGACTCGACCCTGTTGGCCTTTGAGAAGGCGGGAGCTACGGCGGCAGAGCTTGTCAAATGCGCCCGTCGTGCCGGTGTGGAAGTGAAAATCACCACCATACCGGATAAGCGTCCCGTATTGCAGGCCATGCGGCAAGGACTGTTCCAAGGCACGCTGCAACCGGATAGCGCCGTTCGGGTGCGTCAGGCGGAGTCGGTGCATCAGGAGTGCATGGAGCTGGCGGCGGACATTCGATCGCTGGTGCGGCATGGGTGCCGTTATCGGGATATCGGCGTTGTCTGCGGCAATATGGCAGATTACCGCAGTGTGATGAGCCTGATTTTCCGCCGTCAGGGGATCCCGGTGTACCTGTCCGGTACGGAGGAGGTGCTGTCCAAGGGCGCTGTGACAACGGTGCTGTCTGCGTTGGAGGCGGCGCTGGATGGCTATGAGCAAAAAGCCATGCTGCGCTATCTTTCCAGCCCTCTTTCGCCCATGAATCCGGATACTTATGATTTGGTCGAAAATTATGCGGTGATTTGGAATATCACCGGACAAAAATGGAACCAGCCATGGACGGAGCATCCGGACGGCCTTAGCGGCAAATGGGGAAGCCATGCCCAGCGCCGTCTGCAGTGGCTGGAGGATGCACGAATTAAGGCGGTGGAGCCGTTGCAGCGGCTGCAAAAGCGGTTCCAGTCGGCCGCCAAGCTGGCAGATCAGGTAACGGCAGTCTATGGCTTTTTGGAGGATATCCACCTTGCTCGACGGCTGAACAAGCTGGCGGAAACCTCCGAGCAACGGACTGCTCAGATCCTCAACCAGCTTTGGGAGATTCTGATGTGTGCGCTGGAGCAGCTGTATGATACCCTTGGAGAAACTGTTTGGGATACAGATTCCTTCCGGCGGCTGTTTACCCTGCTGCTGAGCCAGTATGATGTGGGCACCATCCCCACAGTGCTGGATTCCGTGACGGTGGGGCCGGTCAGCGCCATGCGGTGCCAGCGGCAAAAGCACCTGTTTGTGCTGGGTGCCGAGGAGGGGAGCCTTCCAGGCTACAACGGCAGCCGAGGACTTTTGACAGATCAGGAGCGTGTGGCCCTTCGGAAGCTGGAGGTGCCCCTGACCGGCGGTGCCATGGAGGGTATTCAGGCCAGTTTCGCAGAAGTCTATGGCGTATTTTGCGGTGCGGAGGAAACGGTCACCGTGTCCTGCGGCTCCAGCCAGCCGTCTTTTGTGTATCGTCGGCTGAAGGATATGGCCGGCGGGGAACTGCCTTTGCGAAAGGAGTATACTACCGCAGATGCCTTTGACGCAGCCTGCTATTTGACCCGCTGGGGACAGCGGGAAGCGGCCGTGGCACTGGGGCTTGCGGAGCAATACAATCAGGCGGCTGAGCGTAAAAGCCATACCCTCGGCACCATCTCTAGGCCCAACGTAGATGCTCTTTACGGAGATCATCTGGTGTTGTCCGCTTCGCAGGTGGATCGTCAGGCAGAGTGCCGGCTGTCCTATTTCTTAAAATATGGTATTGCTGCCAGAGAACGGAAAACCGCCACCGTCGATCCGGCGGAGTTTGGCACCTTTGTCCATCATGTGTTGGAGCATACGGTGCAGGACATTATGGCCCAAGGGGGCTTCCATGGGGTTTCCATGGAGGAAACCATGGCCGTGGCGAAAAAGCATACGGACGAATATGCGCAAACCCACTTTGCGTCCTTGGGTTCTGAGAGAGCCGCTTATCTGCTCAACCGCAATATTCAGGAGCTGGAGATGGTGGTGCGGGAGCTGTGGGAGGAGCTGAGCCAGAGCCTGTTCCAGCCGCTGGATGTGGAGCTGCATTTTGGCGCAGATGGAGATTTGCCGGCCATTCAGATTCCAGCCGGTGCTATGAAAGCGGAGCTGCAGGGCTTTGTGGATCGGGTGGATGGCTACCAAACCGGCGGCGTGAGCTTTTTCCGCATCGTGGACTATAAGACCGGTGAAAAGGATTTTGACTATTGCGATGTGATCAACGGTGTGGGGCTTCAGATGCTTTTGTACCTGTTTGCCCTTCGGCAGCAGGGGCAGAAGCTCATTGGCAGCCGTCCTGTTCCGGCGGGTGTGCAGTATTTTCCTGCCCGGGCGCCCTATCTTTCTCTGGACGGTGCGCTGTCGGATGATAAGAAAAAACGTGCGGATAATTGGAAACGGCGGGGACTGCTGCTGGATGATGATATTTCTATTGCAGCCATGGATCCGCTGGAGGGAATGCCACGCTTGAATTGCAAGCGAACCAAGGACGGCACATTGAATGGCAAAATCGCCACACGGGAGCAAATGCGCCAACTGGAACAGTATGTGTTTCAGGTGCTGGGGCGAATCGTAGATGACATTGCCTCCGGCGACGTTGCGCCCAATCCCTATACCCGTGGCGATAGCCACGATGCCTGCAAATACTGCCCTTACGGAGCGGTGTGCCATAAGGATTTTGTAGAAGGCCGACGGAATTATAAGACGGTGTCGGCAGATGATTTCTGGAATCAAATCCACAGGGAGGTGAACGGCCATGGCTGAAAAACTGACGCCCCAGCAGGAGCAGGCGGTGACCAATCGGGGCGGTAAGCTGCTGGTATCCGCAGCGGCGGGCTCCGGTAAGACCAAGGTGCTGGTGGATCGGCTGATGAGCTACCTGTGCGATGAAACGGATCCTGCCAATATCGATGACTTCTTGATTATCACCTTTACACAGGCGGCGGCAGCGGAGCTGCGTGGCAAAATTGCCGCCAAGCTGTCGGAAAAGATTGCAGAGAACCCTGAAAACCGTCACTTGCAGCAGCAGTTCCAGCGGCTCTACATGACCCAAATCTCCACAGTCCATGCCTTTTGCGGCAATCTGCTGCGGCAGTTTGCCTTCCAGCTGGATTTGAGTGCCGACTTCCGGATGGAGGCGGAGAGCGAATGTAACCAGCTTCGGGCGGACATGGTTCAGCAGGTGCTGGAGGAGGCTTATGTCCATATCCATGAGGAGCCGGACGTAGCCGCCTTCATCGATACGCAGGGCACAGGCAGAAATGATAACGCCGTTCCCCAGCTGTTGCTGGATCTTTACGACAGCTCCCGGTGCCACTTGAATCCGGATGGCTGGCTGGAGGACTGCCTGCAGGCGGTGGAAACGGAGAATGTGACCGATGCCGCCCAGACCCGCTGGGGACAGGAATTGATGCGGGAGCTGCGGGAGCAACTGCAGCTGTACATCGGGGCGCTGCGTCGCAGTGCCCAGCTGGCGGAGGAGGATGAATCCGGCATCGGTGTGGCGGCGGTGCTGCGGGATGATTCGATTCAGCTGGAGTATTTGGCCTCCAGCACCACCTGGGATCAGGTGGTGCAGCGCAGAAAGCCTGAGTATGGCCGCATCTCGTGGAAGAAAATGGAGGACGTGGAGCTGTGCGAGAGCATCCGCAGTGTCCGTGAGCAGATTAAGAAGGGCGTTGCCAGCGCTACAACGCTCTTTGTGGATTCCTCAGAGCAGGTGCTGAAGGATTTGCGCAGCTCTGCGGATGCGGTTCGAGGGATGGTAAAGCTGACCCGCCGGTTCGCAAAGGCCTATCAGGAAGCCAAAGAACGGCGGCGTATCCTTGATTTTACCGATTTGGAGCATCGGACGTTGGATTTGTTAATGGGAAAGCACCGCACCGGAACCACAGCGGCAGCTTTGGAAATTGGCCGCCGTTTTCGGGAAGTGATGGTAGACGAGTATCAGGACTCCAATGCGGTGCAGGATGCCATCTACGGTGCCTTGACGCAGGAGCGGCAGAATTGCTTCATGGTTGGCGATGTGAAGCAGTCCATCTACCAGTTCCGTCTGGCAGATCCGGGGCTATTTCTGGAAAAGTACGCTTCCTATGTTCCGGCAGAATCTGCGCAGATTGGCGAAGGCAGAAAGATTATGCTGAGCCAGAATTTCCGCTCCGGCGGTGCAGTGCTGTCGGCGGCGAATTGTGTGTTTGAAACCTGTATGTGCCCCGCAGTGGGAGGCCTGTGGTATGGCAAGGACGAGGCTTTGTACGAGGGAATTCCCCATGAGCCATTGGGGGAACCGGAGGTGGAGCTGTATGGCATCCGCGGAGATGATGCCTCCGGCGTGGAGGCGGATTTTGTGGCTCGGAGAATCCGTGAGCTACTGGACGAGGGCCACCTGATTCGGGATAAGGAGGCCCTACGCCCCATCCGACCGGAGGATATCGTGATTTTGCTTCGGGCACCGAAATCTGCCGGTCAGGCATTCCAGACGGCCCTGGAAAGAGCTGGAGTTCGCTGCGCCAGTGGGGGCAGTGATAAGCTTTTGCAGACCAAGGAAATCAGCGTTCTGCGTTCTATTTTGCAGGCGGTGCATAATCCGCAGCTGGACATTCCGCTGGTTGCGGCGCTGGTCAGTCCCGCTTTCGGCTTCACCGCTGACGATATGGCGAAGCTTCGCAGTGAAAGCCGCTTTGGCACTATCTACGATGCCCTTCGAGCCAGTGACGATCCCAAGGTCGTGGGCTTTTTGGATACATTGTCGAAGCTGCGCCGGATATCTCGTATGGAGGGGCTGAGCCGCCTGATTGAGGAGATTTTCTCCATTACCCGCGTGGACAGCTTGTATGCGGCCATGGATGATGGGGAAGTGCGGGAGGCCAATCTGCAGGCCTTCTACCGATTGGCCGCCCAGCAAGAGGAAAGCCATCAGAATTTGGGACAGTTTCTGGAATTCCTGGAGCTTTCCGAAAAGAAGGGAATCCACGGCGAAAACGGCAGCGCAGATGGCTGTGTTTCCATCGTCAGCATCCACAAGTCCAAAGGCCTGGAATATCCCGTGGTGTTTCTGTGCGGCTTGAGCCGCCAATTCAGTCGGGAGAGCCTGAAGCCGGAGGTGTTGACCCATAAGGAATTGGGCATTGGCATCAGCGGGACGGACAGCATCCGCCGTGTCCGCTATCCCACTATGGCAAAGCGTGCCATCAAGTCTCGAATCATAGCGGATAGTCTGTCCGAGGAGATGCGGATTTTGTATGTGGCCATGACCAGAGCGAAGGATCGACTCATCATGACCTACCGCAGCACCAATCTGGACAGCGAGCTGCAAAAAATAGCAACATGGTGCCGACTGGGGCAGCGGGATTTGATGATTCGAGAAGCCAGCTGTATTGGCACATGGGTGCTGCTGGCAGCAATGACTCGCACCGAGGCAGGAGAGTTCTATGCCATCAGCGGCACCGGCGAGGAAGCGAAGGTTTCTGAATATCCGTGGCTGATTCGTGTGATTGATTCGGTGGAGCCGGTACAGGGTGTGCTGGAGGATACTGATTCGTTGCCGAAAGAAGCGGTAGTGCAGCTGGGGGAGAGCATTTCCTATCAATATCCCCACATGGCGGCAACCACAGCGCCCTCCAAGCAGACTGCCACCCAGCGGAAGGGGCGTGACAAGGATCAGGAGATTGGCGAGGATGCCCCGGCACCACAGCCCTTTATCGGCGGCTGGCGGAAACCGTCTTTTGTGGAGCGGAAGATTCAGCCGGCAACCTTTGGTAATGCGGTACATACGGTCATGCAGTACATTCATTATCGAGAGGGTATGGATGTGGCGGAGCGAATTCAGGAGCTGGTGGACAATGGGCTGCTTACCCAAGAACAGTCGGATTTGATTGATCCGACGCAGATTGAAAGATTTTTCAAAACCGATGTTGGTAAGATGACCCTCCATTGCAAGACTCTTTGGGAGTTCAAGTTCTCCATTCTGGATGACGGTGCGGCCTTTGACAGCGCCCTGCAGGGGGAGCAAATCCTCCTGCAAGGCGTGGTGGACTGCGCAATCATTCAGGAGGACGGCATTACGGTTCTGGACTTCAAAACTGACAAGGTGGAGCATGATAATCTGGAGGAGGCCGTGAAACGTTACCGACCGCAGGTTCGGGCTTATGCGCAGGCGCTGTCCCGTATTTACGGCTTGCCTGTGAAACGGAAGTGCCTCTATTTCTTCCGTATCGGTCATTTTGAGGATGTATAATTTTCGGACATCTCCATTGGAGATGCCCGAAATTCGTCAGCGGCAGTTCTTGTTCTGATTGCTGTTCTGGTTGGAATTCTGATTCTTGTTCTGGTTGCTGTTCTGATTCTGGTTCTTGTTGGAATTCTGGTTCTGGTTTCTGTTCTGCTCGTTCATGGATGTTTCCTCCGTGATTTATATATTCGGCAAAGGCCGTAAAGCTAGTGTACCCCAAATATCAGGATCTATCCTTATCCTTAAAAATCAGACCCACGATAAGACCGGAGAGGATTGCGGCGGTGATGCCGCCGGCGGAAGCCTTTAATCCGCCGGTGAGAATACCGATAAATCCCTCCCTGTCCACTGCCTCCCGCACACCTTTGGCCAGTGTGTGACCGAAGCCGGTGAGCGGTACGGTGGCACCCGCCTGAGCGAAATCAACGATGTGTTGATAAATGCCAATGCCGCTGAGCAATACGCCGATGACAACGTAGCTGACCAGGATTCTGGCAGGTGTCAGCTTGGTTTTGTCGATTAGAATCTGACCAATCAAGCAAAATGTGCCGCCTACAAGAAAAGCCTTCAGGTAGTCCATGGTTCACCTCCGTAGAAAATAGAAACCGCATGACAAACACCGGGGATGGGCAGGCCTTGTTGGGTCGAGGTGGGGGAGAGCAAAGCGCCTGTCCCACAGAACAGGATTCGCTGGAATCTGCCGGAAACCATATGACTCAGAAGATATCCGCACAGAGTGACGGCGCTGCAGCCGCAGCCAGAGCCGCCGGCGTGTACATCCTGCGTGGTGTTGTCGAATACCAGCGTACCGCAGTCGGTCAATTGACCGCCTAAGGATGTACCATCCTGTGCGGCCAGCTCCATCAGTGCTTCTTTGCCGATTTGTCCTAAATCGCCGGTGACGATCAAGTCATAGTCCTCCGGTGCCATATTCATATCGTCAAAATGGGCACGAATGGTGTTGTAAGCGGCAGGCGCCATGGCTGCCCCCATGTTGTTGGCATCCATAATTCCTAAATCCATAACGGTTCCGATGGTGCAGCTTGTGATTTGAGGGCCATGGCCGGTGCTTTGCACCATGGCAGCGCCGGAACCGGTGACCGTCCACTGGGCTGTTGGTGGGCGCTGGCCTCCATACCCCAGCGGGAAGCGGTATTGCCGCTCGGAGGAGGCAAAGTGGGAGGAGGTCATGGCCACAGCCTGATCCACGAAACCACCGCCCACGGCCATGGCAGCGGCGAGCAGGCTTTCGGCCATGGTGGAGCAGGCTCCGTAAAGACCCAGATGGGGGATTCCGGTGTTGCGTAGGCTGAAGGATGAGCCGATGCACTGATTCAAAAGGTCGCCGGACAGCACCAGATCCGGAGCATCGATGCCGGATTTTTTCAGGAGAATCTGAAGTGTCTGCTGCTGGAGCCGTTTTTCAGCCTGTTCCCATGTTTTTTCACCGAAGTGGGAGTCATCGGATGTGGCGTCAAACCATGGCCTTAAGGGACCTTCGGATTCTTTTTTGCCTGCAACGCTGGCCCAGTGGGTAATCACCGGCGGCTGGGGCAGAATGAAGCTTTGTTTGCCTCGTTTGTAATTTGCCATATGGAACCTCCTTTTCCAAATAGGATGTCCAATAGTGCAGAAAAAATGCCGACCAATTTTGGTCGGCATT
Source organism: Oscillospiraceae bacterium (assembly GCA_015067605.1). Taxonomy (GTDB): domain Bacteria; phylum Bacillota; class Clostridia; order Oscillospirales; family Oscillospiraceae; genus Faecousia. The sequence goes on from SVME01000007.1 coordinate 35,425, forward strand.
TTTAGCTGTGTGTTACATACCTCCGCCAACGCTGGGCACGGGCAGGGGACGAGCCTTATCGAAGACATCATCCACATTGAACAAATCTGCCAGCTTTTCGGGGTGGTGATACATCCGGTAGCCGTCCAGATTCCGGCGGCCGCCACGGAAATAGTTGGAGCCTAGCTGATTCCAGTAGGTGTTTCCGTCCACGTTGAAGAAGTAGCGGAAGCCGTCCTCATACAGCGCAGCGAACTTCTCGTTTTCAAAGGTGTACTTGCGCCAGGTGTGAATGTCGGAGCCGTGGGGGTAGAGAATCACGTCGGTTTCGCCAATGATGGACTCCACGGTTTTCTCCCACTTATCGGAATCCTCTTCCACAGCAGTAGCGGAACGTTCGCCATAGGGGGGATGTCCGTAGGAGTGGCTGGCCAGAATCCAACCGTGGTCCCGCAGACACTGGGCCACATCCTTGGCCATCTGCACTTCCTGCTCATAGTTGCGGGGGGCCAGTCCGGCTGCGTACATCTCGTTCAGCTTCGTTTCGTAGCTGGGTTTGGTGCGATAGCCAAATACGCCTTCATAGCCGGTCATGCCCAGAATAGCGCGGGCGCCGTGGTAAGAGAAATCCGGATGCTCCTGAATGAAGGTTTCCAGAACGGGCACCAAATCGTAATCGCCGTACAGCACGTTGCCATCCGCATCCACATATTCGCAGACGGGATAGCCGGTTTCGGGGTCAATAACGATGCGGCAGGCGAAGCCGTCGTTGGTGTCATCGTTGAAAACGGGGGTCTCATTCTTGCCATTGCCGGAACCAATCATATAGCTGTAGTAGTTCAGATCATCCTGACTCATCAGGAAGGGCTTCTTGCCTGCGGGGATGCGGATGTCGCCATAGGTGAAGGAGGTGGTGCCGTCGTCCTTGGTCACCTCGTAGGCCAAGTCGTAGGGAGAAATCAGAACATAGCCCTTGTCGTACATCTGTTGCAGAATACCCTTGAACTCGTCCACGGTGGTCATATACATATTGTAGCCACCTTCTTCGTAGTCGCCGTCGAAGGCTCGGTCGGTGTCAACAATCAGGGAGTGGAAGAAGATGTGGGTGACGGTTTCGGGGTTAGGATAGCTAATCAGCTTGCTGTCCGCCTCGGTGTATTCAACCACTTTCAGCTTCATCTCGGGCACTTCCTCGTAATGCTCATAGCTCTGGAGCATCTGGATGGCCTTCTGATAGTCGTAGCCTGCGGCGATGAAATCCGCCTCGGCAATCAGGGCTGCAACATCATCGTCGTTGGGCCCGGTCTGAACGGGTTCGGTGGGCTTGGGCTTGGTGGTGGGCAGAGTATTGGTGGAGATTTTCAGATTGCTATCTCCGCCCTTATCATTGCCGCCGCCGATAGCACCAAAAATTTGTGATACAACCCATCCGATAACGACCAGACAGATTAATGCGAACAGAATCATAATGACCGTGGGGATGTAATACTGCCATTTGCGCTTGCGTCGTCTGCGCTGGGGGGTAGGCCTACGCTCGTCAGCCATAAGAATCATTCCTTTCTCTCTTTTCAGCAACGCCGCCGATGCGACATATACTTTCTCAAAGTTATTATATACAATCTTTTCGCTGATATCAAGAGAAAAATTCCGGCATCCGCAGATGCCGGAAATAATTTAATAAAAATGTCACAGAATCCGTCTGGAGCTGTGATAATGCTTGGTGTAATAACTGCTGGAAAGGTCGCTGATGGTAACGCCCTTGGAGCTGGAAGCGTGAATCATCTTACCGTCGCCGATGTAGATACCCACATGGGACACACCTGCTCGGTATGTATTCTGTAAGAATACCAGATCGCCGGGCTGCAGAGCGCTTTTGGAAATGGCGGTGCCAACCTTCACCTGCTCAGAGGTGGTGCGGGGCAGGAAAATGCCGCTCTGCTTCAGCACATACTGGACGAATCCGGAGCAATCGAAGCCGCTGGGAGTACTGCCGCCCCAGACATAGGGGGTGCCTAGGTGCTTTTTCGCATTGGCCACTATGGTTTGCCGGACTGAGCTGCTGGTGCCATTCAGTGCCGCAGCGCTGGGAGCCACGCCGGTGGACTTTCCGTCAACAAAAAACAGTGGCTTCTTGGATGATGACCGATTCTCATAGGGAATCTCAGTCAAATCCAGATAGTCACTGCGGATATAGCCAATTTCGTCATCAAAAATGACCTTGTACCACTGGTTGTTGAAGCCAATGATGTAGGCTTTTTCGCCGGAATTCGCCTGTGCGATTCTGGCGTGGGAGGTGCCGGGGCCGGAGCGGACATTCACCTTGTTGGCGTTGACGCTGCCGTAACCCAGTTCTACGTTTTTAGTGGTGTAGACGTTCAAATGATCCTCGTGCATATATCCGTCGGTCAAGTCAAAGCTCACGTGATACCATTGACCGGTCTTTCCGGTGATGGTCACATACTCGCCTTTGTAGGCGTAGTCGAGCGTAGTCGAGGTGATGGATGGGCCGGAGCGGAGTCGTAGGGATGAGGCATCTACCGTAGCTACGTGGGTGGTCAGGGTACTGTCTTTCGCGGATACACCGAATTTCTGTGTGCCAGCAAAGAGGAATATCGCCAGCGCAATAATGGTCGTTCGTGTAAGTCGTTTCATACGTTGCCCTCCGTCTTACTGTGGAAAGGTGGATAGTCTTACTTGCCTGCAAGGGCTCTGTTCAGCCAGACGCAGCCCACATCCAGCGCGGTGTAGAAGCCTGCCTTTTCGCTCTTTTTCACGACGCGGTCACGGCTTCTGGCGCTGGGGTCGGTGAGCTGGAGCTGCACGGAAACACGGGTGGCGATATCCGCATCGCCCATCTTCTTAGTCTCCAGAATCTGGAGCATGACGATGTGGGAATCGGCCATGGAGCCGTAGTAAACCAGATTGTCCTTGCGCATCAGGGGGTGACCCTTGTACATCAAAACTGCCTTTTCTTCAGCCATCATAAAACCTCCTTTTCAAAGAATATGCGGAAATGGTAACAAAAAGAAACCATTTTGTCAACCGAAATAGGTAGAAACCGGTTGAACTAACAACATTTACCTGAGAAATGGGTATTGATGTAAGACGGAGGGGAGTATGAAATTGGAAAGGGGCTTTTGCATAGGCAAAAGCCCCCTTGCGTGTGTCATTCCTTACCAAACAGGTAGCAGCGCACCAGTTCCTGAAGAAGATCGTCCCGATCCAGCTTGCAAATCATGCTACGGGCATTATTGTAGTTGGTGATGTAGGTAGGATCCTCGGTGAGCAGGTAGCCGACGATTTGGTTGATGGGGTTGTACCCCTTCTCATTCAGAGCGTCGAATACGTTGCGCAGGATCAGGCGCATATTCTGCTTGTCGTCACTGGGGACGGTGAATTTGATGGTGTTTCCTGTCATAGTATCGACCTCCTAACGATGAATATAATTATTATACCCTAAAATTTCGTTGGTGTAAAGCCCCTGTTTGTGAAAAATTTCGCAATCACCGGAGGGTAGCGCCCAGTTTATCGGCCAGTGCTGCCAGTACTTTGGATACCACGCCTTCGGAATCCGCATCAGTGAGGGTACGGTCGTCAGCTCTCAGTTCCAGAGAGAAGGCCATACTCTTCTTGCCCTCGGGCACACCAGTGCCACGGTAGATGTCGAATAGCTTGACGCTGCGAAGCAGCTTGCCACCGGCGGCAGTAATCACATCCTCCACAGCCGCAACGGTCACAGCCTCATCGCAAATCAGCGATAGGTCACGGGAAACCGCAGGGAACTTGGGCAGGGGTGTGTAGGTCACATCCGGCAGCCGTAAGGCAAATACCTTATCGAAATCGATTTCAGCGCAGTAGACCTCTACATCGATGCCGTAGTTCTGGCAAACCAGCGGATGCACCTGACCGATAACGCCCACCTCAACGCCGTCAATAGCCACGCTGGCGCAACGACCTGGATGATAAGAGGGATTGCAGGTAATCGCAGTGTAGCTGGTCTTGCGGGTGCGCAGGCCCTTGAACACGGCCTCCAGCTGACCCTTCAGGGTGAAGAAGCTGGTGCCCTCGCCGTAGGTGCCCAGCATCAGCATCTTGGGCTCTTGAGGCAGAACCTCACCCTCCACAGGCAGATAAATCTTCGCCAGCTCATAGAGCTTGACAGCCTTGTTATGGTAGGCGTAGTTGCGGGAGAGAATGTCCATCATAGAGGGCAGTGCGATGGTGCGCATGATGGAGGTATCCTCGCCCAGCGGGTTCTGAATCTTCATAGCGTTGCGCAGGATGGAATCCTTGGGCAGACGAATCTGGTCGAAGATGGTGGGGGACACGAAGGAATAGGTGATAATCTCGCTGTAACCGAGGCTCCGGCACAGCTGGCCTGCCTTGTTCTCCAGCAGCATCATGGGAGTGTAGCCGCCCTGAGTGGAGTTTTTGAATGCGGTGGTGGGAATCTCGTTGTAGCCGTACAGACGGCCCACTTCCTCCGCAATATCCGCCATCAGGTTCAGGTCGGGGCGGAAGGAGGGGACATGAATGGTGCGACCTTCAACGGGAATCTCAAGCCGGTTCAAGTAGGAGACCATGTCCGCTTCGCTGATTTCGGTGCCCAGCAGACGGTTGATTTTCTCAGGCTCCAGCTCCAGCGTCTTAGGGGCGGGAACGTAGTTGATGATGTCGATGATGCCGTCCATCACGTCGCCGCACTCCAGCAGCTCCACCAGCTCGCAGGCACGCTGCACAGCGGGAACGGTCATCATAGGATCCAGATTCTTCTCGAACTTGCCGGAGGATTCGGTACGCATACCCAGCGCCAGAGCGGTCTGACGGATGGAGGTGCCGTTGAAATTGGCAGACTCAAAGACCACAGTGGTGGTATCGTCCAGAATTTCGGAGTTCTCGCCACCCATAATGCCTGCAAGGCCGATGGGCTTGTTCTCGTCAGCGATGACCAGCATACCGGGCTTCAGCTGGCGAACATTGCCATCCAGCGTGGTCAGGGTTTCGCCTTCCTCGGCCTCACGGACAATAATCTTGCCGGAGCCAACGTAGCGGTAGTCGAAGGCGTGCATGGGCTGGCCGTACTCCAGCATGACGTAGTTAGTGATGTCAACGATGTTGTTGATGGGACGCACGCCGTTGGCACGAAGCCGCTGACGCAGCCACTTGGGGGAGGGAGCAATCTTAACATTCTTAACCATACGGGAAGAATAACGATTGCACAGATTCTCAGCAGGAACTTCCACGTCCAGCATCTCGTACATGGAGCCTGCATCGCTGCCCTTCACCACAGGCTCATGGTGGCGCATGGGCTTGTTGAAGGCGGCAGCCGCTTCCCGCGCCAGACCGATGATGGAGTAGCAGTCGGGACGGTTGTTGGTAATCTCGAAGTCAACGATGGTATCGTCATTGCCGATGACCAGATTGATATCCTGACCAATCTGACAATCCTCGTCATTGAGGATCCAGATGCCGTCCAGAATTGCATTGGGGCAGTCATTCAGAGTCAGACCCAGCTCCTCCAGACCGCAGAGCATACCGTTGGACTTGACACCACGGAGCTTGCCCCTGGTGATGTGGACGCCGCCGGGGAGGTAGGAATTGTGCAGGGCGGTGGGAACCAAATCGCCCTCGTGGACATTCTGGGCGCCGGTGACGATTTGGACAGGCTCCTCGCCGCCAACCTCCACCTGACACACCCACATATGGTCAGAGTTTTCGTGACGGACGATGGAAACCACCTTACCGACCACCACATTTTTGATTTCGGCGTCCATACGCTCATAGGTTTCAACCTTCTGACCGGCAACGGTCATGGTTTCAACGAATTCTTTATCGGAAACGTGGGGGAGATCTACGAACTCCTCATGCAGCCATTTTCTGTTCAGTTTCATGATCTGTCCCTCCTTTTAGAACTGTTCCAGGAACTTCACGTTGTTGTCGAAGATCAGACGCAGGTCGTTGATCTTCAGGCGGCCCATGGCCATACGCTCTAGACCCATACCGAAGGCGAAGCCAGAGTACTTCTCCGGGTCGATGCCGCAGTTGCGCAGTACGTCGGGATGCACCATGCCGGCACCCAGCAGCTCGATCCAGCCCTCGCCGTGGCAGGTGGGGCAGACGTTTCCATCCACCTCGCCGGTGCCGTGGCACTTGTGGCACTGCATATCCATTTCGCAGCTGGGCTCTGTGAAGGGGAAGTGGTGGGGGCGGAAACGCATCTGGGCATCCTCGCCGTAGATGGCACGCATGATGGTAATCAGTGCGCCCTTCAGGTCACCCATGGTGATGTGCTCATCCACCACCAGACCTTCAATCTGGTGGAACATGGGGGAGTGGGTGGCGTCGGCCTCGTCCTTCCGGAACACACGGCCGGGAGCAAGCATACAGAAGGGAGGATTGTTGTTCTCCATGAAGCGAATCTGCATGGAACTGGTTTGGGTGCGCAGCAGAACGCTGTCATCTTCATTGAAGTAGAAGGTGTCGCTGCGGTCGCGGGAGGGGTGACCTTCCTCGATGTTCAGACGGGTGAAGTTGTAGTCGGCCAGTTCCACCTCGGGGCCGTCCACGACGGTGTAGCCCAGACCCACGAAGATGTCCTTCACCTGCTGTAGCACCTGATTCATGGGGTGCTGATGGCCCAGCTCAACGGCCTCGCCGGGGATGGTCACGTCGATGGATTCGGATGCCAGCTTGGCCTCCAGAGCGGCGGCGCTGAGGGCGGTCTTACGCTCCTCCAGCTTGGCCTCGATTTCGGCACGGACGGCGTTGGCCAGCTGTCCCATGACGGGACGCTCCTCGGCAGACAGCTTGCCCATCATCTTCAGCACGGCGGTCAGCTCGCCTTTCTTGCCCAGCCATTTTACACGCTGCTCGTCCAGTGCGGCGGTGTTCTCCGCAGCTTCCAGAGCAGCCAGTGCATTCTGGCGAATCAGCTCTAATTGTTCTTTCATATTGGTTCTCCTTCCAGAGTTATTCATATTCTTCCAGTATGGTAAAGTTCCGGGGTAAATCATAGATTTGGTCCTTGACAAAGAGGGGATATATGTATTCATCCTTCAGCCGGGAGAGGGGAATCCATTCGTAAAAATGACGCTTTTCTCCCTCAAACATAACGAAGGATTCTCCACGAGAGAGAAGATTGGTTTCAGAAATGTCTATCAAATAGTAGATACATAGCTCATGAAACTTCTCTTTTGTGACATCTTCGGTAAAAAAGCCTTGGTTAAGCCATAGGGGACGGATGATTTTTCCGTGAATTCCCAGCTCTTCAAAGATTTCTCGTTTTATGGCCGCTTCTGCGGTTTCATGCATCTTGACACGACCACCCGGCAGATAGTAGTAGGGGGTGCGTTTGTTTTTGGTGGCAAGCAGGGCGCTGTCATGAATAATAATGGCACAGACCCGGTAGTTAAAGACACCGCTATCGGTTTTAAACGTCAGATCCATAGCGTCCTCCTAAAAAAATAAACCCTTCATCCCGACAACAGGGACGAAAGGTATTCCTTCCGCGGTACCACCCACGATTCGCCATGAGGCGCAGCTTAGAAGCGCAAACACGCTTTTGACCATTAACGGAGTCACCCGTCCATTCCTACTTCCATTTCAGATGGCAGCTCCCGGGGGAAGGCCCTTTATCGCACCCAAGCGGCTTCCACCGTCCCGCTCTCGCTACTGTGATGCTGCCGATATTGGACAACCCGTTCAACGCTTTTACATATCAAACTGAATTTTAGCATATCTGAATACGAAATGCAAGTACTTTTTCCAGCTTGACGGAAGGGAAAAGGGGTGATATGATGTTGAAAACGGAGGTGAGTGCTATGTATCAACCGCTGGCAGATTTGCTGCGTCCTCAGACGCTGGACGAGGTATACGGACAGGAACATATTTTGGGTAAGGGTGCGGTGCTGCGCCGGCTGGTGGATTCGGGTAAGGTGCCGAACATGGTATTCTACGGCCCAAGCGGCACGGGAAAGACAACGGTGGCCAACATCATTGCGAAGATGACCGACCGCCGTTTGTACAAGCTCAATGCCACCACCGCCTCCACTGCCGATATTAAGCAGATCGTTGCGGAGTTGGATACTTTCATGGCACCCAATGGCGTGCTGCTGTATCTGGATGAGATTCAGTCCTTTAACAAAAAGCAGCAGCAGTCCCTGCTGGAGCATATCGAAAACGGTAAAATCACTCTCATTGCATCCACTACGGAAAATCCCTATTTCTACGTTTTTAACGCAATTCTCAGCCGTTCCACGGTGTTTGAGTTCAAGCAGATTTCTCCGGCGGCAGCGCTGCAG
>SVME01000008.1 GCA_015067605.1 Oscillospiraceae bacterium
GGCTGGTGAAGGGCCGTTTTCTTCCCGGTAGGCTACGATGTTCTTGGCCGTGGTAGCGTTTAGGCCGGATACCTGTTGCAGCAGGCTTCGGGAGGCGGTGTTCACATCCACGCCTACCGCATTAACGCAGTCCTCCACGACAGCACCCAGTGCTGCATCCAGCTCCTTCTGGGGGCAATCGTGCTGATACTGACCGACACCGATGGCCTTGGGGTCGATTTTCACCAGCTCTGCCAGCGGATCCTGCAGCCGACGGGCAATGGATACCGCAGAACGCAGATTTACGTCATAATCGGGGAACTCTTCCGCCGCAAGGGGAGAGGCGGAGTAAACCGATGCACCGGCCTCGTTGACAATCATATAGCTGGCATCAGGGAACGAGCGCAGCAGCTCTACGGTCATGGCTTCGGTTTCACGGGAGGCGGTGCCGTTGCCGATGGCAATGTGCTTGATACCGTGGCGGCGCATGAGGGTGGACAGGGTGACGATGGCTTCCTGCTTTTTACGCTCGTTGAAGGTGGGGTAGACCACGGCGGTGTCCAGCACTTTGCCGGTGGCATCCACCACCGCCACCTTGCAGCCGTTGCGGTATCCGGGGTCCAGGCCCATGGTCACGAAGCCCTTCACCGGCGGCTGCATTAGCAGCGGTTTCAGGTTCAGGGCGAAGTTGCGGATTGCACCGCTGTATGCCCGTTCGGACAGGTCGCTGCGGACTTCTCGCTGGATGGAGGGGAAAATCAGTCGCTCGTAGGCATCCTCAGCGGCGTTGCGGACGAAGGTGGATACGTGGGCGGAGGGCTTCAGGGCAGCACGGCATACCAACGCCGCACCCTCATTTCCAGGCAGCGCCACATCCGGCTTCAGGATGCCTTCCTTTTCGCCCCGGTTGATGGCCAGAATCTGATGATCCAGCAGCCGCTGCATGGGCTGATTGAAATCGTAGTACAACCGATAGACGCTGTCCTGCTCAGGATCTGAGGCCTTGCAAGCGAATACACCCTTCCGGTTGGACAGCTCTCGCAGACCCTTGCGGATGTCTGCATCGTCGGAAAGATCCTCGGCAATGATGTCGGAAGCGCCTTGCAATGCTTCTTCAACACTGTTGACACCCTTTTCGGGGTCGATGAAGTCTGCTGCAAGGGCGGACGGGTCCTGTCCGTCCTGCGCAAAGATGGCGGCGGCCAGCGGCTCCAGTCCTTTCTCGCGGGCCACGGAGGCACGGGTGCGGCGCTTCTGCTTGTAGGGGCGGTAGAGATCTTCCACCTCTGCCAGTGTTGCGGCGGCATCGATGGACGCAGACAGCTCTTCGGTCATCCTGCCCTGATTCTCGATGGAGTTCTTCACCTCATCTCGACGTTCCTGCAGGTTGCGCAGGTAGGTCAAGCGGGTCTCCAGCGTCCGCAGGGTGGTGTCGTCCATTGTGCCGTGCATTTCCTTCCGGTAGCGGGCGATGAAGGGGATGGTGTTGCCCTCGTCCATCAGGGCGATGACGTTTTCCACATATTGCAGCTTCTGTCCCAGCTCCTGAGAAAGTATTTCAGCGATTGTTGGCATGGTATTCTCCTTGTTATTTGAAGTCTGTACCATCATATCACATATTCGCCTGAAAGAAAAGAGTTATTCCGCCTTGATAGGATGCCCGTTATGGTCAAAAATGCCAGAAAACTATAGAAACTCACATATATTAAAGGGGATAAAACAGGCGTGAATCCGATTGGATGTGTCATAACCAACAAAAATTATATTACTTTTTGCAATAATATGTCAAAAGGTACTTGCAAATTGCGCAAAACGGGTGTATAATGATAAGGCAATTTTGTGTAATGCGCATTTGTGCAAAATATAAGGAGGATATGGCAATGTCCAACAGTGTTTTTCAGAGCGTGATTTTACAGCTTAAAGATGTGTCGGATCGGATTTTCGGCGTTATTGATTCTGAGGGATGCGTTGTTTCCTGTACCGATTCCGCTGTCCTGGGGGAGCGTTGGGTGGATGCGGCCCTGAAGCTGGCCAGTGCCGGCGAGGGGATGGCTACCTTTGGTCAGAAAACCTTCAAACCCATTATCAACAGCTCCAATTTGATGGAGTATGCTGTGTTCTGTAACGGCGATGACGAAATGGCCAAGAGCTTCTGCGCCATGGCCTATGTTGCCCTGAATGACGCAAAGATCTTCTATGAGGAAAAGCACGATCGGGGCACCTTTGTGAAGAATATCATCATGGACAATATTCTTCCCGGCGATATTTACATTCGTGCCAAGGAGCTGCATTTCTCTACCGATGCACCTCGGGCGGTGTTTCTGGTGCGGCAGGTGGGTCACAGCGACGTGGCTACCGTGGATGTTCTGGCCGGTATGTTCCCGGACAAGCTGCAGGATTTTGTTCTGAGCATCAACGAAAATGATATCGCAGTGATTAAGCAGATTACCCCCACCACCACCGAGGAGGATTTGGATGTCATTGCGCGCCAGATTGAGGATACCTTGCGTAATGAGCTGTTCATCAAGACCGTTATCGGTATTGGTACCATTGCGGAGCATCTGCGCTCTCTGGCGGACTCCTACAAAGAGGCTCAGACTGCCATCGATGTGGGCAAGGTGTTCGACACCGAGAAGAGCATCATCAACTATGAGAATCTGGGCATCGGCCGTCTGATTTATCAGCTGCCCACCACTCTGTGCGAGATTTTCCTCAGTGAGGTGTTTAAGAAGAATTCCATCGATTCTCTGGATCAGGAAACTCTGTTCACCATTAACAAATTCTTTGAGAACAATCTGAACGTTTCCGAAACCTCCCGCAAGCTGTTTGTACATCGTAATACGCTGGTGTACCGTCTGGAGAAGATTAAGAAGCTCACCGGACTGGATTTGCGGCAGTTCGATCACGCCATCGTCTTTAAGGTGGCGCTGATGGTTCGCAAGTACCTATCCAGTCGGGATGGAAGATAATTCAAGTAGGAAGATTGTCGATGAAGAGATTGCGTATTATCAGCGCATTTTTGGCGACCGTTCTGTTGATGGGTTTGTTGACCGGTTGCCAGAGCGGTTCAGATAATCAGGATGCTGGTGATGATTTTAGTAGACAAGTGATTATCTCCACTAACCCGGACAGTAACAATCCTGCTCCAGACGGTAATGTGGATGAGGACAACACATCAGATGATAAGCCGGCGGTGGATGTGGGGCCTGAAGTGGATGATGCACCTCTGGTCGATAATGACCCCAGAGCGGGGCTTATAAAGTATGATTGGAGAGGTTTGTACTATTACCTTGGCAAGGATATGCGACAGACGGAAAGCTATTATAACCCCGTTCATGATAATGGCACTATGGTAGTGCGTGTTGACGGACAATGGCTGAGTGAAGCTTTTGGTGAAAGTGTGAAAACGGCGCACCGATTTGCTGAGCTTAAAATGGCCGAGTTTGAAGAGATTTACGACACGGTTGAATTGCGGGAAGAGAATGGAGTTCCCTACCTGCTGTGCCATCATGATGAGACTGCCATGGTTTGCGGTTTTTACGTTTATGCGTCCGGCGATTGGGGCTTTTACATTGAGGCATCCTTCCAGGATGCCGGTGTGATGCAGACTGCGATTAACTACGCAACACTGGGAGAGGTACACTTCTTCCCGGGATGATGATTCCGACTAAACAAACCAAAACACCGAGTGCCTGTGCGCTCGGTGTTTTTGATATTACGTTTTTACAAGGGTAAACGGTTGCGTGATGGGAAGCTTGCGGGATTTGTAGAGCTTGTACATTTCCTCGGTGGCCATGCGGGTTTTCGCTACTACGTCGCTGCCTTTGGGGAAGCAGTAGTACAGGTGGTCGTTGGTGCCGATGCAAATCACATCGGCGATTTCGTACCAATAATAGTCGGCATACAGGCCGTAGCTGTTTAGGGGTTTTTGGTGATAGTCCAGTCGTCCGTCACAGCCGGTCAGGTGGAAGCCCTCCAAATCGTGGGTCAAACGACCTTTACCTACCATATAAATAGATTTGAAGTCCACCATCATACCGATTTCTACGTCTGCCTCCATCCGGTAGGTTCCATCGAGGATTTCCCGCCGCACCTGCTCCCGTTCCCAGCGGTACCAATCGGGGATGTGGGGAAATTCTGTTTCGCCGGAGAGGGCGTTGAGCTTACCCAGAGGGGTCAGCTCATATTTTTTGCCACAGTGACCACAGGTCAGATGGATGCCTCGACCTTCCATTTTACCCTCGGTGCCGCAGGCGGCGCATTTGTAGAGAATGCGGTTCAGTCCATCAGCACGGAAGGGTTCGTTGATTTCCAGTCCTTGCTGTTCCTGCCAACGGAAATGGTCGAATCCAAAGGCGGCGTCCAGTCCGTCGCTTAGTGCCTTGACGCTCATTTCTTTAATTTGCTCACGGGTATACAGGCATCGTGCCTTGGCGGAAATCTTTACGCCCTTGCGCACCTGCAGCTCGTTGTACAGGGGATTCCGGGAGAAAGCGCCGAAGGATTCAATCATGATAACCGGAACATCAAACTTTTTCAGCAGCACGCCCATTTTGCGAGGCAGGGCGGTGGCGGTGCCGTCGAAGGAGTAGCTGGCCTCGGGATACATCAGGACGCTGGTTTTTAAGGTCTTGAAGGCATAGGTCATGTCTTGAATCAGATTCAGGTCGGTGACGAATTTCTGGGTGGGGATGCAACCGATGGTGCGCATCAGCCAGCCCATGAAGCCACCCATGCCGATAAAGCCATCGGAGGTGCAGACGATGCAGAAATGCTTTGGGTACAGCATCCGGTAGACCATCTGCAAATCTAGGAAACAGGAGTGGTTCATCAGAATCAGGCAAGGCTCTTTTTTAAGCTGCGCCAGACCTTCGGCCTCGTATTTGAAACCGGTGCCGGCCATGCCGAATACGGTCAGCAGGCGAATCAGCGTGCGCCAGAAGATATTTACCTTTTTGGGGTGCTTTCGCTTGTAGCGGGGCAGCGCCATGACTTCATCGAAGTCTTTGACTTTGGTGGTGATTTTCATTGTGCCGCTCCTTTATTCATAATTCGTTCATCATTATACCGGAAAAATGAGAGAAAGTCAACGGAACTTCTTTCCGATTCTACCGTTTTTCACAAATTACAGTTGACCTTTTGGATTTTTGGCTGTATAATCCAGATACGCACAATTATTAATGAAAAGGAGTTAGTATTATGAAGAAGATTCTCGCACTGTTGCTTGCATCTCTGATGCTGATGAGTCTGCTGGCTGGTTGCGCCGAAGAACCCGGTGCCAGTGGTGAGCCTCAGTATGTGGAAAAGGGCAAGCTGATCATGTCCACCAATGCCGCATTCCCTCCCTATGAAATGACCACCGATGATGGCGGCTTTGCCGGCATCGATGTGGAAATCGCTCAGGCCATCGCTGATAAGCTGGGTCTGGAGCTGGTTATCGACGATATGGATTTTGACGCTGCTCTGATGGCTGTCCAGCAGGGCAAGAGCGATATGGTTATGGCCGGTGTGTCTGTTACCGATAAGCGCAAGAAGGTTATGGAGTTCTCCGACAGCTACGCTACCGGTATTCAGGTGGTCATCGTTAAGGAAGGCTCCGATGTGACCATGGACAATCTGGGCGACAAGATGATTGGCACCCAGCGTGGCACCACCGGCTACCTGTACGCCTCCGATACTCCCGAGAACGGCGGCTACGGCGAGGATCATGTGATTGCTTACGACAACGGTGCCAGCGCCGTGATGGCCCTACAGAACGGTCAGGTGGACTGCGTTATCATCGACAAAGCTCCTGCTCAGGAGTACGTTAAGGCCAACCCCGGTCTGACGCTGCTGGAGGGTAGTTGGGTTGAGGAGGAGTATGCCATCGGTTTTGACAAAGGCAACACCGGTCTGCGTGATAAGGTGAATCAGGCGCTGAAGGAGTTGACCGAGGACGGCACCATTCAGAGAATTATTGACAAGTACATCACTGCAAATTAAGTGCCATGAAAAGGGCGGCTCAGCCGCCCTTTTTCTGATGAAGAATTGTGAGGATTATTCGTGGAAAACTATCTACTTTGGAGCAAAATGATGGAAAATGGCGACCCTCTTTCCTTCTGGCAGGAGTGCTACGTCAAATTCTATGAGGCTTTCATTGAGGCGGACCGGTGGAAGCAGTATCTGGAAGGCGTTGGTACCACACTGTATGTGACGGTATTGGCGCTGGCACTGGGCATTGCGCTGGGCGTGGTGGTTGCTATCATTCGTACCGCGCATGACCAGCAGCGCCCGGGAAAGAAGAACTTCTTCCTTGGGCTTGCCAACGTTGTCTGCAAGGTTTACATCACCGTCATTCGCGGAACACCTATGATGGTGCAGCTGATGATTATGGGATTTGTTATTTTTAGCTCCAGCCGTGACTTTACGTCTGTCGGCATTCTGACACTGGGTATCAACTCCGGCGCTTATGTGGCCGAGATTATCCGTGGAGGTCTGATGTCTTTAGATCCCGGCCAGATGGAGGCGGGGCGCAGCCTTGGTATGGGCTATATCGATACCATGCGCTTTGTGGTCATTCCTCAAGCATTTAAGGCGATTCTGCCGGCTTTGGGCAATGAATTCATTATCCTGCTGAAGGATACCTCTCTGATTTCTGTCATCGGCGGCAAGGAACTGATGTACGCCGTTGATGGCATCACTTCCCGCACCTATGAGCAGATGTTCCCCTTGCTTGGTGCGGCGTTGATCTACCTTGTGCTGGTCATGGTATTGACTTGGCTGCTGGGACTGCTGGAAAGGAGGCTGCGTCAAAGTGATCGACGTTAAAAATCTTTCAAAATCCTTTGGAAATCATCTGGTTCTGAATGATATTTCGGAACATATTTACCCTGGTGAGAAGGTGGTCATCATCGGCCCCTCCGGCTCCGGTAAGTCTACCTTCCTGCGGTGCCTGAACCTGATGGAGTATCCTTCTTCCGGCGTTATCACTTTTGATGGCGTGGAAACCACTGACCCCAAGGCGAATATCGACAAGGTGCGGCAGCATATGGGAATGGTGTTCCAGCATTTCAACCTGTTTCCCAATATGACCATCCTGAAGAATATCACCCTTGCGCCGGTTCGTACCAAGCGTATGACCAAGGCGCAGGCGGAGCAGAAAGCTATGGCGCTGCTGCGTCGTGTAGGCTTGGAGGATAAAGCTAATGCCTATCCCAGCCAGCTTTCCGGTGGTCAGAAGCAGCGAATCGCCATTGTGCGGGCGCTGGCTATGGATCCGCAGGTGATTCTTTTTGATGAGCCTACTTCTGCGCTGGATCCTGAGATGGTGGGCGAAGTGCTTTCTGTTATGAAAGAATTAGCCGCCGAAGGCATGACTATGGTGGTTGTGACTCACGAGATGGGCTTTGCCCGTGAGGTCAGCGATCGGGTTATGTTTATGGACGAGGGCAGAATCGTGGAGCAGGGAAAGCCCAATGAGATTTTCGGGCAGCCCCAGCATCCCCGCCTGAAGGAATTCCTGTCGAAGGTATTATATTGATGTAGAGGCGGCTGTCCATCGGACAGCCGCTTCAGCTTATCAATAAAGTGATGAATTATCGTTTAGCGCACTAGCGGCGAAGCCGCATGGCTTCCCCCGAGGGGAAGCTGGCACCGCCAAAGGCGGTGTCTGAAGGGGAATACGGGCAGAAAGTTGTTGGTTTTGCGTCTTTTTAGACTTTCTACTGCATTTCAGGTATCGCCATTCCCCTTCCGGTTCGGGCAAAGCCCGAACCACCTTCCCCCGAGGGGAAGGTATAGCGCCTGCGGCGCTTAAGCCGCTAAACGATAATTTATCGGAATAACTGCCTCTTGCAAATGGGCGGAAAGTTGGTATAATAGTAGGAAAATCATTTACAAGGGGGAGTGCGACCATGGCTGGATTTGGTAGTGGCTTGGTTCGAGCCTTCATTCAGCGTCGTTCCAAAAGCCTGAGCACCACAAGAATCATTGCGCTGGTCTTTATCGGGCTGATTCTGATGGGTACATTGTTGCTGATGCTGCCTGCAGCTTCCCGTAGCGGTGTGGCCTGCGGATTCCGGTCTGCATTGTTTACCGCAACTTCCGCTACCTGCGTCACCGGTCTGGTGCTGCACGATACCTTTACCCAGTGGAGTGGCTTCGGACAAGTGGTGATTATTTGCCTAATCCAAATCGGCGGTCTTGGCTTTATGAGTGTGGCTACGCTGGTTGTTTTCATGCTCCGGCGTAAGCTGGGACTAAAGCAGCGGATGGTCATGGCGCAGGCCCTGAGCCTGAACGACATGGAAGGCGTGGTACGCCTGCAAAAGTGGGTAATCGTGGGTAGTCTTTCTATTGAAGCGGTTGGCGCGCTGATATTGACCGTCCACTTCTGGCCGGAGTTTGGCTTCCCAACAGCACTGAAATGGGGTGTGTTTCATTCGATTTCTGCTTTTTGCAATGCGGGCTTTGATATTTTTGGCTGCATCACCCCCGGTGCCAGCTTGGTAGAGTTTAATTCCGACCCTGTGGTGCTGCTGACGCTGGGGAGTCTGGTGGTTATCGGCGGCCTTGGCTTTCTAGTGTGGGAGGAAGTGGTGTCCTTCCCCAAGAGAAGAAAGCTCAGTGTTTACGCACGTCTGGTGCTGATTACCACCGGTATTCTGCTGGCGCTGGGTACGGTTTTTGTGGCGCTGGCAGAGTGGAATAATCCGGGGACCATCGGTAATATGAGTACCGGTGATAAGATACTAAACTGCTTCTTCCAGTCGGTTACCACCCGCACTGCCGGCTTTGCGGCGGTGGATCAGGGGGCGATGACCGATGCGGGCAAGGGCGTGTCCATTTTGCTGATGTTCGTGGGCGGATCTTCCGGATCCACGGCCGGCGGCGTGAAAACTGTGACGATTATGGTGCTGCTGCTGTCCTTGTGGGCACAGGCCAGAGGTAAAAATTCTGTGACGGTGTTTCACCGGACGATTCCCGCCAAGCAGGTGGGCAATGCGATGACCATCGCTTCTATTGTTACAGCGCTGGCTATGGTTGGTGCGATTTTTATTTGCGCCACGTCGGAAGTCGGCTTTACGGACGGTCTGTTTGAGGCGGTGTCCGCACTGGCGACCGTTGGTATCACTGCCGGTGCGACCACAAAGCTTAGCATTGCGGCACAGTTTCTAATGATAATTTATATGTATTTCGGACGTGTGGGCGTGCTGACCATCAGCCTTGGCTTCTTAATGGGCAATGACGCACAGGAGCGGTTCCGCTACGCACCGACGAACCTGATGATTGGTTAAGGAGGCTTTTATATGAAATCTTATGCGGTTATCGGCCTTGGACGCTTTGGTTCCGAGGTGGCACGGCATCTGTGCCGGTTGGGCTGTCAGGTGCTGGTGATGGACATCAACAGTGACCTTGTTAGCCAAGTTGCCAACGATGTGACCCACGCAGTGGTGGGTGACGGGCAGGACAAGGATGTACTGCGGGCTTTGGGTGTGCAGGATTTGGACTGCGCTGTGGTAGCCATTGGCGATGATCTGGCAGCTTCGGTGCTTGTGACCATGAATCTGAAGGAATTGGGACTGCCGATGATTGTGTGCAAGGCCCATGATGAAATGCATCGCCGTGTGTTGCAGAAGCTGGGGGCAGACCGTGTATTGATTCCCGAGCAGGAGCAGGGGCAGCGGCTGGCCCGCAGTTTGTCTACGCCCAATGTGTTGGACTATATTGAATTGTCCGATGATTACGGTATCGTAGATGTTCCGGCCCCAAAGAGCTGGAGCGGACAGACTCTGAAAGAACTGAACGTTCGGGCAAAGCTGGGCGTGAACATCCTCGCCATCCGGCGACAAGGGAGGATCAATGTGTCCCCCACGGCGGATTTTGCTATTGAGGCAGAGGATGTGCTGGTGATCTTGGGCGACAGCGCTGCACTGAAAAAGGTTCAGAAGCTATGAGTGAAATCAGAATCACGGCTAGAAAAAATCCGCTGCTGCAGCAGGTACGGCGGCTTCTCAGCTCTCGAAGAGAACGGGAAAAGTCTGGACTGTTCGTGGCGGATGGGACGAAGCTGCTGCAGGAGGCGGTGCGTTACTGGCCGGAGCTGGACACAGTGATTTTGTCTGATGGGGTGGAGGCGGAGGTACCTGAGAATGTCCGCCTGGTGCGAGTGCCTTGTGATGTGATGGAATCCATTTCCCCTATGCAGAGCCCTCAGGGGGCGCTGTTTATGTGTCGCCTGCCTAAGCCAGCAGCGCTGGTTGCCCATCGAGGGATGCTGCTGCTGGATGGGATTCAGGACCCGGGGAATCTGGGCACCATTCTCCGAACGGCAGATGCGCTGGATGTGCCGGTGATTCTGCTGGAGGGCTGTGCTGACCCATACAGCCATAAAACCGTTCGTGCCAGCATGGGGGCGGTATTCCGTGTTCCGGTGGTCTGCGCCGGCTGGGAGGATGTCCAAAAGGCCTGTGCTGATGCCCAAATTCCGGTGGCAGTAACGGCGCTGACGGAACGGGCGAAGGATCTGCGGCAGGCAGAACTGAAAAATATGGCGGTGGTGATTGGCAGCGAAGGTCAGGGCGTCCGGCAGGAGATTCTGGATGCGGCCGATGCGGAGCTGATTATCCCGATGAACAGCCACTGCGAATCGCTGAATGTGGCGGTGGCAGCTACCATCGTGATGTGGCAAATGAAAATATAAGGGCACCTCTAAAAACTCCCTTTCGGCAAAGTGCCCGTTCTTTTGCTCCAACTTTTGCTTATAAAAATCTTGAAATACATCCAGTATTCCTGCGTTTTTTAACACAAAATTTGAAGCAAAATCTCTGGGCACCTGGTCGAAATTGCGTTTTTAGAGGTGCCCATAAAATAGAGGAGGGATTTGGATGCTGCTTCACTGGCTGTGGCTGGCAACGAAAAATGGCATGAGCGACCGGAAAAAGATGGCGATTTTGCAGTGCTTCGGAGATCCGGAGGATGTGTTTTACGCAGAAAGCTATGAGAGAATCGACGGCCTGACGGTAGACGAGCTGGCCTTGCTGCAGGACAAGTCCATTACAGATGCGAAACGAATCCTCGCTCAGTGTACGGATCAGGATATTCATCTTCTTACATATTCAGACAAGGAATACCCCACAAGGCTGAAGTATATTGCCGACCCTCCTCTGGTATTGTATTACAAAGGCCGCCTGCCGGATTTTAATGACGCTCCGGTGATTGGCGTGGTAGGCACACGGGATGCCAGTCCGTACGGCTGCAGTGCCGCTCGCCGGATGGGCTACCAGCTGGTCAAGGGTGGCGGACTTTTGGTGTCCGGCTGCGCCAAGGGTATCGATACCATGGCCATGAAGGGAGCGCTGGAGGCGGATGGTACGCCTGTGGGCGTTCTGGGCTGCGGTGTGGATGTGGTGTATCCGGCCAGCAACCGGTGGTTGTTTGCGGAGCTGGAACGGCGTGGATGTTTGATTTCTGAATACCCTCCGGAAACGCCGCCGGCGAAATGGAATTTTCCAAAGCGCAATCGCATCATCAGTGGCATGAGCTGCGGTGTTCTGGTTGTAGAGGCACCCATGCGCAGCGGTGCGTTGATTACGGCCCGTCAAGCCGCGGAGCAGGGCAGAGATGTGTTTGTGGTGCCCGGAAATATTGATGTGGAAACCTGTGCCGGAAGCAACGCTATGCTTCGAGATGGAGCGATGGCGGTGTCCACCGGCTGGGATATTCTCAGCGAATATCAGGCTCAGTATCCGGGAAAGCTTGGGGAAATCCATGAGGTTCCCGAAGATTCGGAACCGGAGAAAACTGTACTTCTGGTGGCGCAGAAACCGGTGGTTCCTCGGAGGACAGGATTGCTGGGAAAGATAAAATCCAAAAAAATCATTGACAAGAAGGGTTCCGGGCCTTATAGTGACGTGGAAAAGCGCCTGCCGCCTTTGACCGAGGAGGAGCAGGTTATCGTAAATCAATTGAAACAGGGTCAGCGGCTGACCGATGAGGTCATTGCCGGCTGCGGCCTGCCCTCCGGGCGGGTGCTGTCAGTGCTGACCATGCTGCAGGTAAAGGGCGTGATTGAAAGACTGCCCGGCAACCGGCTGGCCCTGAAGTGAGGAGTATTTCATGGCAAAAGCATCGAATCTGGTGATTGTGGAGTCGCCTTCCAAGGCGAAAACCATCGGAAAATATCTGGGGGCGGAGTATACCGTCAAGGCCAGTATGGGCCACCTGCGGGATTTGCCCAAGAGTACCATGGGCGTGGATTTTGAAAATTTTGAGCCCCGCTATATCCCTGTGAAGGGAAAGGAAGATCTGATTCGGGAGCTGAAGGACGCTGCTGCCAAGGCGGATACCGTGTATCTTGCAACTGACCCGGACCGTGAGGGCGAAGCTATTTCCTGGCATTTGAAGGAGCTGCTGGGCCTGTCAGATCAAAAGGCTCGGCGTGTGACCTTCAACGAAATCACCCAGCGGGTGGTGGCAGAGTCCATTCGCAATCCCAGAGAAATTGACGGGGATTTGGTGGATGCCCAGCAGGCTCGCCGGATTCTGGATCGAATCGTGGGCTATCAGCTTTCTCCGCTGCTGTGGAAGAAGGTGCGGCGGGGCCTGTCTGCCGGCCGTGTCCAGAGTGTTGCCACCCGTCTGGTGGTGGATCGGGAGAATGAGATTCGGGTTTTCCAGCCCAGAGAATACTGGTCGCTGGATGTGACGCTGAATCGCATTGAAAAGTCCGGCTCCTTCGTGGCCCACTACCACGGCGAGGACAAAAAGCGTGAGCTGGAAAACGAACTGCAGGTGGATGATATCATCCGTGACATTGATGGGAAAGAATTCACCGTCACCAATGTGAAAAAGAGCGAGAAAAAGCGCTCTGCGGCGCCTCCTTTTACCACCTCGACTTTGCAGCAGGAGGCTTCCCGAAAGCTGAATATGACCCCCAAGCGCACCATGGCCATCGCCCAGCAGCTTTATGAAGGCGTGGACGTGGCCGGCGAGGGTACGCTGGGTCTGATTACCTATATGCGTACCGACTCTCTACGGCTTTCCAACGAGGCTATGGACGCAGCGGCGGATTTTATTCGTCACCGCTACGGCAACGACTATTATTTTGGCAAGCACCATGTGTTTAAGACCAAGGGCAATGCACAGGATGCCCACGAAGCCATCCGCCCCACCCATGTGGAGCTGGATCCGGAACGTGTCCGTGGTTCTCTGACCAGCGATCAGTATCGGCTGTACAAGCTGATTTGGAGCCGGTTCCTGGCATCTCAGATGGCTAACGCATTATACGACACCGTGTCCATCGACACGGAGTGCGCCGGTCATATTTTTCGCAGCAGCCATCAGAGTCTGCGGTTTGCTGGCTTCATTGCTGTCTACGAAGAGGGACGTGATGAGGATGGTGAGGCCATGGGTTCTCCGCTGCCGAATTTGCAGGTGGGGGAGAAGGCTCTGTGCGTGAAAATCGACAAGGAGCAGCATTTCACCCAGCCTCCGGCTCGCTATACCGAGGCCACGCTGGTCAAGGCTATGGAGGAAAAGGGCGTAGGCCGTCCTTCCACTTATGCGTCCATCGTGTCCACCATTCAGGATCGGGAGTACGTCAACAAGGTGGAGAAGCGTCTGGTGCCTACACCTCTTGGCGAGGTGGTTACGGGGCTGATGCTGGAGCGGTTCACCGACATCATCGACGTGGAATTCACCGCCAACATGGAAAATAAGCTGGATGAGGTGGAAGAAGGCAAGCGCAAGTGGAAGGAGCTGCTGGCGGACTTCTACGGCGGTTTCCAGAAGGAGCTGCAGGATGCGGAAACAGCGCTGGAGGGCGTGCGACTGAAGGTGCCAGAAGAGGAAACCGACGAAATTTGCGAGCTGTGCGGCAAGAACATGGTCATCAAAATGGGCCGGTTCGGTAAGTTCCTTGCTTGCCCCGGTTGGCCGGAGTGCAGCAACACCAAGCCCATCGTGGAGCGGATGCCCGGGCGCTGCCCCAAGTGCTCCAGCACCATTCTCAAGCGCAAGTCCAAGAAGGGCTACGCCTACTATGCCTGCGAGCGAGGGGCGGAGTGCGGCTTTATGACCTGGGATGTGCCCACGGCGGAGGATTGTCCCTCCTGCGGCATGACCATGTTCAAAAAGTCCGGCCGTGGTCGGATGAAGCCCTTCTGCATCAATGAGCAGTGCGAGCAGTTCCTGCCGGAGGACAAGCGGGGCTACTATAAAAAGAAAACCGCCGAGGAAGGCGCTGAGGAAAAGCCTAAGAAGAAAACCACCACTCGTAAGAAAAAGGAAACGAAATGATGGATAAAGTGAAAGTTATCGGTGCAGGTCTTGCGGGCTCGGAGGCCGCATGGCAGCTGGCCCAGCGGGGGATTCAGGTGGAGCTGATTGAAATGAAGCCCCATAAGATGACCCCCGCCCATCACAGCGCCAATTTCGGTGAGCTGGTTTGCTCCAATTCTCTGCGGGGTGACCGGCTGGAGAATGCGGTTGGTCTGCTGAAAGAGGAGCTGCGCCGGCTGGACAGCCTGATTATCGGCTGTGCGGATGCCACCCGTGTGGAAGCCGGTGGCTGTCTGGCGGTGGATCGGGACGGGTTTGCGGCACTCATCACTGAGAAGATTAAGAATCATCCCAATATTACTGTTACTGCTCAAGAAGTGACGGAGGTGCCCGAGGGGCCTGTGATTATTGCCACCGGTCCGCTGACATCCGATGCTCTGTCCGATGCCATTGGCAAGTATTTCGGCGCGGATTATCTGCACTTTTTTGATGCGGCAGCGCCGCTGGTTACAGCGGAGTCCATTGATATGAATGAAGCCTGGTGGCAGTCCCGCTATGATCGGGGTACGCCGGATTATATCAACTGTGCCATGGATAAGGAGCAGTACGAGGCGTTCATGAAGGAGCTGGTCAGCGCCGAGGAAGCGCCTGTTCATGGCTTCGAGGATAAGAATGTGTTCGAGGGCTGTATGCCCGTGGAGGTCATGGCCCGCCGTGGCTTCGACACGCTGCGCTATGGCCCCCTGAAGCCGGTGGGACTGAAAGACCCCAAGACCGGTCGGGAGCCCTATGCGGTGGTGCAGCTCCGGCAGGACAATGCGGCGAAGTCCGTGTTCAATCTGGTAGGCTTCCAGACCCATCTGAAATTCGGAGAGCAGAAGCGTGTGTTCTCCATGATTCCGGCGCTGCGGGAGGCGGAGTTCGTCCGCTATGGCGTGATGCACCAGAATACCTTCTTGCAAAGCCCCAAGCTGCTGGACAGGTACTACGCCGACCGGCGCAATCCGCTGGTGGCCTTTGCCGGACAGATGACCGGCGTGGAGGGGTATGTGGAGTCTGCCGCCTCCGGATTTTTGGCGGCTGTGGCTATGGCGGCCAAGGTGCAGGGCAGGCAGCTGCCTGACTTCCCCAGAACCACCGCCATCGGTGCGCTGGGACTTTACATCAGCGATGAGAGTATCGAGAATTTCCAACCGATGAATATCAATTTCAGCATTATTTCCCCGCTGGAGCAGCGTATCCGCAAGAAAGCAGAGAAAAATCTGGCTATTGCCAACCGTTCGCTGGAAGTGATTGATGCCATGAAAGAAAGAGGTAGCCTATGAGAATCATAATCGATGCCATGGGCGGCGATCATGCGCCGCTGGCTCCCGTGATGGGTGCAATTGATGGAGCGAAGGATTTTGGCGCCCAGATTACGCTGGTTGGTCGGGAGAAGCAGATTCGTGCCGTCCTGAAGGAAAACGGCATCGAAACGCTACCGGAGGGCGTGACCATCGTTCATGCGGAGGAGGTCGTGGATATGCACGACGATCCTGCAAACGTGGTGCGCAAGAAGAAGGATTCTTCCATGATTGCCGGCCTTCGGATGCTCTCTGAGGGGGAGGGTGATGCCATGATTTCTGCCGGCTCTACTGGTGCGCTGCTCAGCGGTGCGACGCTGGTGGTCAAGCGTGTCAAGGGTATCCGTCGTGCGGCTATGGGCCCTTGTATGCCCAACAAGGCCGGTGGCAAGACGGTGATTTTGGACTGTGGTGCTAACGCTGAGTGTACGCCGGAGTTTTTGCTCCAGTTCGGTATTGTTGGCTCCCTGTACGCAAAAAAGACGCTGGGCGTGTCAGAGCCGAAGGTGGGTCTGCTGAACATCGGCACCGAGGACTCTAAGGGCACCCCCTTGCAGAAGGAAGCCTATGCCTTGCTGACCGATGCCCATAAGAAGGGCCTAATCAACTTCGTTGGCAATGTGGAAGCTCGAGATGTGCCGCTGGGTGCGGTGGATGTGGTGGTCTGCGACGGATTTTCCGGTAATGTGCTGCTGAAATCCATCGAGGGCACTGCCATGTTCATGGGCAGTCTGGTGTCCAAAATGTTCAAAAAGAGCATTATCAGCAAGCTGTCCGCTGCGCTGGTCATGAAGGATATCAAGGCCTTTAAGAAGCTGCTGGATTACCGTGAAATTGGCGGCACCCAATTCCTTGGTATCAAGAAGCCTGTGATCAAGGCTCATGGTTCTTCCGACCGGCTGGCCTTCCGCAATGCGGTGCGTCAGGCCATGGAAGCGGCGGAGCATGATATTTCTGCGGATCTGGAGCAGCATCTGGCTGCCATTAAGGAGAAAACCGATGCTGAGTGATTTGGAAAAAGCCATTGGCTATCGGTTTCAAAATATCTCCCTGTTGCAAAATGCCCTCGCCCATTCCTCCTACGCCAACGAGCGCTGGCACGATAGCCTTTTAAGCAATGAACGGCTGGAGTTTCTGGGGGATTCCATACTGGGCATGACGGTTGCGGAGCATCTGTACCGGAATTTTTCGGATCGTCCTGAGGGTGAGCTGACCCGAATGCGGGCGGATATGGTTTGCGAAAAGACCCTTGCGGCGGTGGCCAATCGCATCGGCCTTGGTCAGTATCTGCTGCTGGGCCACGGCGAGGAGCAGGGGGGCGGACGGGAGCGTGCGTCGATTTTGGCGGATGCGGTGGAGTCTGTGATTGCGGCCTGCTATCTGGATGGAGGCTTCGCTCCTGCGGCGGAGTTTGTTAAGACCTTTATTTTGTGCAACGTTCCGGTGCAGCGACTGCGTAATGTGGACTACAAGACCAATTTGCAGGAGCTGGTGCAGCGGAAGAAGGATCAGGTGCTGAGCTATGCGCTGGTTGGGGAGTCCGGCCCAGATCATGACAAGCAGTTTGTAGTGGAGGTGTCCCTTAACGGCAAAAGCGTGGGTCAGGGTACCGGCCGCAGCAAGAAAAAAGCGGAACAGGACGCCGCCCGTGTGGCCATTGAAGGTCTGTTTCCAAGTGAGAATTCTTGAAGAAAATACCAAATATTTGCTTAACCCCCAGAATCGAAAGAGGAACACTGACTCAACAAAGGAGGTAATTGCATGAAATATCGGACTTTGGCTTTGGTGGCGGTGCTGCTTGGCATTGCGCTGATAGCGGTGGCATTGCTCGTACCTTCGTGGGCGATGCAGGATAGTAATGTGAGCATCATCGGCGGTGCGCACGCACCTATGTACACCTATCTGTTTTTTAACGCATATGACGGGGTGCTGTTTGTAGCGGCCTTGTGGGGAGGATGTCTGGTTCTTACGGGGCTGTTCTGCCTTGCGTTCAAACGGACGGTTCAAACCCATTGCACGCTGAAAACCACAGGTCTTGCACTGGCCATCTCAGCGGCAGGTGGACTGGGCTGTATGTGTGCGTTTTTGTGGAGCGTCATTTCTGCGTTTCAAGAGATGTCGCAGCGTCCCATTACTTACCCCGCCAGTATCATTGTAGGCATCATTGCGCTGGCGCTGTTTGTGGTTGCCATTGTTTTCTACATAAAATCCAGAAGAAAATGCTGGTCTGTTGTGGGACTGGTGTTGGATGTTCTGACTGCCATCCTCTATTTCCCAGCATTTTTTTATGGAATCTGCTATTTGTACGATGTGGCTCGTAATTTGATTTAGGGCATAGAGTATTTGATGCGCAAAGTAGGGGCGAGCACCGCTCGTCCGCTAAACGATAATTTATATACCGCGATAACGAGAATCGCCTCCGATGGGGAATCCATCGGAGGCGAAAAATTTTTTTCTTTAATTTCCTGTTCTAGAGCATTGAACTCTGGTGTATCGAAAAAATGCGCAAGGGTGATGCCTAAGCCATCGCAAATCATTTTTATCGTGAGCAATTTAGGGTTTTGGCTCTTGCCATACAAGATGTTCTTTATGCTTGATGGCGGAAGTGCGCAAATGTTAGCAAGTTTATTGATGCTGATATCGTGCGTTCCGCACAGCTCCAATATTCTGTTTCTGACTGCAGTAATTGTGTCCATCGTTTAGTATCCTCCCGATTCTTTTCATTAGCATAAACGATTGGGATGGACATTATAGGCTATACGTGCTGCTATTAGGCTATACGTAGCCGAAATAGAGGTGGAGATTGTGTCATCATGTACGTTTTTTGGGCACAGGGAGTGCTGGGAGTTGGATGCGGGTCGGCTGTGCGGTGCCATTGAGGAATTAATTCAGCAGGGGGTGGACACCTTCTATGTTGGCAATCAGGGCGGATTTGACGCTATGGTGTATTCCTGCCTGAAAGGGCTACGGAAAGCATATTCACACATTTTTGTTTCCGTTGTGCTTGCCTATTTTCCGTCAGGGGAAAAAGAACTTCCAGATTCAATATATCCTGAAATAGAGGGACATCCCAAATTCGCTATTGATCGGCGGAACCGCTGGATAATTGACCATGCGGATATTTGCTTGTGCTATATTAACCACACTTGGGGCGGTGCCTATAAATTTACAACAGAGGCAAAGCAACATGGACTGCGCATGATAAATCTCGGGAAACGCTTGTAGACGAAGCAGAAAAAACTTGCAATTTCCTGTTTTCCGAAGTATAATAAATTGATTTATTTTACATATTTCTAATGAGGTTTACGCTGTGTATTTAAAATCTTTGGAAGTGCAGGGCTTTAAGTCCTTTCCGGATAAGACGCTGATTCGCTTTGGTGATGACATCACCGCCATCGTCGGCCCTAACGGCTCCGGTAAATCGAATATTTCTGACGCAATCCTCTGGGTCATGGGCGAGCAGAGCAGCAAGACCCTCCGTGGCGCTAAGATGGAAGACGTTATTTTCGGCGGAACCCAGAAGCGTCCGGCGGTGGGCTTTGCAGAAGCAACCTTGACGTTGGACAACACAGATCGGGCGCTGCCCTATGATGCGGACGAGGTGATGGTCACCCGCCGTTACTATCGCTCCGGCGACAGTGAATATTATATCAACAAGCAGTCCTCCCGTCTGCGTGACATCAACGAGATGTTCATGGACACCGGTCTGGGTCGGGAAGGCTATTCCAACATCGGTCAGGGCCGAATCGACGAGATTCTCTCCCTGAAAAGCGCCGACCGCCGTGAAATTTTCGAGGAGGCTGCCGGTATTTCCAAGTACCGCCACCGCAAAGAGGAAACGGAGCGGAAGCTGGAGCGTACCGAGGACAACCTGATGCGTATCGGCGACAAGGTTTCTGAGCTGGAGTTGCAGTTGGAGCCGTTGAAGGTTCAGTCCGAGAAGGCGAAGAAGTATCTGGAGCTGAAGGACGAGCTGCAGGGCGTGGAGGTTGCGGTCTGGCTGGATACGCTGGACAAGCTCTCCGCTGCCGCCAAGAAGGCGGAGGAGGATTTCGCCTCTGCGGATTTCGTGCTGCAGCAGGCCAAGGACGATTTGGATCGGCTGTACAATCAGGCCACAGAGCTTTCCGATTTGCTGCGCCTGCGGGACGGGGAACTGGAAACCGTCCGCGTGAAGGTGAATATGCTGGAGTCCACCCACCAGCAGTTGGACGGCCAGATGGCTGTGCTGCGAGGCAACGTGGATAACAATAATGGTAATATCGCCCGTATCGAAGAAGAATTGAAGGGTGACGAGGACCGCAGCGGCGGTATTGTTGCCCAGATTGAGCAAGCCAATTCCCGTATTGCTGAAATTGACGAGGAGCTGTCGAAGAAGCGCCGTGTGCTGGATACTCTCCAGCAGGAGCTGACTGCCATGACCGCCAACGCACAGGGTCTGACCCGTCAGTTTTTGGAGCTGCGGGGTAAGGAAACCAGTCTGGCGGCGGATATTGCCGGTCGTGAGGCGGATATTCGGGGTCTTGAGGAAAGCATGGCTCAGACCAATGAGCGTCGTAATCAACTGAAAGAGGATTTGTCCTCTGGTGAGGGCCGTCAACAGCTGGCGCAAACTGATTTGGATCAGTGCCGGCGGGAGCTGCGCCGTGCGCAGGAGAATGTGACGGCAGCAAATAACACCATTTCCGGCTATACGCTTCGGCAGACCACCCGCATCAAGCGGCGGGACGAGCTGACGCAGAAACTGCGGGAAATTCTCTCTAAGCTGGATTCCATCACTGCCAAGGCACGGGTGTTCCGTGCTATGGAGCGGGATTTGGAGGGATATCAAAAGTCCGTCCGGATGGTGCTGCAGGAGGCCCAGCGTGGCAAGCTGGCCAATGTCCATGGCCCCGTTTCCCGTCTGATTCGCACTGAGGACAGCTACACTGTGGCCATCGAAATCGCTCTGGGCGGTGCTATGCAGCAAATCGTTGTGGACAACGAGTCCGATGGCAAGGCGGCCATTTCCTATTTGAAGCGTACCGGCGGTGGTCGTGCTACGTTCCTGCCCATGTCCACCGTTCAAGGTCGGGCCTTGCAGGAAAATGGATTGGAGAATTGCCGTGGATTTGTGGGCGTGGCATCGGAGCTGGTAAAGAGCGAGCCTCGCTATCGGGGTATCGTGGAAAACCTACTGGGTCGAATCGTTATCGTTTCTGACATCGATGCGGCCATTGCCATGGCTAATAAATATCGCAACCGTTTCAAAATCGTTACGCTGGACGGTCAGGTGATGAACCCTGGCGGTTCCATGACCGGCGGCAGTGTGAATAAGGAAGCGGGCATTTTGTCCCGTGCCAACGAGCTGGAAAAGCTGACGGCACAGGAGAAGGATTTGGAAAACCAAAAGCTGGTCACCGAGGCGGAGCTGAGCGAAGCTCAGCGGCAGGTGGATCAGGTGGAATATGAATTGAACACTGCTCGGGATCAGCTCCGTGAGGCGGAGGATGCTTGCCTGCGGTTGCAGGGGCAGGAGAAGCAGCATGAGATTTTGCTGCAGGCGATTGTGGATGCCATCGGCTCGGCACAGCGGGAGCTGGACGTTCTGGACCAGCGGAGCCGTTCCGATGGAGAGCGTTTTGCCGCCCAGCAGGCGAAGATTCAGGTTTACACGGAGCAGTTGACCCAGACTCGTGGTCAAATCGCTACGTTGGAGGGCAGCCAGTCCGAAGCAGCCAATGTCACCGCTCAGATTACAGAGCGGATGACGGCGCTGAAAACCGAGGAGGCGGCTCTGGATGCGGAGCGGAATACCGCTGAGAATCACATTGCGGATTTAAAGGCGCTGCGGGGCGCTATGGAAGGTGACCGTGCCAAGAAGCTGGCGCTGATGGATGCTATCCGTTCCGATAATGAGCGGCTGGCAGGGGAGATTCAGCGGTTGCAGGAGCATCAGCAGGAGAATGATGCCGAAGCGGCAGATATGCGCCGGAAGATGGAGAAGGTCATTGCTGATCGGGCTGAAGCCGAGGCCACCAAGACCCGCTCCGAGCGTGAGGCGCAGGAGAAAAACAAGGACATCCTGAATATGCAGCGGGCCTGTGCGCTGCTGGAGCAGAAGAAGCTGGCTACCTCCATGGAGGAGCGGCAGATTATCGATAAGCTGTGGGATTCCTATGGTCTTACCCCCGGTACTGCTGTGGAGCATCGTGGACAAATCGAGTCCGTAACTGCCGGAAATCGCCGTATTTCCGAGCTGAAGCGGAAGATTTCTGCCCTCGGCACGCCCAATCTGGGTGCTATTGAGGAATATGCCCGGGTCAATGAGCGCTACTCTTATCTTAGCGCCCAGCGGGATGATGTGCTGACCTCCAAGCGTGAGCTGGAGAGCATCATTCGGGATATTACCCAGGAAATGACTGCCATCTTTGTGACGGAATTCGATAAGATTGACCACTATTTCGGTCAGGTCTTTGAGGAGATGTTCGGCGGCGGTCGGGGACAGTTGATTCTGGAGGATCGGGAAAACCCCCTGACCTGCGGCATCGAGATTCGTGTCCAGCCCCCCGGAAAGCAGGTCAAGACCATCACGCTGCTGTCCGGTGGTGAGAAGGCCTTTGTGGCCACGGCGTTGTACTTTGCGATTTTGAAGGTGCGGCCCACGCCCTTCTGCCTGTTGGACGAGATCGATGCGGCACTGGATGACCGGAACGTTGAGCGGTTCGCCAGTTATCTGCATAATTTGAGTAAGAATACCCAGTTTATCGTCATTACTCACCGGCGTGGCACCATGGAGGCTTCCGATGTGCTGTACGGTGTGACGATGCAGGAGCAGGGTGTGTCCAAGCTGCTGCGGCTGGATTTGAACCAGATGGAAGAGTATCTGGGTATCGTGGAATAAAGGAGAAAATATGGGATTTTTTGATAAAATCAAGGCCGGTCTGTCCAAGACCAGACAGGCGCTGAGCAATACGCTGGGGGCGGTATTTTCCGGCTTCAGCCAGATTGATGACGATTTTTATGACGAGCTGGAGGAGAGCCTGATTCTGGCGGATTTGGGCGTGGAAACCGCCACCAAGGCCACTGAGCGTCTGCGCAAGGCCATTCGTGAGCAGCATCTGAAAACCCCCGAGGAGGCCAAGGTGGCCCTGAAGGACATTCTGGTGGAGATGCTGAATGTGGGCGATGTGGCGCTGAATATTTCCACCAACCCCAGCGTGATTCTGGTAATCGGTGTCAATGGCGTGGGTAAGACTACGACCATTGGTAAGATTGCTACCCAGCTTGTCCGTCAGGGCAAGAAGGTGCTGCTGGTTGCCGGCGATACCTTCCGTGCCGCTGCGGCGGATCAGCTGGAAATCTGGGCCGGTCGCTCCGGTGCGGACATCGTCCGCCAGCATGAGGGCGCCGATCCTGCGTCCGTGGTTTATGACGGTATCCAGGCTGCCCGTGCCCGCAATGCGGATGTGATTATCATCGATACCGCTGGACGGCTCCACAACAAGACCAACCTGATGAACGAGCTGAATAAAATCAGTCGTATCGTAGAGCGGGAGCTGCCCACTGCTGCCAAGGAGGTTTTGCTGGTGCTGGACGGCACTACTGGCCAGAATGGTCTGATTCAGGCGAAGCAGTTTAAGGAAATTGCCGGTGTCACGGCGATGGCCCTGACCAAGCTGGACGGCACCGCCAAGGGCGGTATCGTCATCGCGGTGTCCGATGCGTTGCAGATTCCCGTGAAGTTCGTGGGCGTAGGTGAGCAGGCGGACGATTTGATGCCTTTCAACGCAAGAGAGTTTGTGGAGGCACTGATCTGATGAAGGTAGTCCTTGCAAGCAAAAATCCCCACAAGCTGGTAGAGATTAGCAAGATAACCGAGAAATTCGGTTTCGAGTTGGTTCTGCAATCGGAGCTGGGCGTGGATATTGACGTGGAGGAAACCGGCACTACCTTCGAGGAAAACTCCTTCCAGAAGGCGGAGGCGGTGATGAAGGCCACGGGGCTGCCTGCTTTGGCGGATGATTCCGGCATTGCGGTGGATGCGCTGAACGGCGAGCCGGGTATCTACTCCGCCCGTTACGGCTTTGATGAGAGCCTTGACGACTGGGGTAGATTGCAGCTTTTGTTGAAAAACACCGAGCAGGTGCCCGACGGTCAGCGTCAGGCCCAGTTCGTATGCGTGATTACCTTTGTAACGCCGGAGGGACAGGTGATTCAGGCCCGTGGAGAAATCCACGGGGAGCTGACCCGAGAGCCCAGAGGGGAGAATGGCTTTGGCTACGATCCCATTTTCTACTATCCCCCCTTCGGCAAGACCACGGCCGAAATCAGCGCCGAGGAAAAGCACGCTGTTTCCCATCGTGGCAAGGCGCTGCGTGTGTTACGTGATAAATTGAAGGAGGCAGGCTATGCTGACAAGTAAGGAACGGGCGGAGCTACGGGCTCAGGCCAACGCTCTGGAAACCACTCTGATGGTGGGTAAGGAGGGCGTGACGGACACTGTCATCGCCGAGGCGGAGAACCAGCTGACGGCTCGTGAGCTAATCAAGGGTAAGGTGCTGGAGAGCGCCTTCATGACCCCTCGTGAGGTGTCCGATGCCATCTGCGAGGCCACCGGTGCGGACGGCGTGTCTGTCATCGGAACAAAGTTTGTGATTTATCGATACAGCGAAAAGTGCCAGCAAGAGCGCAATTCCACCGGCCGTGCCAAGCGGCGTTCTACGCCGGTGAGCAAGGCGGATCCGGTGCGTAAGGGTATTCGTGCCCGTCGTGCTGCCCAGAAGAAGGTTCGGGAGCAGCGCAACGAGTATTTCCGACAGCAGGCAATTGAGAAATCCATTGAGCGCAGCAGGGAACGTCAGCTGCGAGGAGAGGAGTAAATTGAAAGTTGAAAGTGGAAAGTTGAAAGATTGAGGCAATCTCGGCTGTCAGCTTTCAACCATCAACTTTGAACTTTCAACTAATTTATAGGGGGCACGCTTATGGGCAGAATCGGCATTTACGGCGGTACCTTCAATCCGCCGCATATTGGACACATTCGTGCAGCCAAGGGGGTAGTGCGGTCTTTAGGGCTGGACAAGCTGCTGGTGATACCAGATCGGATTGCGCCCCACAAGGAGCTGCCGGCGGGCTCGGCCTCTCCGGAGCAGCGGCTGGAAATGCTGCGCATTGCCCTTAGGGATTGCTCCGAAATTGAGGTGTCTGACATCGAACTGCGTCGGGAAGGGAAGAGCTTCACCTATGAAACGGTGCTGGAGCTGCGCTGGCGGTATCCGGATGATGAGCTGATTCTGCTGATGGGTACGGATATGTTTCTGACGTTTCATGAATGGCGCAATCCAGATGTGATTTTGGCCAATGCTTCGCTGGGCGTGTTTTACCGTGGTGAAAAGGGCGAGAAAACGTCCATTGAGCAGCGAAAGGCCGAAATGGAAGCCCAGGGACATAACGTGTATCTGGTACGCAACGAAATTGTGGACATTTCCTCTACGGATTTGCGCCGGATGCTGGTATTTGGTTGTGCCGGTAGCTTCCTGCCTGACGGGGTGGAGGATTACATTCGTAACAGCGGTCTTTACGGCAGCGGTGCAGATTACAAAAATCTCCCCATGGATCGGCTGGAGCAGGTGGTTGTCCGTCTGCTGAAAAAGAATCGTGTGAACCATGTTCTTGGCTGCCGGGATACGGCGATTGCGCTGGCAAAGCGTTGGGGTTCAGACGAAACCGATGCGGCTCGTGCCGGTATCCTCCACGACATTACCAAGGCGATGGATGGCCCCCTGCAATTGACATTATGTGATGAATATGGTACGATATTGACCGATTTCAGCCGCAAATATCCGAAAACTCTTCACGCCCTCACCGGTGCGTTGGTAGCGGAAAGAATTTTTGGAGAGAATGAAGCGGTGGTGACGGCTATTCGTTATCACACCACCGGTCGTGCCAATATGAGCCTGCTTGAAAAGATTATTTATGTGGCAGACTATATGGAGCCCAATCGGGCGTTCCCCGGGGTGGAAAAGCTGAGAGAATTGGCATTTTCCGATATTGATGGTGCGCTGAAGCTGGGATTGGAGATGACACTGGAGCATCTGGCTCGTCAGGGGGCGGAGGTGTCCCCGGAATCCCGCGGGGCGCTGGAATTCTTGAATTGAAAATAAAAATTATCCCGAAAGGAATTCGTATTATGATGACTGCGAAAGAAGTGGCGTATGAAGTAACCAAGGCACTGGATGCCAAGAAGGGTATGGACATTAAGCTGTTGAAAATTGACAGAGTGTCCAGCCTTGCGGATTATTTTCTGATTTGCACTGGTACCTCCAATACACACGTTAAGACCCTGTGCGATTACGCAGAGTACACCATGGATCAGCTGGGGGAAACCATGCTGGGCCGAGAGGGACACCGTGGCAACAGCTGGGAGCTGTTGGACTATGGCAGTGTGGTGGTTCACGTGTTCACCGACGAGGCCCGTGCCTTCTATGATTTGGAGCGGCTGTGGGCTGATGCGGAGCAGGTGGATTTGAAGGATATTATTATTGAAGGATAAGAGGTGCTTCCAATGAACTACGATCATTCCGCCATTGAGGCCAAATGGCATAAATACTGGGAGGAAAACGATACCTTCCATACGGACGTGTGGGATTTCTCCAAGCCTAAGTACTATGTGCTGGATATGTTCCCGTATCCCTCCGGTGTGGGTCTGCACGCTGGCCATCCCGAGGGCTATACCGCCACGGATATCATGTCCCGCATGAAGCGGATGCAGGGCTACAACGTGCTGCACCCCATGGGCTACGATTCCTTCGGCCTGCCGGCAGAGCAGTATGCGGTGTCCACCGGCAACCACCCCAACGGCTTCACGCAGGAGAATATCAAGACCTTCTCCAATCAGCTGAAGGAGCTGGGCTTCGACTACGACTGGAGCAAGGTGATTGCCACCTCCGACCCCTCTTTCTATAAGTGGACCCAGTGGATTTTTAAGCAACTCTACGAGGCTGGCTATGCAAAGCGGATTGAGATGCCCGTGAACTGGTGCGAGGAGCTTGGCACGGTGCTGTCCAACGACGAGGTCATCGATGGCAAATCCGAGCGTGGCGGCTACCCCGTGGTGAAGAAGAACATGATGCAGTGGGTCATCGACCAGCCCGCCTTTGCGGAAAAGCTGCTGGAGGGCCTGAACGAAATCGATTGGCCCGAATCCACCAAGGAGATTCAACGCAACTGGATCGGTAAGTCCACCGGCGTTGAGGTGGATTTCCAGCTGGTGGGCGGCGGCTCTTTCTCCATCTACACCACCTGCATTGAAACCATCTACGGCATTACCTTCATGGTGCTGGCCCCCGATGGCAAGATTACTGAGTCCTTGCTGGACCGTGTGGAGAATCTGGATGAGGTAAAGGCCTACATCGCCGAGGCCTCCCGCAAGAGCGACATCGATCGGACGGATATGAACAAGACCAAGTCCGGTTGCCCCCTGAAGGGCGTTTACGCCATCAACCCCGTCAATGGCAAGCAGGTACCGGTGTTCATCGGCGACTTCGTGCTGGCCAGCTACGGTACCGGTGCGGTTATGGCGGTGCCCAGCCACGACCAGCGCGACTTCGAGTATGCGCAGGTTCATAATATCCCCATGATTCAGGTCATCGAGGGCCGTGATGTGTCCGAGTGCGCCTTTGAGAAGCAGGATTATCTGGGCAAGGGCTGCAAGCTGATGAACTCCGAGGAATTCACCGGTTTGACGGTGGAGGAGGCCAAGGAGGCCATCACCTGCAAGCTGGAGCAGGCGGGCGTTGCCAGAAGAAAGAACAACTACCACTTCCGTGAGTGGATTTTCGCTCGCCAGAGATACTGGGGCGAGCCCGTACCCTGTGTTTACACCGAGGACGGCAAGACTGTGTTCCTGCCTGATGAGGAGCTGCCTCTGATTCTGCCGGAGCTGGAGGATTATAAGGGCCGCGGCGGCAAGGCACCGCTGGAAAACGCTGATGAGTGGAAGCACTACGACCGCAATGGCATCAAGGGCATCCGTGAAACCTCTACCATGCCCGGCAGTGCCGGTTCCTCCTGGTACTTCATGCGTTACATCGACCCCAACAACGATAAGGAATTCTGTGATCCGGAGCTGCTGAAGCACTGGATGCCCGTTGATTTGTATGTGGGCGGCCCTGAGCACGCTGTGGGTCACTTGATTTATTCCCGTATCTGGAATCGCTTCCTCTACGATCAGGGTCTGTGCCCTGTGAAGGAGCCCTTCAAGAAGCTGGTGCATCAGGGTATGATCCTGGGCGAGAACGGCATCAAGATGGGTAAGCGTTTCCCTGAGTTTGTGGTCAATCCCAGTGACGTGGTGCGGGAGTATGGTGCGGATACTCTCCGGTTGTACGAGATGTTCATGGGCCCGCTGGAGGTTTCCAAGCCTTGGAGCACCACTGCTGTGGCCGGTGCTAAGAAGTTTATCAACCGTGTTTGGAATTTCTTCACCGAGAGCGCTAACATTACCGACACCGACGACGGCAAGCTGACCAAGGTCTACCATCAGACCGTCAAGAAGGTCACCTCCGACTTTGAGCAGTTGGGCTTCAATACCGCCATTGCGCAGATGATGGTGTTCGTTAATGAGGTCTATAAGAACGGCACCTGCCCCAGAGCCTATGCCGAGGGCTTCATCAAGATGATTTCCTGTATTACCCCCCATGTGGGCGAGGAGATTTGGCAGATTATGGGCCATGATAATACCATTGCCTATGAGAGCTGGCCTACCTACGATGAGGAGAAGTGCAAGGATGCGGAGGTCACCATGGCGGTGCAGGTCAACGGCAAGATGCGTGGCACCGTGGTGATGGATGCGGATTTGGATAACGACACCGTCATCAAGAATGTGCTGGCGGATGAGAAGATTAGCCGGTTCCTTGAAAAGAATGGCGGCTCCATCGTCAAGACCATCGTGGTCAAGAACAAGCTGGTCAACCTAATCGTTAAGTAATTTTCACAAAATTCAGCGAAAAAAACGAAATCATGCTTGACATTTGACGAAGGAAAGCGTATAATAGTCAAGCCGATATGGCCCTGAAAGCATCCAGGAACCTAGCCGGATGCCATCGGAGGGAGGGAAAACAATGTCTGAAATTCGCGTTAAGGAAAACGAATCTCTGGAGAGCGCTCTGCGTCGCTTTAAGCGTAGCTGCGCCAAGGAGGGCGTTATTGCCGAAGTTAAGAAGCGCGAGCATTACGTCAGCCCCAGCCTGAAGCGTAAGCAGAAGTCTGAAGCTGCCCGTAAGAACAAGAGAAAGTTCTATTAATTTCTCCCTCTTGCTATATGCTCACAAAACCGCTCCGGTTCACCGGAGCGGTTTTTCGTTTGTTATGATTGGAAGGAAAGTGCGTCTTATAGGATAGAAGGGCCTTTCAAAGGAGGGATCGACATGAATGACGATCAAATTTTGGATTTATATTTCGCCCGAGATGAGCGCGCCATCCGGGAGACAAACGAAACCTACGGTGCTTACTGCATGCAGGTGGCGGAGCGTATCCTGTGTGACCGGCAGGATGCGGAGGAGATGGTGAACGATACGCTCCTTCGGGCGTGGCATACCATCCCGCCAAAGCGTCCGGTGGTCTTCAAGCTCTACCTTGCTAAAATCGTCCGGAATCTGGCTTTCAGCCGTTACCGTGCCCGGGCAGCGGAAAAGAGAGGTGGTGGTGAGCTGACACTGGCGTTGGAAGAACTGTCGGAGTGTGTTGGAGGTGGTGATGATCCGCAGGAGAGAGTGGACGTAAAGGAACTGACCGTCGCTATTCAGCGATTTCTGGATACCGTATCGCCCCGTGACCGGAAGATTTTCATCCGACGGTATTTCTTTGTGGAAAGCACGGCAGATATCGCATCCAGATTTGGTTTGAAGGAAAGCAACGTACTTATGATTCTGGTTCGTGTTCGTAAAAAACTAAAAGGCTATCTGATTAAGGAGGGATTCTGGTTATGACAAATGAAAAGCTGTTTGAAGCAATCGGCGATTTGGATGATGCGATGATTGGCGAAACGGAGGGTATACAGGAAAGACGAAACGGGCACCTTGGATGGAAGATGACATTGATTGCTGCTGTGGTGGCCGGTTTGGCGATTACGGCTGTCGCTACACCGCAGATCCGTAATGCTCTAAAGGGTGGGAAGCTGGAAACGGAGGACACTGTCTGGCTTTCTCCAACAAATCCCATCGATGGGACTAGTTATGAAATGCGTCACCATGAAATACGGCTGGATGTGGAGTTTAACGAAGATGCACCTGAATCTATCGAAAACTACTATATCCCGCCGGAAATCCCAGATGAGTATACGCAATACCTAGGTCACATCATGAAAGATGGAATGTTTACTCAGTTTGGATGGATCGTAGAGGGGACTGACCGGGATATCTGCTTTTATCAGTGGGCTGGCAATTCCGTTCCGTCGGAAGCACTGGTGGTGGATATTACTACAGAACCTGATGCTGTGCCGAAGCATGGACTGCGAACCATCAACGGCATCGAGGGTTATCTGGTAGAAGAACCGACTTTGGGTAATAATTATGGAGAACGGAAGTTCTATTGGAGCGACGGGGATTACTTGTTCTGCCTGCAGGTACCCTGTGACTTTACTGACGCACAGTTGGAGGAGATGGTGACCTCTGTTCAGCTTGTGGAGGATATCAAGCCCTACTTGTCCACCATGACTGAACAGGAAATAAAAGATATTTTTAGGTAGATTTAAAACCGCCCTGCATACCGCAGGGCGGTAAAAATATCTTATAAATCGCTAAAGAATTATTGACAAACGATAATTATGGTGTTATAGTGGCACTAACAGGAGGTGCCATTTATGGAAAAACAAAAATTTTGGGCAAAGGTGACTCTTTGGGTTGAGAGAGGTGTGGGGGCGCTGCTGGTGGCGCTGGTATTCCTGCTGCCGGCCATTCTTCGCTGTTATATCGGTTTCCTGTTCATGTTGGAATGGGAGCAGCAACTATTGACCGGACTATTCTATTGCTGCGTTGTCATCATTGGCTGGGCATTGTGGAATCTGGATTGCCTGCTGCGCGGCATCCTTGCGGGAGAAGTGTTCGTTCGCAAGAACGTCCGTTGTCTGCGATGGGTGCAGTGGAGTTGCGGTCTGGTGAGCCTGATTACCGGAATCGCCGGCATTATCTATATCCCACTGATTGCTTTGGCTGTGATAATGGCGTTCCTTTGCCTGACAATCAGCGTGGTGTCCCATGTGATGGACGCTGCGGTGACCATTCGGGAAGAGAATGACCTGACGATTTGAGGTGGACTATGGCGATTATTGTGAATTTGGATATGATGCTGGCAAAGCGGAAGATGACATCCTTGGAGTTGGCGCAGCGAATCGGTATGACGCAGGCGAATCTTTCGATTCTGAAAACAGGTAAAGCCAAGGCCGTGCGGATGTCCACCATGGATTTGATCTGCAAGGAGCTGCAATGCCAGCCGGGGGACTTGTTTGAATATGTGGAGGATGATGACCCATGGAAAAGATGAATAATAACATTCCCTGGACACCCAATCCTTACGGCGGATACTACCCATATCCGTACGGCCGAGTTGTGCAGCCACCTCCGGTTCGGGAGAAAACCATCTTTCCTGCCGGAAAAAATGAGCTGCTGTTTGGATTATTTGCCATTATCTTCGGCTTGCTATTGTGTAATTTCACCCTGTTTGGCGGGTTTAATGTGGGATTTTCTATTACGGCGATTCTGTGCATTTACGTTTCGGTGGGGTATTTGGTAGCCTCCGGCTGCCGTCCGTCGGCATACAGCTGGACGCTGTTGACGCTCTGTGTGATAATTGCTGCTGGATTTGCCCGTTCTGATGACGGCTTCGTTAAGTTTGTTATGTTCCTCTTTTTGGTGGTTTCCTATAATTTGGGACTGTGCCTGCTTGCTGGGCAGAATCGCTCCAACCCGTCGGGAATAACATCTTTGGGGGATGTACCGCTATCGTTGTTTATGGGGTTTGGGCAAATGGCTCCGGCATTTCGTGGAGTGGGGCGCACCATTCGCAGCGGCGGTCCTGCCATCAAGAAAAGCGGTGCGGTGCTGCTTGGGTTGGCGGTGACAATTCCGCTGATGTGCATACTGATTCCACTGCTGATGTCTGCTGATGCGGCTTTTGAAGGCCTGATTCGACTGCTTCCGGACTTTGAACTGAATGAGGTCTTTGCCACGATTATTTTCGGAGGCGGTGCGGCCTGCGTCCTGTATACCCGTGGGGCTGCGCTGCGGCACAAGCCCAAGAAGGTTTGTGTCGAGAAGAAACCGATGAAAGGCATTAGCCATCTAACAGTGAACACGGTGCTTGGGGCGGTTTGTCTGGTGTATCTGGTTTATCTTGTGGGTCAGCTTGCATATTTCACCGGAGCCTTTGCAGGAATTCTACCCAAGAGCTTCACCATGGCGGAATACGCACGACGGGGATTTTTTGAAATGGCATGGCTGTGCGCCATTGATTTAATTGTCATGGCATTGGCCATCGGTCTGACGGCCAAAAAAGATGGTAAAGCACCTATGTCCACCAGATTATTGTGTCTGCTGGTTGGTTTGGTGACGGTGTTTTTGGTGTCAACCGCCAGCGCTAAAATGTGTATGTACATCGACGCTTACGGCCTGACCCGACTGCGGTTGCTGACCGAAGTAATCATGGTCTTTCTGGCCATTGCTACCGCGGTGGTCAGTGTGTGGTTATTTGCACCCAAGCTGGCGTATATGAAGGTGCTGCTAATCGTCGCAATGGTCATAGGCGCGGCGGTAATCTGGGTGGATGTAGATACAGTGGTGGCAAGGTATAACGTATCGGCCTATCAGTCCGGAAAGCTGGAGACGATTGATCTTGATTATTTGTCAGGCTTGGGGGATGGCGCAATCCCTCAAATCGCAAAATTAACAGATTCTGAAAATCCGTGGGTTGCGCAACAGGCGCAGGAAATTATGAATCGTGAGCGGCGTGATGACTGTGACTTCCGAAGCTGGAATTATGCAAGCTGGCGTGCGGAGGAACTGATGAAATAAATTCCGTAACGGCATTAGTAACCCTGACCAGCAGAATGCATTTGCCGACCATTTCTGGGCGCAGAAATTAAAGGAGTGAAATGTATATGAGTAAATCAAAAAAACTCTCCACAAAAACTCGAGTTATCCTCATCATTAGCTTGTCGTTGGTAACCTGCTTGATTATTGCGTATGGAATATTCTATTTTGCTTTTATGAATTTATTGAGTCCAGGGTATGAGCCGGATCTTGTCATTTCCTCTCCGGACGGCAAGTATGAGCTGGTAGTTCGTGAATGGAGTTATTTCCATTCGTGTGGATCCG
The DNA here is from genome assembly GCA_015067605.1 of Oscillospiraceae bacterium. Lineage (GTDB taxonomy): Bacteria > Bacillota > Clostridia > Oscillospirales > Oscillospiraceae > Faecousia. Next base: position 32,930 of record SVME01000008.1, read on the forward strand.
ATATCTACATCAGAGAAACTAAATGGTATAACAGATGGATGGTGAAGGAAATTGGGTATACAAGTTCGGAGGATCCCTGCTTTGCCGATGGGCACTATTATGTAGAATGGGAAAGCGATAAAGTAACGATATATTATTATAGGGGGCACCCCGGTGTAGAAGATGTGAATAATCGCTCTACGTGGCTCGGCATTTTCAGTTATGAACTAGACTGACGGCCGCTTTCAGAGGCGGTGTGGCCGGAAGCTGACCGAAGTAATCATGGTCTTTCTGACCAGCGCTACTTTGGTGGTCAGTGTGTGGTTATTTGCACCCAAGCTGGCGTGCGGAAGAACTGATGAAGAAAAGCTGATTAATAACAAAGCGGAGGAGACGGGGATGTTTCTTCCACTTTGCTTTCAAGTACATAAAAGGTAACAATATTGTTGCATCTAATGGATAGAGTCCCTTCCAACGCATAAAAAATAACGGACACCCGAATGGGCATCCGTTATTTTTGGTACGCCGAAAGGGACTCGCTTGCATTTTCTTTCGCCTAGGCGAAAGAAAATTATGGTGTTGTCGCCGTCGAGCCGGCGACAAGCCACAGTCCACCGGACTGTGGCATCTAATGGTTCGAGCCCCTCCCAACGAAAAAAATAACGGACACCCGAATGGGCATCCGTTATTTTTGGTACGCCGAAAGGGACTCGAACCCCCGACCTACTGATTCGTAGGCACTATTTCGGAAAAATCCGAACATTCTGAAAGAACTTTTAGGGATTTCCGTGGATTTCACAATGATATTTCGAATCTTGGAGCGGTGAAAAGTGAGGGGGATTTTTTGGGTTTGCAACAAAAGTGTAACAAGCTCGGAGCGCAGCGAAAGAAAATAGTTGGGGATCGATTTAATACAGCGTGCGGAACGCCTCGATGATTTCGTCACGCAGGCCGGCGGGGTGGTTTTCGGGACAATGGTCTGCGGAAGTTATATAGCGATGGTTGCCATCGGCTGCAAGGTAAACGTCAATCTCTTCGATTCGGCCAGATAGCAACCTAATCTGCATATAAATATGCGCACCGTGGGTTTCTTCCGCCAGTTTATTCAGCACGGTACCCTTGGCATAGTTCGCCAATGGGCACCCCATACAGCTGGCGCGGTTGGCTCCTTCGGGTTTCTCCAGCTGGCGGCAGGCTCTGCCGAAGTATCCGCAGATACAAGGCATCCCGGAGGGAGCGACGGCGTATCGCCGCTCATATTCCTGCTGGATGGTTTTGGTGATGATGGGGAAACTCATATCAGTACCTCCTTAACCCCAGACGGCTGCGTCATAGTCCGGCAGCTTGTTGATTAGGTGCTTCATGTAGTAATTCTTGGCGCAGACAAGGGCTTGATACAGCTCGCTCTTTGCGACATTACCCTCGTCACACTGGTACAGAAAGCACTCAAAGGTCTTCAGCATCTGCCAAGGTTTACTATCAGCCGTGTGGAGCCATTCGCCTACAGGCATCGCTTCGGGGGTGGCAGCATCCCGATTATATCGCTCACCGTAGGCCTGCTCATTCATGTGGTGAAGGATAGCGTAAATCTTTCGGCTGTCCAAGTCGACACACTTGCGCCCGAATTGAGCCGACCACTCAGAGCGGAGCAGTTCGTACAACTCCCGGCCGGAGTAGATACCATAACGAACGGTGCCCGACCAGCGGGCTGCATTGACAGCCCGGTCTAACATTGCCGCAAGGGCGGCGGTGGATTCGTTGTTGATAATAAAGCATGACATAAATAATTCCTCCTTGATTTTTGGCGTCAAGGAGGCTATAATATAAAAGCTCCTTGACTGTGTTTGTGTGGTAACAGATGTGGTCGGGTGCGTGGGCTTGTGCTGGTAACACTTGCCCGAATCCGGTGCTGCTGGTAACAGTGCCGGATTTTTTAATTTTGGGGTCGTTGTAGACCCTGCGCCATCAGGGCCTTTGCGAGAGCGCTTCGGCTGCCTTGCTCCCTGGTAAAGAGTTCGAACAGCTCCGGATCTTGGTTGCGGTTGATCTTCACTGTCAGCTTTATGACGTTTTCTCGCTCCCAGCTGATTTTTGCCTGACTATCCGCTATTGACTTCGGCCTCCTTTTGTGGTATACTTTTTTTACCGACTTGGGGGAGTGCTAGTCCCCCAAGTGGGCAAGGCTGTCGCCCGTGGCTAGACGGGAAGGCGGTCAACTCAAGATGGGTGAAATTGCCGCTTCTCGCTAGGGTACGGGGGCGGCTATTTCTTTAGGTTTGCACCCAGAGTGATAGCCGCAAGCAAAAGCATAAGTAACGCGATGGTTTCTGATACGCTCATGGCTGTCTCCTCCTTTCGGAGTGGACTGCCGCCTTGCGTAATTAAAATATCATGGGTCGACCCATTTGTCAACCCCTTTTTCAAAAAATTTTTCTGCTCGTTTTTATCGCCCGGCTGGGTGCTCCTCGTTGGAGCGCTCCAGCTGGGCTATTTTTATGCGAAAAAATATGTTTTCAGTATGGCGAAGTTTGAAAATAATTATAATAATATAGGCAGATATGGAGGTGCGAGTATGGCCGGAAACAGTAACAGCGGAAGAAATCCCGTGTTTGAGTTGTCTGAAAAGGAGCTTGCAAACAAAATCGAACAGTATAAGCAGGATCTGGAAGAGGGCAAGTTTGCTCGGGCTTCCTGGCCGCATTTTACGTCGTACATAAATTGTCTGGAGGACGAGGTCAAGGAGTTCATTGCTTGCTATTCGGATCAGCCGAAGAGCGCATATTATAAGCGGGCGAGGATGCTCAGGGAGGTTTTACAGTTCATCCGGGGTGAAATATTTTCCTCCAAGGCATGGACTGGACAGCAGGCGCAGCTTGCCAAACTCCACGGGGCCAAGGATTACGGGGACGGAATCGTATACAAGGACAAGGACACCAACACCGGCCCCACCAGCATCAATATTTGCTTCGGAGACGGTGACCCCAGAGCCGCAGAGGCTGCAAAGTAGCCCGAACGCAACCAAATATTTATTTTGTTGCGTTCGAATGGCGGTTTTTACCTTGTTTTACATATCTTTTCGGCATTTTGACGGCAAAAAGCGCAAACGGGCGCAATTCCACCGCTGGCGGACACTTTTGGGGCTGTGGTTGGGTGCTGGCGGTGGGTCGGCGCACCGGTCCCCATGTATCGATTTTTGGTCGGGCAGTGGAGGGGGTAGCGGAAAAGTGGGGTGGCTTCGCAGGATGGGGCGTAGATATATGCCACACATCCATTTTACACCACATTCACACCCCCTATTTTCACAGTATATTTCGCACCTTTATCCCCTGATTTTCACGCCATGAAGCGGCCACAATTTTCAAATTGCGGCGGAGGTATTATAAGGGTTGGTCTTATATAAGACTAAGCTTTATATATAAGACTTAGTCTTATATATAACTTACCTATATATAGCTTAGTATTATATATATTATATACAATTAGTAGATTCGATTTCAGACCATTCCCGAGAGGGGGTGGCAGAAAAACAGGTGGGGCATTTTGATTGTGCCTGCCCGAAAAATAAAAATGCCGGCAAAGCACAGATGGAGGTGCAGCGGATCGATAATCCGAAGGTCGCTGGTTCGAGCCCAGCTGCCGGTACCAGTCCGAAAGGATGCCTTGCCACGGGTCAAAAAAGTGGCGGCGCACTAGCTCAGATGGCTAGAGCTGTAGTGTCCCGGGTTCGAGTCCCGGGTGCGTCAAAGCGGTTGCCCTGCGCCGAAAGTCAGGGAGGAAGGGAGAGAACCGTGGTAATCAGCGAAAGGGGCTTTATCGTCTGCCCCCAATGTGGAAAGCGGACGAAAGTCAAAATTCAACCGGACACGGTGCTGAAGCGGTTCCCCCTCTTCTGTCCGTGGTGCAAAAAAGAAACAATGATTGATACATAATACGCCGGAGCCTAGAGCCAGTGCGGTCACCTTAGTGGTGGTCACACTGGCTCTTTTTGTTTTTTCAGGGAGGGATACCGTGGCGGCAAGAGAAACGAATACGGACAAGCAGGTTATCACTGCCAACATGGGCCATCCAAACTCTGAGCCGCAATGGCTGTTCTTCCTGAGCCGGACGAAATACACCTGCTATGGCGGTGCTCGTGGTGGCGGAAAGAGCTGGGCAATCGTCCGGAAGGCGGCTTTAGCGGCCTATAACTACCCCGGCATTCAAATCATTATGCTGCGCCGGGAGTATGACCAGATGGAAAACCCCATCATTACCCCGATGCTGGGAATCCTCGCTCCCGGCACCTACCAATACAACAAGACAGACCACCTCCTGAAATTCACCAACGGCAGTCAAATCAAGTTCGGAAATATGCCGGACTATGACGCAGCCACCGGTGGCAAGTATCAGGGACAAAGCTTCGACTGGATGTTCATCGATGAGGCGACCCAGTTCACAGAAAGCGAGTTCCGAGGGCTGGCAGCCTGCGTCCGTGGCGCCAACGACATTCCGAAACGAATCTATCTGACCTGCAACCCCGGCGGTGTTGGGCATTTCTGGGTGAAGCGGCTATTTGTAGACCGGCAGTTTAAGGATGACGAGAATCCGGACGACTACACGTTCATCCCTGCCACAGTGGATGACAATGTGGATCTGGTCAAGGCGAATCCTGATTACGTTAAACAGCTGGAGCTACTGCCGGAGGACATCCGCAGGGCGCATCGCTACGGCGACTGGAACGCCCTGTCCGGGGTGTTCTTCGAAGAGTTCACCGATGGTGTCCATACCTGCAAGCCCTTCCCGATTCCGCCTCATTGGCAGCATTACAGAGCCTTTGACTATGGTCTGGATATGTTCTTCTGCATCTGGGTGGCGGTAGACGAAACAGGACGATGCTATGTATACCGGCAGTTCGCAAAATCTGGCATGGTGGTCTCCGATGCGGCGCAAGCACAGCTGGAGCTGACCAGACCCGATGAAAATATCTACTTTTCCATTGCGCCGCCGGATATGTGGAGCCGGAACCGAGAGAGCGGCAAAACGCAAGCGGCCATGTTCGCTGAGCACGGCGTGGGGCTGGTTCGGGCGGACAATAACCGGAAACAGGGCTGGAGTGCTCTAAAGGAGCTGTTCAAACTCCGCACGTCGGATGGGTTGCCCAGTCTGCGGATATTCGATACCTGCGGCAGTCTGATTGATTGCATTAAGAGCCTGCTCCATGACAAAAACGACCCCAATGATGTGATGGACAAGCCTCACGATATTACCCATGGGCCGGATGCCTTGCGGTATTTCGCCCAGACTTATGTCCTTCCGGCGGAAGCCCTTCGGGAGGAGGAGTACGAGGAGGAAACCACAGAAGTGGATTACCAGACCGCCATGTGCGGCGGTGCTGTCACCTCCAGCTACATTTACGCATGATTCCATCAGCCTACCAGAGCTGTGGAGATAAATGGCCTACCAGAGCCGAATTTGAAAGGAGAAACACATGGAAGATCAGGAATTGGATACCGGCTATGCTGAGTTCATGGCGGCCTTTGACGATGACTTCGGCAACCAGACTGAGGTTGAGGACGAGGGCGCACAGGACACCGGCGAGGATGTCGGTACAGACACCGGCGACAAGGAGGAACAGCCTGACGGTGGCGAGGGTGCTCCGGCTGAGCAGGATACGCCTCCGGATACGAAAATGCCCGAGGGCGAGGATGCTCCGGCAGCTGAGGAAACCTTTACGCTGAAAATCAACAAGGAGGAGCGCACCTGCACCCGTGAGGAAGTGATCAGCCTTGCGCAGAAGGGTGCGGACTACGACCGGATTAAGGGCAGGCTCTCCGAACAACAGGCCACGATGGATTTGCTGGCGGATTTCGCCAAGGAGAGTGGTACGGACATCCCCGGTCTGCTGGATAACCTTCGTCTGAATCTGCTGAAAAAGCAGGGGCTTTCTGAGGATGTGGCGAAAGAACGGCTGGCTCGAGAGAAGCTGGAGCGTGAAAACGCTGCGCTGAAAGCGTCGGCGACCCCCGAAGCTACCGCCGAAGAAACGCCCAAGGAAAAGGCCCAACGGGAAATTGCAGATTTTCAGAAGGCATTTCCGGACGTTCCCCTGACGGATCAGCTGTATGAAAAGCTGAAATCCGACATTGTAAACGGTGGATTTTCCATGACGGATGCCTACCGCAGGATGAAGGACCGTGAACAGGCGGACCGCATCAAGGAGCTGGAGGCGCAGCTCGCGGCAGAGAAGCAGAACAACGCCAACCGTGCCGCGTCTCCCGGCAGCCAGAAGGATTCCGGCGGTCGGCGCAAGAAAGACGATTTTGATGATTTTATGAGGGCTTTGGAATAAACCCTCGATGAAAAGGAGGAAATGTACATATGGGTAGTGTTATCCATTTTGATGAGAAGTACAAGCAGGGTCTGATGGATACTTTCAATAAGGCGTCCGAGACCGACGATATGTTCTGCCATGATCTGGATATGGAGTTTTCCGGCGTGAAGACCGTCCATGTCACCAGCCTGCGGACCGAAGCCCTTCAGGACTACAACCGCAGTAAGGAGGTCGGCACCGGCAGCCGTTACGGTCGCACTAAGGAAGTGGGCAACGAGGTTCAGACCTTTACCATGACCCAGGACAAGTCTCTGAGCCTGTCCATCGACAAGGGCAACAACAAGGAGACCATGGACAAGGCCAAGGTCGGCAAGGTCATGAAGGCGGAACGGGAGGAGCGCATCGTCCCCGAGGTCGACCGCTACCGCCTGAATAAGTGGGCGAAGGATGCCGGCATTCACAAGGAACTGGCTGCCGCTCCCACCAAGACCACCATCGTATCCCAGATTATGGAGCTGCACAACGAGATGCTGGATGCCGGTGTTCCCGACCAGCTTCAGCTTCGGATTTCCCGGGCGTATATGCCCACTCTGAAGCTGTCCAGTGAGTGGACTGCGCTGGACAGTCTGGGCGGCAAGACCCTGCCCAAGGGCTGCATTGGCGAGTTCGACAACATGGCGGTCAAGCCCATGTCCACCAAGCGGATGCCTGCGAACGTGCCCTTTATGATTACCTACAAGGGCTCCCTGATCTCCCCCATGAAGATTAACGACTTCAAGGGCCACGTAGATCCCCCCGGCCTGTCCGGCGATCTGCTGGAGTTCCGGATGATGTACGATGCGTTCGTGTTGGGCAAGAAGTCCAGCGGCGTAGGCGTTGCTTGCCTGCCGGGTACGGTGGTTAAGACCCCCACCGTCGCAGTCGCCGACGGTAAGGCCACCATCCAGTGTGCTACTGCCGACGCAGTAATTTATTACACCACCAACGGCTCTGACCCCCGGTACAGCACTGACGCACAGCTCTATACTGCGCCTGTTGCACTGACTTCCGGCGATGAGCTGCGTGTGTATGCCGCAAAGACGGATATGTTCTGGTCTGCTGTGGCAGAGCACGACATGGCGTAATCACAATAAGGGGCGGATTTCCGCCCCTTTAGTCCCATAAGGAGGAATTGAAATGGTTATCTGCATCATTTTGAGCAGCCTTGCACTGACGGCTGCGGCAGTTTGCGCGGTGGTTACCGTGCGAGAAAGAAAACGCAGTCGTGAGTGGATTGCTGGTCAGCTGGAGGATTCCGATAACGAATGGCGAAGAATCCTTGATGAGCGCTCTCGATCGCTTACTGCCGAAATTAATTGTCTGGGACGGGAGTTTCCCGAAATGACCAGACGATTGGATCGAGCCTGGGCTGGCCAGTTGAAAGCCCAGGGACAGGCGTGGGAAGATGCACTGCGTGCTGTACAGGGGCGCATTGATAATCTGGAGCATGGTGCGGTGCCGGATTATGAAAAGGCAAAGGCTGCCGCAAAGGCCGTGGATGATTTCCATGATGGTCTTGCCAATATCCTCAATTACGACCCTTACGAGATGGCACGCCGCAATAGAGACGGCGGAGGTGATGGAGCATGAGCAAGGTGAAAGCCCCCACTCATGAGCAGATCCAAAAGAATTTTGAAAAGGCCTTTGCGTTCAAACAGCAAATCGGCCTTTACGAAACTGTCAAGGTCAACGAGGATTTCTTTATCGGCAACCAATGGGAAGGCGTTCAGCACAACGGACTGCCCACACCTATGTTTAATTTCCTGAAACAGGTGGTTTTGTTTCAGGTGGCGACCATCACCAGCGATAATCTGGCGATGCAGGCTACGCCGTTGCCCTCGGTTAGCCCCTTGCCGATAGCCCAGATTGAGAAAATCTGCGAGGTACTAAACCACCAGTACGCCGCCATCATTGAGCGGAATAACATCGTCGGTAAGCTGCGGCAGTTTATGCGTGATGCCGCTGTGGATGGTGACGGCTGTATGTACTTCTGGTTTGATCCTACCATCGAAAACGGGCAGAAGGTCAAGGGCGAAATTGTCGCGGAGATCATCGAGAATACCCGTGTTCATTTCGGTAACCCCAACTGTCGGTCGGTGCAGGAACAGCCCTATATTATCCTTTCTCGCCGGGCGCTGGTAGAGGATGCTCGCTGGCTGGCGAAGGGATACCAAAAAGACGGGGTCTGCGGTATGGAAGATTTGGGTCAGATTACCGCCGACAGCGAGAAATTCAACAACAAATACGACAGCTACACCGATGATAAGGTGACTGTACTGACCTATCTTTACCGGAACCGAGAGACCGGTACGATTTGGTGCACCGAAGCGACAGAAAAGGGCATCCTGCGCAAGGCTTATGACACCGGATACCGGCTATATCCGCTGGTATGGCTGAACTGGGATTACATACAGGACTGCTACCATGGGCAGGCCATGATTACCGGCTTGATCCCGAATCAGAAGTTCTACAACAAAATGCACGCCATGGTGGGCATTTCCTTGATGACCACCGCTTTCCCGAAGGTGGTATATGACCGAAACCGGATTCGCTTTTGGGATGGCAGTGTCGGTTCTGCTGTGGGCGTCAACGGCAATGTGGACAACGTGGCTAAGACCATCAGTGGCGCATCGCTCAGCCCCCAGATTCCGCAATTTTTGGAGATGGTAGCTGAAAAGACCCAGTCTTTCCTCGGTGCGTCCAAGGTTGCACTGGGTGACAGCCGGCCGGACAACACCTCGGCAATTATCGCCCTCCAGCGTGCCGCTAATACGCCCATGGAGCTGACAAAGCAGAATATGTATCAGTGCGTAGAGGAAATGGGACGAATCTGGCAGGATATGATGTCTGTCCGTTATGGTACCCGGATGGTGGAGGTCAACATGAAGCTGGACAAACCCGGAGAGCAGCCTCTGGGGATGATGCTGCCGCCGCAAGTATTTCTCCAGCCGTTTGACTTCAAGATTCTCGGGGATTTCCCTGTGGCAGTCAAATTGGATGTGGGTGCCAGCTCTTATTGGAGCGAGATGGCCAATATGCAGACGCTAGATAATCTGCTGATGAACAAACACATCACCCTGAAACAGTATCTGGAGCGGTTGCCTAGCGGTTACATCAGCAAAAAGCAGGAGCTGATTCAGGAAATTGAAGCCATGGCGGCGGCACAGATGCCGGTGATGGGTGGCGGCACCGGTATGGCGAAAGAAAGTATTGACAGTATGCCTGTAAGCGGTGGCGCCGGAAACGGCGCACTTCAACGGGCACTGAATAGACAAGGAGCGTAGGATTATGGCACTGGACAATTTTCTGGAGGACGTGGAGGTTATTCAGAAGCTGGGCACGTTCCCTAATGCGGAAGATGGCTTGACAGCGGAGGATCTGAAGGCCAAGTTTGACGAAGCCCCCAAAAAGATTAAGGAATATCTGAATAATACGCTTATCCCTGCGTTCAACCGAATGAAAGAACAAAGTGAGGAGTTCACTGTCACCGTCACCGGCAACGATGCGGACGGCTACGTTGCCGACAAGACCTATGAGGAGATTCAAGAGGCTCGGAAACAAGACCAATCCTGTGTTTGCGATTGTGCTGGTCTGCTGATGCCTCTGGTAATGCTGGGCGGCGATGCTCAGTTTGACACTGTGTGGAATGGTCAGGAGTATCGTGTATACATTAGCCCCACGGGCAATGTGAGGGTAGATATTTCGGAGCTGGGCGGTGGCGGTTCTGGAGGGTCGGGTGTGTATGTTGGCACTGAGGAGCCAACGGACCCCAATGTCTATGTCTGGATCAATCCGGAGGGCGATGCGGATGAGCCGGAAAGCGGCGCTGAATATGTACTTCCTGTTGCCACTTCCGAAACGTTAGGCGGTGTCATGCCGGTTGCCAAGACAGATGATATGACCGTGCCTGTTGGCGTGGATGCTCTCGGTAGGCTGTATGCGGAAGCTGGGAGCAATAATGGTGGCATTGATTTGCCTACCGGCGAATGGAAGCAAGTATTTGGCTTTACTACCACTGAGGAAGTTAGCATTCTAAAAATCGATGTTAAGGATATTGTGGAAACGCTTATCAACTCAAAGAAAATGATGATTAAGTTTGAGGCAATGCCTGTTTCAAGCTCTGCGGTTATTGGCTCGAATCCTACTGGTACTTTTAAGTGGATAAGTGGCGGCGCAGAGCGTATTTGGTTGAGCAACGCAATGTTTTTACCGTGGGGGACTGCCGAATCAGGGGAAGCGCACACAGGCGTATTGGAAATAA